>CAIVEH010000112.1 GCA_903904855.1 uncultured Bacteroidota bacterium | reverse complement strand
TGCTATTACTGCAACCGATATCGATGAAGCAGAAGATTGGTTTGTGGATGCCAAAGAAAGATTATGGAATGTAAACCAATGGGGGCAATCGTGCGCTGATATTTCCTTTCAATTCAAGCTGACAGATATCAAGGGGCATGTTTTGCACAGAAAAGCCAGGAAAGGCGACCATATCCTGATCAGTAAAAAGGCTGATTACAGGGTGGGGGCGGAGCATGACTGGTTTGTAGTAGTGTCGGTGGAATATGATGATTACCCGGATGAAAACAGAGAGACCTTTGCAGTGCATCTGCTACCAGTTGCAAACCCAACTTATACAGCCAAATTGCCCGAACAAGACGAAGCTTCCGGTACTTTGGTAATAGAGCGGGACCAAATATTACTAAAGGCGCTGTATCACGGACGGAATGAAACTGCTCACCTGGATAAAACTACAGAAAATAAGGAGGATACTGAAAAGGCAAATGCTGCATGGTTAGGGCTTACAGATGACGAATGGATGGGATTGCTGAAAGGGTTTGCTGCAGGAGTTGAGGTATAAATATTTCGAGTGTAGACCAGCTCTCAGGGTTTCATTTTATCACTTTTCAATATGCCGTAGTATGCCATATCTACAAGTTCGCCTGTACTAAGCTTGAAATTGTTTCTCAGTGTGCCTTCCAGTGTGAATCCGTTTTTCTCAGCAATTTTGCGGCTTGAAACGTTGTTTGTACTGGTAACCAGGAACAGCTTGTTCATAGCCAGTGTATTGAATCCATAGTCTATGACTTCAGCTAAAGCTTTGGTCATTATGCCTCTTCCTTCCAGCTTTTTATCAATGAAATAGGCCAGTTCGCCTTTTGGCACCCGCCAGTCGATATTTTTAATAAAAAACAAACCCTGCAAATGGTTGTTATCATCTGCTATAACGAAAGTGAAATGTTCTCTTTTTTCGGCCTGTTCCATTTTGTTATCCACGTATTTAAAACAGGCATCCAGGCTGGTTATGGTAGCTGTGGTAACTGGGAAATAGTCGCGTAGGCGTAGCCGGTTGCGGTCTATCAGATTGAATAATCCGGGTCCGTCATCAGCTGTAAGCGAGCGGAGGGTAAGGTTAAAGAATGAGACGTTCATGAGTAAAATTATGCATAAAATTAATTATTTATTCTATAAAGGCATTGTTGATATGCGTTTTTTTTAAACTATCAATTCAAATATGATTTTCTACTCAAATATTGTGTTTCAGATTTTATGACGGAAGAGTCAGTAGGTTTTCATTTTTTGAAAAAGCCCGCAAAAAAACAAAACATTTTATAATAATTTTAAGGCTACGTGCCTTTTGAAGGTAGCGTTAAAGTGAGAATGAATTGTTATTACACCCGTTAATTGCTTAAGCAAAAAGGTAATTTTACCAGCCATAATCGTCGAGGTCGTTCTTCCAAAATATTCTTTTAATGGTTTACTTAGAGGTAACTCTGGCGCTCTTTGTTGGTTATATTCAATGTGGCAATCTATACCATTCTATATTTTGAAACTGTTTTCAGCCTACCTTTGCATCCACATATACATAAATGCAATAACATATTATGAGCAAACTTCAATTTTACATCCTCTTTCTGATCTGCTTTTCGATTACCCAATCAGTCAATGCTACAAAGCGCAAAGTCCTCTTCATTGGTAACAGCTACACCTATACCAACAATATGCCGCTTATGCTGCAAACCATGGCCACTGCCCTCGGCGATACTATGGTATATGATGAATCTGATCCGGGTGGGTATACTTTTGCATTGCATTGCACCAATGCCACCACCATTTCAAAAATATTCTCTCAGCAATGGGATATTGTTGTGCTTCAGGAGCAAAGTCAGATGCCTGCCTTCCCGCCTGCCGAGGTGGATACTGAAGTATATCCCTATGCCCATAAGCTGGACAGCATGATTCATGCCAACGACAGCTGCACCCAAACCATGTTTCTTATGACCTGGGGGCATGCCAATGGCGATCCGATGAACTGTGGCGTATATCCCGCTATCTGCACCTATGCCGGTATGCAGCAGCGCCTGCGTGAAAGCTATATGCAAATGACACACGACAATAATGCCATTGTAGCCCCTGTAGGTATGGCCTGGAAAAAAGTAATGGACAGCATACCATCTATCTGGCTCTATATCTCAGATAGTTCGCACCCTGTTATTCCTGGCTCTTACCTCGAAAGCTGTGTGCTTTACTCATCCATCTTCCACAAAAAGACCTATGGTTGCAGCTATACCGATGGATTAACAGCCACGGTTGCCCATACCCTGCAGCAGGTATCCGACAAGGTGGTGTTCGACAGCCTTACCCAATGGCAGCAATACGGTCATTACCCATATGCCGGTTTTACCGATACTCGTATGGGCAGTACATTTACATTTACAGGTCACTCTCCGGTAAGTGGTAATAGTTACTGGACATTCGGAGATGGCACACACGATACTGCCACTAATCCGGTTCATACTTATGGTGGTTCGGGCAACTATGTAGTAAGTCACACCGCCATCACCAGTTGTTTTACCGAAACATTAACCGATACAATTCATTACGGGCCAACATCTGTTGATAACCTTTATTCTACTATAGGTACAATTAAAGTAGCACAGGATGGCCATGGCGCAGTATCTTTTGAATTGCAGGCTGGTACAGACTGTGCTCTTTTTGAAGTATTCGATGCCACCGGCCGCCGCATCAGGCAATATGCTGCGCCAGCTGCTAAAATCACTGATCATTTCAGTCCGGGCTTTTATATCTTCAGGGCTAACTATTCAGGCAATATTGCAATAACAGGCAAGTTGGTAGTTTACTAATATAACCGATATTTACTCTTTTATTCTTTCATTATGTCCATAAAATTGCACGGTCTACGCACTGTAGGTTATAAAGTAGCTGATATCAATACTGCCAGGGAATGGTACACCAAAGCCCTTGGTATAGAGCCCTATTTCAATGAGCCCTTCTATGTAGGATTTAATGTAGCTGGCTACGAGCTGGGCCTGCAGCCCGAAGATGGCGCCGAAACACCCAAAGTAGCCAATGTTATCGCCTACTGGGGTGTAGATGACGTCGATGATACCTATGCAGCCCTGCTTCAGTTGGGAGCCACGCCATTTGAGGAGCCAATGGATGTAGGTGGTAATATAAAAGTTGCCGCCGTTTTCGACCCCTGGGGAAATGCATTTGGTGTGATTTATAATCCGCATTTTAGCTTGCAGTAGTAAGCATCTAATTCTGATTAAGACAATTACCTTGCCTTCTATAATACTTTTAAAGCGCGCAGAAATCAGTAGTTTGCATGACTCTATGTTCGTTATCGTGAAGGCCAGCTATTAAGCCCATATAAGACTACTACATATTTTCTCCCGGCTTGCTGATAACTCCCATTTTACGTAATATTTTTCTGTTTTCCCTTTTGTGTATCAGGTTGTAGGAAATGGAATAAATTACCGGAAGTATTAGCAGTGTGAGTATAGTAGATGTAATCAATCCGCCTATAACCACAATTGCCAGCGGCTTTTGTGTTTCTGAACCAATGCCGGTACTTATTGCTGCCGGTAGCAATCCGATTGCCGCCATTAAAGCCGTCATCACCACCGGCCTTATGCGGGAGAGTACTCCTTGCTCAATGGCCATATGAATGGTCAGTTTCTGTTCCAGGTTTTTTCGGAATACGCTGATCAATATCACCCCATTCTGTATACAGACACCGAATAGAGCTATAAAGCCAATCCCGGCACTGATACTGAAATTTATCCTTGTCAGGTGTAGTGCCAGTATACCGCCTATCAACGCAAATGGTACATTCATGATGGTCAGGAAGGCGTCCTTTGCATTGCCATAGGTGATGAACAACAGCAGAAAGATAGCGAGCAGGCATATAGGCACCACATTGGCAAGGGTTTTGGATGCCCTTACCTGGTTTTCAAATTCGCCATTCCAGGTCATGCTGTAGCCCTTGGGCAATTTAAGAACTTTTGCTACCTGAGCCTGGGCGTCGGTTATGGTGCTACCAAGGTCGCGGCCGCGGTTTGAGAATTTTACCGCAATATGTCTTGTGTTGTTGTCCCTGAAAATAAAAGCGGGACCGGTAAGTTGGCGAATTGTAGCTATCTCACTAATAGGTATCCGGGTGCCATCCTGAGTAGGAACGCGTAATTGTTCAATCTTTTCCTGTGTATTACGGAAGTCTTCGTTATACCTGATCCTGACATCAAATTTTCGCTCGCCTTCATACAATTCGGTTGCGGCCTTACCACCTATGGCCATTTCAATTACGGAGTTGGCATCGGCAATATTTACACCATACATAGCCATCTTTTGCTGGTCCAGTTCTATCCGGAATTCGGGTTGGCCAAGGTTTTTGAGGATACCAAGATCATCAATACCCTGAACATTTTTCAAAACGCCTTTTATTACGCCTGCAAGTGAATCAAGTATATGAAAATCGGGGCCAAATACCTTTACTGCAAGAGCAGCATTAACCCCCGCTACAGCTTCTTCCACATTATCGCGGATCGGCTGGGAATAGTTGAAAATGCAGCCTGGTATTTTCTTTAGCTGCCTGTCCATACTGTCAATGAGCATATCGCCGGTAAGCCCCTTGCGCCATTCTTCCTTTGGTTTCAGGTCTACCTGTATCTGCACATTGAAGAAACCTTTGGGGTCGGTACCATCATTGGTGCGTCCGATCTGGGAAAGGGTTTGCCTGACTTCGGGGAACTTACGCAATATCTGTATTATTTTGTCACTGGTTATTTTGGCTTCAGGCAGGCTTACACTCATGGGCAATTCACTCTCTACCCAAAGCGCTCCTTCGTTCAATTCAGGCAAAAATTCAGTGCCTAAATACCGGGTTGAGAAGAATGTTATGGCCATAAAAGACACTGCTGTTATCAGGCTTAGTCTTTGGTGATTATATACCCATCTGAATGCCTGCATGATGTATTTTTCGAAAAATGCAACAACAGGGTTGTGCTTTTCCCGTACATTTTTTTTGAGCAGCACACTGGAGAGGGCAGGAACAAAGGTGAGAGTATATACAAGTGCGCCTAGCAATGCAAATCCCAGGGTATATGCAAGGGGAGAGAACATTTTTCCCTCAACTTTCTGGAAGGCAAATATGGGTATAAGGCAGGTAAGAATGATTACCTTGGAGAAGAATATTGCCTTCCCCATTTCAGCGCCTACTGATTTGAAAAGGCCCAGTTTGGCGAGTTTATTGAACTTATCCATTCCCACCTCCTTGGCCTTAGAGTCCAGCGCCACAAAGATACCTTCTACCATCACCACTGCACCATCAATAATGATTCCGAAGTCCACCGCCCCCATACTCAGCAGATTGGCTGACATGCCCTTGAGGCGCATCAGCATAAAAGCAAATAATAATGCCAAAGGAACAATAATGCCAACTGTGAGGGTAGTTCGCCAATCGGCCATAAAAATGAGCACTATAAGAGTTACCAGTATAATGCCCTCAATAAGATTATGCATTACCGTATGTGTTGCATAGTCCATCAATTCGGTACGGTCATAAAATGTATTGATGCTTACACCTTTTGGTAATATATTTTCGTTGAGGTCCTTTACTTTTTCCTGTATTTTCTTCAGTACTTCTGCCGGATTCTCACCCTTACGCATTACAATTATTCCCTCGATCACATCGTCCTCCGAATCTCTTGATACCCAACCCAGCCTGGGTTTTCCAGCCTCTCTTACTTCCGCCACCTGCTTTACCAGTATCGGAACATTGTTTATCTTGGTAATAATTATGTTCTCTACCTCTGATTTATCATTAAGTATGCCTATACCCCTGACTACATAAGCCTGTCCGTTTTTTTCCAGTACATCTCCACCAACGTTAATATTGCTTTTTGTAACGGCATTATATACATCAAGTGATGTAAGGCTGTATTTGAAAAGCAGATCTGGATTTACGCTGATCTCATATACCTTTTCTTCACCCCCGAAACTGTTTACATCTGCAACGCCCGGTACTGATTTAAATTGCCTGTCGAGTACCCAGTCCTGTATGGCGGTTAGTTCTTTTATGTCTTTTATCTTGCTGTGAAGTGTGTACCTGTAAATTTCCCCGGTAGGCCCATAAGGCGGCTCTACTTCAGGTTTTACACCTTCCGGGAGGTCAGCTCCGCCTAGTCTGCTCAGCACTTGTTGCCGGGCGAAGGCGTCATCAACATTGTCGTCAAAAATGATCCGGATATAGCTGAGACCGAAAGATGAAGTTGACCGGAGGCTTGTTCTGCTTTGCACAGAATTGAGCACGGTTTCCAGGGATATGGTTACAAATTTCTCAACCTCCTCGGCGCTTCTGCCTGGCCATTGGGCTATTATAATGATTTGGGTATTGGTTACATCCGGAAAGGTTTCGATTGGGGTATTCCGGTAGCTGATATACCCTATTACTGCCAGTACACCAGTCATGAAAAATACCAGGTATCTGTGCCTTAAAGAGAAATATATTATCTGCTTAATTAGCTTATTCATGAAGTAATATTATAGAATTGAATGCTTGTTGGGTCAGCTATTTACTAATCCAGGCATTAGGGCACAAATTACTCTTAAATTTATTAGAAATAATGTAGTACCTCAAAATTTCACTAAATGAAAGATGCCCGCAAGCTATACTTGCGGGCATCAAAATGCTTGCTTGGTAATTATCAATGCACTGCACCAATTCTCTTGAGTAGTTTCCTGTTTTCTCGTTTGTGTATCAGGTTGTAAGATATGGAATAGATTACAGGCAAAATGAGCAGTGTAAGTATAGTAGAAGTAATCAACCCTCCAATAACTACAATTGCCAAAGGCTTTTGGGTTTCAGACCCAATACCGGTGCTGATGGCTGCTGGCAAAAGGCCAATAGCAGCCATCAGGGCTGTCATCACTACTGGCCTGATGCGCGACTGAACTCCCGATTCAATGGCTTTATCCAATGCCAGCTTTTCTTCAAGGTTTTTCCGGAACACACTTATGAGTATTACCCCGTTTTGAATACAGACCCCGAATAAGGCAATAAACCCTATACCTGCGCTTATGCTGAAATTCATCCTTGTAATGTGAAGCGCGAGAATTCCTCCTATCAATGCAAAAGGAACATTCATGATGGTAAGGAAGGCATCCTTTACATTGCCATAGGTGATAAACAACAACAGGAAAATGGCAATAAGACAGAGAGGAACCACCTGAGACAAGGTTTTGGATGCCCGCTGAGCATTCTCAAATTCTCCATTCCAGGTCATACTATAACCATGAGGTACTTTTACATTGGCTTCCACTTTTTTCTGTGCTTCAGCTATGGTGCTGCCCAGGTCTCTGCCGCGTATTGAAAATTTCACCGGAATATAACGGGCATTATTATCCCTGTATACAAAGGATGGTCCCGTAAGCACCTTTATGTCTGATATTTCCTTCAGCGGAATGCGTGTATTGTCCTGAGTAGGTACCATCAGGTTTTCAATTTTGGCCCTTGAATTTCTGAATTCCTTGCTATATCGTACACGAATATCAAATTTTCGCTCACCCTCATAAAGCTGTGTGGCGGCTTTGCCCCCGATTGCCATTTCGATTACAGCATTGGCATCGGCAATGCTCACGCCATACATAGCCATTTTCTGTTGGTTCAGCTCTATACGAAATTCCGGTTGGCCAAGATTGCGCAGCACACCAAGATCTTCAACACCTTTCACTTTGCGCAATTGCGCCATAACTTCATTGGCCAGTGTATCCAGTTTGCCAAAGTCTTTTCCTGATATTTTTACAGCCAATGAGGCAGGCACTCCGGCTACCGCCTCTTCCACATTGTCTCTGATCGGCTGCGAATAGTTGTAGAGAATACCGGGTATCTTGCTCAATTGTTTATCCATAGCATCTATAAGGCTTTCTGTTGTTACGCCTTTTGGCCATTCATCCTTAGGCTTCAGATCTACGGCTATCTCAATATTGAAAAATCCCTTAGGGTCGGTGCCGTCTACCGTTCGGCCTACCTGGGTAAGGGTATGTTTTACTTCCGGAAACTGTGAAATGATGGTCATCATTTCCCGGCCTATTTTATTACTCTCATCCAGTGACGCGCTCATGGGCAGTTGTCCTTTAACCCATAGTGCACCTTCATCTAATTCTGGTAAAAACTCAGAACCAAGGAACCTGGATGATCCAAAAGATAGAATCATAACCGACACTGCAACGATAAGGCTTATCCGCTGATGCGAATATACCCATCTGAATGCGCGCATGATATATTTTTCAAAGAACCCGACAACCGGATTATGTTTTTCTCTTACGTTTTTGCGCAGCAGGATACTTGAAAGCGCAGGCACCAGGGTAAGCGTATAAATCAACGCGCCAAGCAAGGCGAAACCAAGGGTATAGGCGAGTGGTGAAAACATTTTGCCTTCTACTTTTCTGAAAGCGAATATGGGTATCAGGCAGGTGAGGATAATGATTTTTGAGAAGAATATTGCCTTTCCCATTTCTGTGCCTACATTTTTGAACAAACCTAGTTTTGCCAGTTTATTGAATCGTTCCATGCCCACTTCCCTGGCCCTGTAGTCGAGTGCCACAAACAGGCCCTCCACCATTACCACAGCGCCATCAATGATGATACCAAAGTCCACCGCGCCCATAGATAGAAGGTTGGCGGTCATTCCCCGCATCCTCATCAGCATAAAGGCAAACAACAGTGCAAGAGGAACGATGATACCTACTATGAGTGTTGTGCGCCAGTCAGCCATGAAGATCAGTACGATAAGCGTTACCAGTATAATACCTTCAAACAGGTTGTGCAAAACCGTATGCGTGGCAAATTCCATCAGATTGCTGCGGTCATAAAATGGAACGATTTTCACGTCTTTCGGTAATATATTTGCGTTCAGTTCCTTTACCTTTTCATGTATGCCATCCAGCACCTGGGCTGCATTTTCACCCTTTCTCATTACTATAATACCCTCCACCACATCTTCGTCTTTATCGTGCATCACATTACCCAGTCTCGGCTTTTCGGTCTCTGATACATCAGCCAGATTTTTGACCAGAATAGGCACTCCATTTATTTTGGTAACGATGATGTTGTTGATTTCATTGATGTCGTTCAGTAGCCCAATGCCCCTGATAATAAATGCCTGGCCGTTCTCCTCCAGTACATCTCCGCCAACATTGATATTGCTTTTAGATACAGCGTTATAAACATCAAGCGGTGTAAGTCCATAGTTCATGGTCTCATTGGGGTTTACACGAATTTCATAGATCTTTTCACCTCCGCTGAATGTGTTCACATCTGCTACACCCGGAACAGATTTGAACTGCCGGTCCAAAACCCATTCCTGTATGGTGTTGAGGTCACGGACGTTCATTGTTTTGCTTTCCAGAGTGTATCGGTAAATTTCTCCCGTTGGCCCATATGGGGGCTCCACTTCGGGGGTAATGCCCTCAGGAAGATCGGCATTGCCTATCCGGGTAAATACCTGCTGCCGCGCAAATGCATCATCAACATTGTCGTCGAATATCAGTCGGATATAGGATAGTCCGAAACACGAAGTAGACCGGAGGTTTATTTTGCTCTGTACTGAATTAAGCGTGGTTTCCAGAGGAATAGTTACAAATTTCTCTACCTCTTCGGCGCTTCTTCCTGGCCACTGTGTAATTATGATTATCTGGGTGTTGGTAACATCCGGGAAAGTTTCAATCGGAGTATCCCTGTAGCAGAAAAAGCCTATTACAGCTAGTATGCCAGTCATGAAAAAGACAAAGTAACGATGCCTCAAGGAAAAATATATAATCTGCCTGATCAGTTTGTGCATGTCGTAAGTTTTTTTGCTTACAAGAATCAGCATGGAACATCATCCATGGTTAGCATCCTTCTGTTTTTTTGCAAAAGGGGTTTATGATTCTCAGTAAATGAAGAATGATATGTGTTGGTTAAATAGTCTTATCTGTCTGGCACAAGGGTGCCTGTATTTTACTCTGTTGTAAGCTGATTAAAAATAAGTATCTGGTTTTTGGAGATCAGTTTATCTCCGGCAGTCAGGCCTCCGCTTATGTAAGATTTACTATCAACTGTTTTCAGCAGTACTATCTGGGCTACTTTCAGGTCGCTGTCATTTTTATATACAACTACATAGTTCTTTCCATCCTGTTGCACAACAGCTGCTGCAGGTATGCATAGCGCCCTGGTCCCTTCTTCATTGTTTACCATCACTTTGGTAAACATATCGGGCTTTAATAGCATTTCTGAATTGTCCAGGTTTATGCGGACTTTCATTGCCTTGCTCTGCGGATCCAATACCTGGCTAATGCGGTCTATCTTCCCAGTGAATATTTTATCAGGGTAGGATAGCGGCAGTACTTTTACCCCATATCCCTCTTTTATTTTAGAGATATCGGCTTCGTATACATTTGCATATACCCATACATTCTTAAGATCAGATATAGTGAAAAGATTATCGCCCATATCCTGCCTTATAAAGGCTCCTGCCGTAACCTTTTTTTCTACAATATAGCCATCAATCGGAGCTGTAACACTGTATTTGCCACCCTCGCTGGTTTTACCACCGCCATTGATTGTTATTACTGATTGCACCTTATTGCGCGCGGAGATGGCTTTTTCATAATTCTGTTTTGCTTCATTGTATTCCTTCTCACTGCTGATGCCATTTTTGTAGAGCGATTCTGCATTTTCCATCTGTCTCTTCGCTATTGAAACATCAGCATTGGCGCTGTTCAGATCGTTATAGCTACCCGCTATATCGGCACTATGTATTACTGCCAGTACCTGCCCCTTGGTAACTTTATCGCCTAATGATACTTTAGCCTCCATCACCTGACCGCTGATGCGGGGATACACTTTTACAACATTATTGTCGTTGAAGCTTACCACTCCACTCAGCGACAATTCATCGGTAATATTGCAATTGGCTACTGTATCAATCTGAATCATTTTGCGCATGGTATCGCTCAGCATGAATTTCTTATTTACTTCCACCATGGGCTCTTTATGCTCGCACGATGCGAACATAATTATTGCAAAAAGAGCTGGTAATATGAGTAGTTTCATTCTTGGTATTTTTTGAATTTTATTTAATAATGTCTGTTCCTTCAATGTCATTCAGTTCTTCCTTAGCCAGCCTCAGATTCAGGATCTGCTGCAGTTCCTTCTGCCTTACCGCCTGGTAGTCATTAAAAAAGTCAAGGAATTCTATCAGGCTTATCTGCCTTTTGTTATAGCTCTCCATAATATTTTTCTGCAACTGGTAGTAGTCCTTATAGAATCTGCTGTTATCATTCGAGCTAAGCCGGATGCTCAATAGTAATTTCTGGTAAGCGTTCATTACATCATTCTGAAGTTTTACCTCAGCATCATACATGGTTGCTTCCTGTTGTTTTACCTGGTAATGCGCTGATTTAATGTTGCCCTGATTTCTGTCCCAGAATGGCAGAGGGAAAGAAATAGCTAGCCCAAAATAGTTGGGTGCATAATTGGCTGCCTGGTCAAATTCAGTACCAATTGTAATATCAGGTGCTGCCAGGGCTTTCTGAAGCCGGAAGTTCTGCTGGTTATATTGCAACTGAGATACCTGCTGCTGATAGTCGGTATTGTTGTGTTTTGCCGAATCTACGAGGGCCTGAATAGAAAGCTTTGGGAGCTCTGTACTTTCAGTATCTGTCACTATGGGCTTTATATATTTATTCCCAGTTATCCGCAGAATCGTTTTTAGCTCACTTTGGGCGTCATTCATATCCCTTGCATTTTCAGTCATATCCTGCTGCAGGCTTATGATCAGGGCTTGTACCCGCAGGTATTCTTTGCGGGCAATATTACCGGCCTTCAATTCCTGTTCCTGGGCATTCTTTAGTTGCATCAGTCGCTGCATATTCTCGTTGTAGAGTCGGGCATTCCCTTCAAGCTGGGCTATAGTATAAAAGTCTTTAAACAATAATGCCTTCAGGTTTCGCATTACACTTCTGAACTGCCATTCTTCCATGTTTACATTGGCGCGTGCCAGGTCAACCTGCTTTCCTCGTTTTCCTGCAGTTTTTATCAGTTGCTGCACCTGCATAAATATTTCGCCCTGCGGATTTCCGTGAGCATCTACTGAATGCTGAAAGAAACTATTGCCGGAATAGATATTCTGATCGGTATTCAGAACGGGATTGTCCCATTTTTTGGCTTGCTCCACCAGTGCCTTTCCCGATTGGATATTGTAACGCTGGGCTAGGAGTTGCAGATTACTATCCAGAAATACCGCTTCTGCCTGTTTTATTTCCAGTTTCAGTGTGTCGGCGGCAGGTAGGGACAATTGCACCTGTGCAAATAGGACATTTGTTTGCAACAAATACACGCAACACAATGCGCATAAATTTGTTGCAAGCTTTTTATAAAGCATGCAAATTATTTTATTTAATTAGTAAATTATTTTTGATATTCAGCATCAAAACTTTAAATGGAAAGGCCGATGCCGGCAAATAAAGCCTTAGCAGGCCTTGGGAGGAGGCGGATTGATCTCTTCAAAGAAAAGGTAATTGTATTCTGCCCGTAGGGCTGTTGTATGATTTAATTGTTGAACTGGCTGATCGACAAAGTGATTTTTAGGAGCCAATACGATTTCAAATGCAATATATTTTGGGGTCTGTGTTTTTTTTAATGGGCTGTTTTGGCAGGAGATTGTGGTATTGCTAGTGCATGAATTTCGATTGGTATGTGTCGATTTGGTAAATACAGATGGATTTGTTGGGTTTGGATTAATATGCATCAATGACCAGCTGTCTGGCTGGTCGCTCAGACAATAGCCGCATATCAGCAAAATGATGCCGATGAATTGAATAATTAAGTGACGGTTTTGCAGCATACTAAAGGTTGCAATATTAGCGACAGAAAAAATAAAATTCTGTTAATTAATATTAATGTTATTTTTCTGCCATGCCTGGAGCAGGTAAAACTAGTCTATAAATTTCTGTACCTTTGGTTAAAGGAGGTTAAGTTTATGTTTACTACTATCAAAGGATTGTATAACGAAGGGCAGATTATTCTGCAGGAGGATGCGCCTGTGCAGGGAAAAACAAATGTAATGATTACTTTCCTGACTAATGAACCGGAGCTGATAAATATTAAAAAAAGAATGCCAGGCGGATTAAAAGGGAAAGTGTCTCTTCCTGAAGACTTTGATGAACCATTGGAGGATCTAAAAGATTATATGTAATGTCGTTAAATTATCTGTTAGATACCAGTTGCCTGATTTGGTTTCAGGAAAATAGTCCCAAAATACCCAAAAAGGTTATGGATATAATCCAGGATACTGAAAATAATATTTTCTTTAGCCAGATTAGTCTTTTTGAAATAGCAATCAAACAAAAGATAGGAAAACTGCCACTGTTTGTATCAACAGTTGACGAAGTGTATCACCAGGCTATTAAAGACGATTTTGTTTTCATGCAATTACAAAATAGGCATTTATCCTGCTATGATAAGGTTCCATTGTATGAAATTCATCGGGACCCATTTGACAGGCTGCTTATATCAACTGCCTTTGAAGAAAAATTAATTGTGTTAACTTCCGATCAGAACTTTAAATTGTATACTGATATCATCAATGTTTTCTGGTAAAATTAGAAGCTGATAAGCTAAAAATGGCAATATAAAAATGCTTGTAAAACATATAATTGAAACTATAGAATCTTTCGCCCCGCCGGTCTACCAGGAAAGCTACGACAATTGTGGCCTGCAGGTTGGGAATACTGAAGATAGTGTCAACGGTGTACTGATTACTTTGGATGTTACCGAGGCAATTGTGGACGAGGCTATCGAGCGGGGGTGTAATTTGATTATTGCCCACCATCCCCTGATATTTTCCGGATTGAAGCGGATAACTGGCCGGAACTATGTGGAAAGGGTAGTGAAGAAGGCAATTAAGAACGACATAAGTATATACGCTGCCCATACCAATCTCGACAATATGAGCTATGGCGTGAGCGCTAAAATTGCTGAAAAACTGGGCTTGGTTACTACTTCTGTGCTGGCTCCGAGAGCAAACACTTTGAGCAAATTGTATACATATGCCCCTGTTGATGTAGCCGATAAGGTAAGGGAGGCATTATTTGCCGCCGGCGCCGGGCACATTAGTAATTATAAAGAATGCAGTTTCAATACTACAGGCACAGGCACTTTCAGGGGCGATGCAGGTACCCATCCGGCAATAGGGGAGGCCGGGGGCAAAAGAGAACAGGTGCAGGAAGTAAAAATTGAGGTGCTGGTGCAGCAGCATCTGCAGGGCAGGGTGCTCAAAGCATTATTCGACAGCCATATTTACGAAGAGGTAGCTTATGAACTCATCCCATTATCCAATACCAACCAGCATATTGGTGCAGGGATGGTGGGTAGTCTGCCGGAGGCAATGTCAGAAACTGATTTTCTGGCATTTCTGAAAAAACAAATGAAAACAGATTGTATCAGGCACACAGAATTGCTGGGGCGTGATATTAAAAAAGTTGCATTGTGTGGTGGTTCGGGTAGCTTTCTGCTTAAAGATGCTATAAGGGCGGGAGCGGATATATTTATTACCGGCGACTTTAAATACCACCAGTTTTTTGATGCCGAGGGAAAGGTCATCATTGCCGATATAGGCCATTACGAAAGTGAACAATTTACCTCCGAAATATTTGAATCACTACTTAAAGAAAAATTCCCTACATTTGCAATCCTTTTATCAAATTTAAATACCAATCCGGTAAAATATTATTATTAATGGCTACAGTAAAAGACTTTTCGGTTGAGGAAAAGCTAACCGCCGTCCTTGCATTACAGAAGGTTGATTCAAAAATTGATGAGATCAGGACCATGAAGGGCGAATTACCAATGGAGGTAAAAGACCTGGAAGATGAGATCGAAGGGCTGCAGACCCGTATCACCAATATTGATGCGGAAATCAACAGCATTAATGCCTTTATCGAACTGAAAACCAATGGTAAAAAGGAAGCTCAGGCTTTAATTAAAAAATACGAAAAACAGCAGGACAACGTTAAGAACAACCGTGAGTTTGAAGCTATCAATAAGGAAATTGAAATGCAGGAACTCGAGGTGCGCCTGAACGAAAAACACATCAAGGACGCTACTTTCGAGCTGAGAGACCGTACCAATGTGCACCTCAAAACCGAAGAGAAAATCAAGGAAGTAGAAGAAGCCCTGAAGGTAAAGCGTGTAGAACTCGAAAAGATTTCGGCTGAAACTGAAATTGAAGAAAAAATACTTGCTGAAAAATCTGACGAGGCCCGCGGCAAAGTTGATCCACGCCTGCTTACAGCCTATCAGCGTATTCGCAAGAGCTACCGCAACGGCCTGGCAGTTGTGCCAATCCATCGTGATTCATGCGGCGGTTGCTTCAACGTGATACCACCACAAAGGCAGAGCGAAATACGCCAGCACAAAAAGATCATTGTATGCGAACATTGTGGCCGCATACTTGTTGACTCTGATATGAACGACAAAGTGAGCATCAAGAAAGCATAAAAGTATATCCCAATACTCTTAAGAAAGCTGAGCAGTTTACTGTCTCGGCTTTCTTCGTTTAAAATCAGTCGGATGTGCACTTCTGGTTTTTCTATTTTACTTTGCATTAGAAACCAGTTCTGCCGCAAAATCTTCAAATTCTTTTGGGGCCATATTAATATGAGGACTGCTGTTCAGGCAGAGGTAACCTATGTAGTGAGTTGTATAGCTATTGGTTTCAGCGTTATAAGATACCTGTAATACAATATTATTATTTAGCGATTATGCCGTAGGTTTTTGCCTTCTCTCCATTATTCGTTTTTCAACCTTCTTCCTCATCCCGGCTTTCTTCTGGTCAATCTCTTCCAGCAAGGCCCTTGCCTTTGTGTTGCTATGCGATATGACTAATTTCTTTATCATTATTGTAGTATTTCAGGTGTAAAAGTAGCAACAAGTATCATAACTAAGGTATTTTTGTAATTTCATTTATCGTTTTTGTATCATGGGCAATTGCAATTGTCATGCCTGTCTGACGGCAGATAAGCGTGGTGATATGAAAATATTATTAAATTTATTCTTTGGAGTTTGAGGTGCATATCCCATTACCTCAAAAAACTCGATGGGATAATGGTAAACGCTGAAACCCTTGCTGGTGGCTGATATAAATTTATTTTCGATTATCTCATATTATCCCATTTTTGCGGTATTGGGAGTTTGGTATTCGGAATTTGTGAACCTCGCTTCTTTATGTCTGGCCCAGGTGCTTTACTTCTTCCTTTAAAAAAGAACAGATTTCCGAAAAATGCTTATTGTTTGGTTATCCCATTGTCTCAAAAAAACGCGATGGGATAACAGTAATCGCTGGAATCCTTGCTGGTGGCTAATATGAATTTATTTCCGATTATCTCATCATATCCCATTGTATCCCAGAGACCTCATCCCGGCCCTCTCTGACCCTCCCGTCTTCGGCAAGAGCTTCGCTCGTGCCGCTTCCCGGCATCTTAAAAAAGGGAAGGAGTTTAAAGAGGGTGTTATTGAAAAAATATTGAAATATTAGAGTGTGCAAATGTGCAAATGTGTTAAGATGTATAATGGTAATAACAATATAGGATTTTCAATCGCCGAAATCATCGAGAATGTTTGAATATTCGATTTTCAATCGCCTAAATTAGCGGGAATGTTTGTGTGCCTAGTTCCTAAGATGGTAAAAAGCCCTTTGGTATACTCAGGATAAAATAATGATAGCTTCATAGTTTAATAAATTATATTAGTATATAAATTTGGAACAAAGATATGGTGGATATTTTGAAATTCCTAATTATCTGGCATATTTATTTTTTGGGGTTGGAAACGCAAGGGAATATCATAAGATTTTCATGAAATAGGTCTGCTATCAACAGGCGTTGATAAAGACCTGCTAATGAAAGAAAATACTTATTCGCCAATCGTAAATTGGTGGTCATATTAGCGTAATTATAAATTAAATATATTATAAAATGAATTATATAGTTGTCGTGTTATTAACAACTGGGGATTAGTATTTAATTTCTTGGGATAATATTTTTGCAAAACTGACATATTTATTTGACACAATGTCGTAGCCGTATTCAAGGTTATTAATTACTTTCATTTGCTCATCTCTCCATTTTAAGATTTGTTCATTTATTTTTCCGGTTTTCTTTAAAAGGGAGTAAAAAAATATTTTAAGATTGGCCTCACCGGAATTTAATAAAATATCACGCATTTTCTCAACTAACGCAGCGTCATCTTGAACTCTTCTTATCAATGGAGGATATAAATGTTCATAGTCAGAAGTGACCTTGTTTATATTATTTATTAGATACTCGAAATAACTAATGATCTCATTTGTATCTCTAAATAAAAACTTAAGATAATAACCTACTACTGAAATAACTCTAGTTTTATTTTGACAGATTGCTTTAAATGTTTCCTCCAATATTTTTTCTTTTGGCCAGCCTATACATAATGCTACAATTTTACCTACATTATAAAAATTAGATGGTGGAATCATATCAATTAAGATTTCCCGGACCTCGATATCATTTGAGAAATTCGTACCTAATATTTTTCCAACATAAGATTGCAAAGATATTTGGTAATTAAATTGAAGAGGTATGTTAGAACTTACTATATCTAATGCAATTCTTTTTAAAATATTACTTTTAGGCAAAACCCTATTTAAAAAGTCTATATAGTTTACATCAAAATTGTTATTTGGATTCGATTCTATATATTTAATAATATATTTTGTCGTTGGTGACGAGTTATTTGAATATTTTGCCCAAAATGCCCAGAATGACAACTCATCAGAGACCTTGTTTCTACTTAATTTTGTAAAATCACCATTTAGTGCTTCATATAAATAATCAAAATTATATATGAGAATCTGAATTAAATCTGATGGCATTTTAGAATACGAAGCATCAAAACTGATTTCCGGGGACGCAAAATCACCAAATTGCTTATCTTTTAGGGAGAAATAATAGTCAAGTTTTTTGCAAATTAAATAACCAGCGAATGCAATCTGTCGCTGAATTTCATAATCAGAACCTCTATAAAATACTAAGTCAAATGAAATCGTTTCAATTTGATCAATATTATAGAATTTCAAAAAATCAAATAATCTAATAGCGGATTTGAATTTTACTAAATCATCGGATTCTTGCGGAAATTGATATAATAAATCCAATATTTCCCTAGATAAATTAGGTTTATTTGAAATTTTATCTATCAGGAAATACCTTAGTTCGTCCTTTAATGGTAATGATATTTTTATTAGAGAATTTAATCTAGTACTATTTTTCGGTTCGTTTATAATAATTAATTCAAATAAGCTAAGACGTAATTGTGGGTTTTGAAAAATTAAATTTTGTACTTCTGGTAAAAAATAGAAATTTCGAGCAATAATATGTAAAACGTTTTCATAACTATTAAAATCAGATTTGAATTGAAAGGTTTGAAGTTCGGTAGAAATAAATTTTACTAAAATATTATCCTCAAAATATTCTTTGTTTAATTTGATAAAAGGGTTTAAAGCCCGCTCACGAAAGTTGTAATTTCTATCAAACAAAATATCTTCCAATATTTTTGTGCCAGTATTAATATCATCAAGAAATACTTCACTTATAAAGTCGGCTGCAAGAGATTTTTGTTTATTATCACTATTAAAGTATTTTTTTAAGTAATCAATTGTGTCGTTATCATTCCTCCACCCCTCTAATAGTGCCATAACCTCCCAATGGGGAAAACCAGATGAATTTAATCTGCTTTTTAGCAATTCTTTATTTTGTGGTGTACAACCTACCAGGCATGCAAAAGCAATTTCTGGATGTCTATATTCATTTTTTAGCATCCATTTATCGATAGATGGAATTAAATCCATGTTTCCTTTAAAATATTGCAGAATTAGATCCCATCCACCATATTGATGTAATTGGATAAAGGGATATGTTTCTGTTTGCAACTCTTCAATAATTCTGGCGATTACGTCTGGTTCATTATTAAAGCAAGAAAAAAGTATTTTCCATGCAAATTCTTGCTTAATCGGATGCTCTGAATAATGTTTATGCTTGACTGATGCAAGACAAAGCTCTTTCAATTTCATATTTTGCGGCCATCCATTAATAAATATATTTACCAATTCATTATCTAAATGATACCTAAATTCATTTGAAATCGAAATAAGGGAATTGAAATCTTTTTCTGTATGTGTGTTTAAAAATACCCTACCCTTAATATAAAATAATTTTATTTGTTTATGATCGCTGTTTTCAAAAATATTCATTACTCCTTCAATTTCTTTTCTTTGTATATCATTTGATAGCATTGAATTTAAAGCAAATGAACGGATGTCTAAATCAGCTTCATTCTGGCATATATTTTTAATATAATTTAGTAACTCTGAATTCGAAATGAATTTTTGAATTGTATTTGACGCATCTAGTTTTTGATCCTGATTTCCATTTATAAACGAGTGTTTTAAGAATTGAATAATTTCAGGCGTTATTTCTTCTGGTTTTATGATTCTTAAACTAATTAATCGGTAATCTTTATAATGGTAATAGTTAGGGTAAAATAAATTAATAAATTCAATCGACCTGTTGTATATTTTGGTATTATTTGTACATTCTGTTATTATTTCGAGTAATCGTTTTTTTATATCAAAGTTCGTTTCAGAAATGAAATCAGCGATGATTAATGTAAAATATTCATTTACTAATTGAAGAGGGGAATTATTTAAATTTAACGATATTTCATAAATAAGAAATTTTTTATAATTTGAATTAGAATTGTCATTTTTATTTTTAATTAATCCGAAATAATAGATAAACTCATTAATTTTTTTATTAGGTACTAAATTAAAAAATGCAAAAATTGTCTGATGCCATGTTGGATTTAGACAATAAGTATTGATAATTTTTTCAACTATCTGAGTATCAGAATTTATTAAACATTTTGCAGCTAAAAATTCTAAAAATTGTCTGTGTATGAACGAAATTTCTTCAGGCGAGCGCTCAATTATTATTCCTATATTATTTGCTCCAATTTCTATAAGTTTCTTGCTATTTAGCTTTGCTTTATTAGTATCAATACCCAAAGATTCAATCATTACTTTTTCAATAACTTTTCTTGCTTCGCTTTTAAATATTACTCCGTCAGTATTTGTTATTTGAATTTGGAGAGCAAGGTCACAAAAAATATCTTCTAGAAAATCATCTATTTCCGATATATTATTGTCGACAATGTTTGCTTGTATTTTTCTCTTTATTGGGTGTTTAGTTATTAAATACGATGTGATTTCATTTAGGGCATTAATTTTATCCTTAGGCAATATTGTATCACGCACTTTTTGATTAATGAGTATGCCAAGCAATAACGGATATTCTGCAAGTTGGCTTAATTCATTAGAGTTTGAGATTTCCTTTTGAAATGATATTGTCAGATGTTCGATGTAATCTATTTGTTGAATTCCTAACGTAAGTTTATTTACTTTATGGTATTGATTAAACCACTTAAAAATAAAATCTTTCTGCTTTTCCTTAGAAAATGGTGTAAGGTAAAGTTTTTCAACATTGATGATCGAATCTTGTAAAAAACGAAAGCCGTAAGGGCGACTGGAAAAAATAATTTTTGTATCAAGTAAATTATTTTGTATTTCGATTTTCGTCAGCGCTTGTTTTGCAGCAGATATATTATACCATTCATCTAGTCCGTCAATAAATAAAATAAGCCTACTGTCATTTAGTGCTTGCTCGACAACTATATACAAATGCTCATGATCATGACTCTTAAACCACAATCTCAATGAATCTTGTATGCTGACATTTTCGTCTTTAGCTATATTTTTGGTAAGAAAAGCAAAAGGTATCCAGACAGGTAAGAAATTACCCCATTTCTTTGCTGAATTTATTAAAATAGGATTATTATTTAATAAATCTAGTATAATATATCTCAAAAGAGTACTTTTACCTGAGCCGGCTTCTCCTAGGATTAAATTCCTGTCATTACTTGTTAATATATCATCAATATTAATTGCGATATCTTGATATTTAGTATTAATTATATCCTCTTCATTTATCTCATTCAAAGAGATATCGCTTTCTTTATATGTGAGCGTATTTAAATATAAGATATTATTTTCATGGCTATTTTTTATAGCCTCAACATTTTCAACTTCTGGTATGATTCCGATATTGTGCTGCTGGATAATTACATTTGGGATAATAAAGCGATCTTGCAGGAGAAATGATTTATTATTTTCTAACTCAATAATTCCTGGATCATAAGTATTAAATACTACAGAATAAAATTTGTATAATTCCTTTCTGAAATGAATGATAGTTAATGCATCAAGCTTCATTATTTTCTTTAAGCTTGATAATATATTTTCCCCACTAATTTTTTTTACCCATTGCTCCCCAAAAAACCTATATATTATGTTGGGCTTATCTTTTAATAAACGATTGAGTTGTTCAAAATCCCATTTAACAAGGTTAATATTTAATTTGCTCAATTCTGACTTTTGAGTTTCAAAAGTGTGTTGTATTTCAGCTCTATTTAATGAACTTGACGTACACAAATAAAAGTTATCACTTATTGATGCCCATTTACCTTCTTTAAATTTATTTACGGCTTTTTTGATATCTTTTTCTGTAAAATCGTCATATCTTTTGCATTGATAAGAAGAATACTTGCCATTTGCTTTTTTGGCAAAAATATCGATGCCATATTGTGCTTGTCCCGGTATTCCATAAAGTTCACAATTATCAATACCGTAGTCAGTTTCAACTAAGGTAAGACATAGTCGCTCAAAATCTTCCCAAGACAATTTATCAATTGGTAATTCTGGATTATTATTTTCAATTGGTGGATCAATTTCCGTTTGAGGTGGAGTAAATAAATAGGTTAAATTAGCAGAAGGTGAATACATTTTTAAATATTTTTATTATAAAGGTAAAAGTAAATTGTGATTCTTTCTAAGTGGAATTATAGTATTTCTAAGTAATTAAGCGTTAGTTAATGAATAAAAAATTTGTTCAAATACGATCTATGGGGTATGATGATTTTTTCCTGATGGGCGCGGGTTTCCAGCATTTCCTGAGGTTGCTACCGCAATTGGTATCAGGGCATTGATTGGGCGGGGTGCATGTTCTCGGGAGATTCCTCCTTCGTGCGGAATGACGTTATCTATGTGGCAGGCTCAATAGCAATTCTACTCCCAGTGGGTGCCGTCCACCACTACTAAATAGCATTCTCAGGCCTGGCTGAGAAGGACAATCAAAAGCCGGAACACCAAAAGTAAATAAATGAATTATTCCCGGGTTTGTTGTTCGTGGGTAAACGGTTGAAACCGTTATGTAATTACTGTATTTTCATTCCCATGGTTGAAACCGTGGGCTATGTTAATTGGCTAAAAATTTATATTAATTAAATTATAGTTTTAACCCCAGTTCCTTCTTCTGTGCAGCATCAATATCCGATGGGGCATCGAGCATAATATCGCGGCCGGCATTGTTTTTGGGGAAAGCTATAAAATCACGTATACCTTCCTGACCGCCGATGAGGGCGCAGAGCCTGTCGAAGCCGAGGGCAAGGCCACCATGGGGTGGGGCGCCATATTCGAAGGCGCCCATCAGGAAGCCGAATTTGTCCTGTGCTTCTTCTTTGCTCATGCCGAGGGCGGCAAACATTTTTTCCTGCAGGTCGCGCTGGTAAATGCGTATAGAGCCGCCACCTATTTCGGTGCCGTTGAGCACCATATCGTAGGCATTGGCATTGATCTCGCCATAGCGGCTGATATCGTCCATGAGCGGTATCTGCTCGGGCTTGGGCGAGGTAAACGGATGGTGGCGGGCCATCCAGCGGTTGCTGTCTTCGTCGTATTCAAACAGCGGGAAGTCGATTACCCAAAGCGGCTTGTAAATGGCGGGGTTACGCAGGCCCAGGCGGTTGCCCATTTCCAGCCGCAGTTCGCTCATGGCTTTGCGGGTGCGGGTTTCGGCACCGGCAAGTATCAGTATCAGGTCGCCGGCATTTGCGCCGCAGAAGGCTGCTATTTCCTTCAGCTTTTCTTCATTGAAGAACTTATCTACACTGCTTTTGAAAGTGCCATCTGTGTTGCATTTTATATTTACCACACCGCTCATGCCTATCTGCGGGCGTTTTACCCATTCGGTGAGTTCGTCGGTTTGTTTGCGGCTGTATTCGCTGCAGCCTGGCACGGCTATCATCAGCACGGCCTCGGCCTCGTTGAACACTTTAAAGTCTACTCCCTCAAGGGCTTTACAATGCACCTGGCCGGCGGCTTTTGCATTGTTGATTTTCATTTCGAACCGGATATCGGGCTTGTCGTTGCCATAATGCCACATGGCATCGGCAAAGGTCATCCGGGGGAAATCTTCGGTCAGTTCTATGCCCTTCACATCCTTGAAAACATGCTTGAAAAGGCCCTCGAAAGTATTGAGTATATCTTCCTGCTCCACAAAGCACATTTCGCAGTCGATCTGGGTAAATTCGGGCTGGCGGTCGGCACGGAGGTCTTCATCCCTGAAGCATTTCACGATCTGGTAATAGCGGTCGTAACCGCTCACCATCAGCAGTTGCTTGAAGGTTTGCGGGCTTTGGGGCAGCGCATAAAACTGTCCTTCGTTCATGCGCGATGGTACTACAAAATCCCTTGCGCCTTCGGGTGTGCTGCGTATCAGAAATGGTGTTTCGATATCCCAGAAGCCCTGGCCATCGAGGTAGTTACGTACACTCCTGTTTACCTTGTAGCGCAGCTCCATATTCCTTTTCAGTGTAGGGCGGCGCAGATCGAGGTAGCGGTATTTCATGCGCAGTTCATCGCCACCATCGGTATCTTCCTCAATGGTAAACGGCGGGGTTTTGGCGCTGTTCATTATGGTAAATTCAGCAACGCTGATCTCAATATTGCCGGTAGGTATTTTTGCATTCTTACTGCTGCGCTCAACCACAGTTCCCTTTACCTGTATCACAAATTCGCGGCCCAGCGGCGAGGCATCGAGCAGGCTATTGAGGTGCTCATTGAACACTAACTGGGTAATACCATAGCGGTCGCGGAGGTCTACAAAGGTGATACTGCCAAACTTCCTTACTGTCTGCACCCAGCCGGCAAGTGTTACTGCGCTGCCAATATGGTTTTCTCTTAACTCCCCGCAATTATGTGTACGATACATAGCTATTATTTGAAAAGACTGCGAAGATAAGTCTAATGAGGGAATTGGTAAACATAAGTGTGCCACACCTGAAGTAGGTGTGGCACACTTTAAAAACTTAATTATTTAAAAAAACTTAGTGCACGGTTCTCCGCCTGGGCGGAAAGATTTAAAATAGACAACTAATAACCTTTTTAAGGTTTGTTGTTCGCAGGTAAACGGTTAAAACCGTTATGAAAATACTGTATTTTATGACCCACGGTTGAAACCGTGGGCTATATAAGGAGGTGTAAATCAAATAATCTTCAGGTAATGAGAGGGGAGTCTATTACATAATTCCCATTTCCATTACGGGTTTTATTCCGCCTTCATCAGCATCATCTCCTTTATATCGGCCATAATACGCTTGGCAATATTGCTGGCGGTAGTTTCATCAACTTAAAAACTTATAAAAATAATTACCTTACTACAGCCATATGTAAGCCAGAAGCTTTGGCTTTGATTATTGTTTTTTCAGGTTTTAATTTTTTAGCTCTCTTTAATTTATCGGCTTTAATATAATCACTGAAAGCTTGTAAATCTTCTTCTGTTAATGGCCTTGAGTCTACATAAAAGTCGACATCTAAAGGTTCTCTGATTAGTCCCATAATTTTATTTTTTTGGATAGTATTTGTCAGTTAATTTTAATGCAGCGGTTGTGTTGATTACCATTCTTTGCGCACCAATATGTGTTGCCCCCAAAATTTTGGTATAGTGATCAATCAATTTTGTTTTAGCAATAAACATTACATAGCCATCGCAACCACGTTGGAACGAAAGCTTACAAGCATAAGCAACCAAATTTCCGGGGATACCTGCATACACCTTTAGCTTTCCTTTGTTAAATGGTGCACTTTCTATCAGATGAAGAAATACATGGTCAGATTGAACAGTAAGACTAATCAACCCTTGAATAACAGATGAATTATTAACAATAGTCAACTTATAAACATCCTTATCTGGTGCTTTAGCCTCTTTTTTCCAATCAAAAAGCCATCCAGATTTTTTTGAGATTAAATTTAAATCTTCTTTACTGATAACAGAAATTTCAGTTTGAAAACTATCACCAGTTAATACATTTTCAATTGAATTGGTTAATTTATCTACTTCGAAATCCAGAAATTTATTTGCTTGTTTTTTCACAATACAAATTTAATGAATAAATTCCAAATACCTTACTCCGCCTTCATCAGCATCATCTCCTTTATATCGGCCATAATACGCTTGGCAATATTGCTGGCGGTAGTTTCAGTACCACTTTCGGCATAGATACGTATGATGGGTTCGGTATTGGATGTGCGCAGGTGCACCCAATCGCTGTCGAAATCTATACGCAGGCCATCTTCGGTATTGATGGGTTGTTTTTTGTATTTCTTCTTTATCTGCTCAAAGATGTGTTTGGTGTTCACATCTTCATTGAGTTCTATCTTGTTTTTAGATATGAAATAATCAGGGTAAGTGCTGCGCAATGATTTGGTTGACTTGCCTGATTTTGCCAGATGAGTAAGAAACAGTGCAATACCAATCAAAGCATCGCGGCCATAATGTAACTCCGGCACTATTACACCGCCATTACCTTCGCCACCTATCACCGCATTTACTTCCTTCATTTTCTTCACCACATTCACTTCGCCTACTGCACTTGGGTAGTATTGTCCGCCATGCTTCTCTGTAACATCGCGCAATGCACGGGTAGAGGAGAGGTTAGAAACTGTATTGCCTTTTTTATGAGAAAGGATATAATCGGCTATAGCCACAAGGGTATACTCTTCGCCAAACAGGCTACCATCTTCGCACACAAAGCAAAGCCTGTCTACATCAGGGTCAACGGCAATACCCAATGAGGCATTTTTCTTTTTTACAGCAGCACAAAGCTCTATCAGGTTTTCGGGCAGGGGTTCGGGGTTATGTGCAAATTTTCCGTTCACCTCCTCATTCATTACTGTGATGTCGTTAACACCCAGGGCTTTCAATAATGGTGGCACAGATATGGCTCCTGTAGAGTTCACTGCATCAAAAACTATTTTATAGTTCATCTTCTTGATCGCAGCCACATCAACCAGGGGGTGGGCCAGAATGGTATCAATATGTTTCTGAATGTATGTATCATCCTGGGTTATTGAACCTATTTTATTTATTTCGGCATAGGCTGGTTCGGCTTTATCGGCAAAGTCAAGTATCCACTGACCCTCAGCGGCATCCAGGAATTCCCCATTATTGTTAAGCAACTTCAGTGCATTCCATTCCTTGGGGTTATGGCTGGCAGTGATGATTATGCCACCACCGGCATTTTCCATCTTTACAGCCATTTCAACTGTTGGTGTAGTGCTCAGACCCAGGTCGATTACTGTACAGCCCACACTCTGCAAGGTAGCAGCTATCAGGTCGCGCATCATGCCACCAGATATCCGCCCGTCGCGGCCAATGATTATTTTTTTGTTATCACCCTGCTGTGCAACCCATGAGCCATATGCGGTAGTGAATTTAACTACATCTACCGGAGTCAGGCTTTTGCCTGGTTTTCCGCCGATAGTTCCCCTGATGCCAGAGATAGATTTTATAAGCGCCATAAAATTTCTTAGGTTGTGAAAGTACGCAATTTGTAATTTTTAAGGGGCAAATTTAATAAGGTAACAAATTTCACTACCTGCTTTATAAATTACCATAACTATAAATCTAACTTAATTTTAGCATTTTTATAACCAGCAGATAATCGACAGACAAAATTTAATATTACCTTGTCAAAAATTTCCAAAAGATATGCAAACATTTTCTGTTTTGATGCGGCGCATTGCCCTATGCATTGCGTTTGTTTCCGCTGCCGGGCTTGTTTCGGCCCAGGACCTGAAATCTCATCTGCCCAATGACCCGGATGTGGTAACAGGTAAACTGGCCAATGGCCTTACCTATTACATCCGCACAAACCACAAACCTGAAAAAAAGGTAGAACTGCGTATTGCAGTAAAAGCTGGTTCCATACTCGAAAACGATGACCAGCAAGGGTTAGCCCACTTCATGGAGCACATGAATTTTAATGGTACCAAAAATTTCCCTAAGAATGAGCTGGTAAGCTATCTTCAGTCTATAGGTGTTCGTTTCGGAGCAGATCTTAATGCTTATACATCTTTCGACCAGACAGTTTATATGCTGCCGGTTCCAACCGATAAGCCTGATAATCTTGAAAAAGGTTTCCAGATCATTGAAGATTGGGCGCATAATGCACTTCTTACTGATAACGATATTGATGAAGAGCGTGGCGTGGTGCTTGAAGAAAGCCGCCTTGGAAAAGGTGCCAATGACAGGATGTTGAAGAAATACTTCCCTAAACTGGCAGAAGGTTCTTTGTATGCACAGCGCCTTCCTATAGGAAAGGATGATATCATCAAAAATGCGAAGTATGAAAAGACCCGTAGTTTTTATCACGACTGGTATCGCCCTGATCTTCAGGCGGTAATTGTTGTAGGCGATATTGACGCTGCTACTGCAAAAAAAATGATTGAAAAACATTTTGGCGGTTTGAAGAACCCTGCTAATGAAAGACCCCGCAAATACATAGATGTTACTTCCCGTAAAGCCTCTGAGGCAATGGTGGTAACTGATAAAGAAGCAACCAACTCTGTATTGCAGATCATGTTCCCTTACACCAAGAAACATGAAGAAGTGACAGTAGGCGACTACCGCAACAATCTTGTTAAGCAGATGGCAGTGGCTATGATAAACAGGAAATTGACCGACTTATCGCGTAGCGGCAACCCTCCATTCCCTTTTGGCGGAGTTGGTTTCGACGATATGATTCATGGCTACGAGGCTTTGCAGGTATATGCTTTGTTCAGTAATGATGGTCTTGAAAAAGCTTTGAATGCAGTAACCGGCGAACTGCTGCGTGCAAAGAAGTTCGGGTTTACAGAACAGGATATGGAACTTACCCGGAAAGATATGCTGAGTGGTATGGAGCAGCAATACAATGAGCGCACTACTACCGACAGTAAAGACCGCGTAGACGAATATATCCGTGCATTCCTGGATAAAGAACCATTCCCTGGAATTGAAAATGAATATTCTTATTATAAAGCCATGTTGCCTTCTATTAAAGTTGAGGAAGTTAATAAAGTAGTGAAAGAATGGCTGGCCAATATGAATACATTCTCACTTATTACCGCACCGGATAAGGCGGATGTGAAATTGCCTTCAGATAAAGAATTATTGGCAATGACAAAGAAAGCATTCGAACAGAATATTGAGAAAACAGAAGAGAAAGCAGTTGCTACTTCTTTAATGGATTCAAAACCTACTCCGGGTAAAGTTGTTTCTACAGTGAAGGAAGAAGGCCTGGATGCAACTACTTATACTTTAAGCAATGGCATTATTGTAACAGTTAAACATACAGATTTCAAGAGCGATGAGATATTGCTGAGCGCAGTAAGGAAAGGTGGTTCAAATGGCTACACACTGGCTGACAGAAGCAATGTGCATTTTGCAACAGAGGTTGTTGATGCTATGGGGCTCGGCAAATTCAGCCCTTCGGATTTTGAAAAAGTAATGGCTGGTAAAAAAGTAGAACTGAGCGAAACCATAGGTGATATCACTGACGACCTGAATGGTGGCAGCACTGTTAAGGATTTTGAAGCGCTGATGCAGGTAACCTATCTGCAGATTACCCAGCCCCGCAAGGATGAGGACCTTTTCAAGGCTTATAAGGAAAAGCAAAAGACCATGATTGGCTTTATGTCTGGCAACCCTCAGGCAGCATTTGTGGATACTGCTATTAAAACGCTTTTCAACAACAATCCATTGGCCAGGATGGTTATTCCTAAAGCATCTGATTTTGAAAATATTAACCTGGACAGGTTGATACAGATTTATAAGGACGAAATCGGTACTATTGATGGCTATCATTTCTATATCATTGGTAATGTAGATCAGGCAACTGTTGTGCCTTTGATTGAAACATACCTGGGCAGCATACCTAAGAAGGGAACGGCAGGTACTGTTAAGGATAATGGAGTACGCCCGGTAAAAGGAGTTAAGGAATTGAATTTTAATAAGGGTAAAGAAAAGAAAAGCCTGATCATGGCTATCTATTCAGGCGAAATTGCTTATTCCGAAGACCTTTCATTAAAAACACAGGCGCTTACTGAGATACTCAATATTAAGGTGATAGAAGACCTTCGTGAAAAAATGGGCAAGATATATGGTGGCGGTTTCCGTGGCCAGTTATCTAAAGAGCCTTATGAGCGCTACAGCATCCAGCTGCAGTTGCCTTGTGGCCCTGAGAGTGTGGATACCTTGCTGAAAGCTGCTAAAATTGAAATTAAGGAGTTAATAGCTAAAGGCCCTGATGCCAAAGACCTGGATAAAGTAAAAAGCCAGTGGCGCGAAAAATACCGTACCGATGTAAAGGAAAACAAATACTGGAATGAGAAACTGCAGAGCACATTGTTCTGGGGCAGGGATAAAGACCGTGTTCTTCAGTATGAAAAATATATCGACAAGCTGACTCCTGCCGAAATACAGGAAACCGCTAAGAAACTGTTTGATGGTAAGAACGAGTTTATCGCTGTATTGTATCCTGAGTCTTAACCAAGAAAATATATTTATTTTTCAGAAGAGCCCTTTAACCGGGGCTCTTTTTGTGTGTCAGGCATGGATATAAGCTATAGGGTGCAAGTCCCGAATATGCTTTACAGCAGGTAGTAAGAGCCAAGAGCAAGGCTGTTCTCTGGTATCGGCAGAGCTGCCAGGTCAAAGTAGGGAGGAGTTCAATACATTCCCGATATTGTAGGATAAGGTATAATTACTGGATAAGAAATAAATTTCATAAAACACACATGGGATTTAAATAAAAGGTTTAACTTAGTGAAAAATATACCTATGAGGCATTCCATGATTTTGTTTCTTATATTGATTGTAATATATACTCAGTCTAGCGGACAATCTGGTATTATTACTACTGTTGCGGGTAACGGATCTATCAGCTATACAGGAGATGGTGGGCCAGCAACAGCTGCAGGATTATACACTGCATTTGGTGTGGCAGCTGATGGTTTAGGCAATTTTTATCTTTCAGATTCCCATTATGGTGTTATCCGTAAAATAAATGCATCGGGCATTATCACTACAGTTGCTGGTACCGGTACTTATGGCTATAGTGGCGATGGCGGGCCGGCAACGGCAGCTCAAATGGGTGCAATCACGACACTGGTAGCCGATAGTTACGGGAATTTATATGTACCTGATAACGATAATGGGCGAATCAGGAAGATAAGCACTTCGGGTATCATCACAACCATTGCAGGTACAGGATTTCTTGGGTATGCTGGCGACGGAGGACCTGCAACAGCGGCCATGATCAGTGGTTCGGATTGTATTACAATTGATGTATTTGGAAATATTTATTATGGTGATAACGAACGAATACGTAAAATTAGTAGTTCCGGTATCATATCAACTATCGCCGGAAACGGGACTACTGGCTTTAGCGGTGATGGAGGGCCAGCAACTGCTGCTTCTATGTATTTACCAAGTGGGGTGGTTACTGATGGTGCCGGGAATGTATATTTCAGTGATGAGTATAATAACCGTATCCGGAAAATTAATTCTTACGGTATAATGTCTACAATTGCCGGTACTGGCCCTTATGGCGGGATTGCCGGAAGTTTTGGTGGAGATGGCGGGCCTGCCATCTCTGCACATCTTTATGCTCCTGTCGGATTAGCCAGAGATGCATACGGGAATATTTATTTTGATGATAATGTCAACAATCGTATCTGTAAAATCAATCCCTCAGGCATTATTAGCACAATAGGTGGAAACGGCTCAACTGGCTATAGTGGCGATGGAGGGCCTGCTACAAATGCTCAAATTTATGTTTCTTATGAACTGGCAATGGATTATGCCGGTAATTTATTACTTGCTGATGTAAGTAATAGACGTATCAGAAAGATAAACTCCGGATATCCTTCACCATTTTTTGTTGGAGGTCATATTGAAAATCTGGTAGTTTGTGAAAACTCAATCGCAAGATATATAAATACCCTGCTTGCGGTCTATGATACTACTACCGGGCTTACAGCGAGCTGGAGCATGATAACAGGACCAATGCATGGTAGTGCAACAGTAGCATATACAGCAGCTACCACTGGAGGAATATTGACTCCAACAGGCTTGTCGTATACTCCCATTGTAGGGTATTATGGAACAGACACATTCAGGGTGAGGGTAACCGATGGGTTGCATTCTGATACTACTCTTATTGCCGTCAATATTACAATGTATGATGCCAGTATTATAGCAGGGCCCTCTATCGTTTGTACCGGCAATACCATTTTGCTTTCAGATACTTCCGGCGGAGGCGTTTGGAGCAGCGGGATAACTGGTGTAGCAACTATCAATTCTCCTTCAGGCGTGTTAACAGGCATTGCAGGGGGCATTGCAACAATAACCTATACCCTTCCAGACGGATGTTATGCAGTTGATTTAGTAACGGTCAATCCTGCACCTTCTGCCATTACCGGCCTAATGAGTATATGTACAGGAATTTCTACTACACTGAGCGATTCTGTAGCCGGTGGCACCTGGAGCAGTAGTAATGCTACTATAGCACCTATAATAGCCACCAGCGGTGTTTATACTGGTTACAGTCCCGGAAGCGCCACAATTACCTATAGCATGCCTGCCGGATGCAGTGTAACCACTTCTGTAACCATTAATACAATGCCAGGACCAATAAGCGGTGCCACATCGGTATGTGTCGGGCTGATTACTACCTTAAGCGATGCTGTACCCGGTGGCAACTGGAGCAGCTCCTTTTTGCCGGTTGCCACAATAGGTACGGCAACCGGAGTCGTTTTGGGTGTATCCACCGGCACAACAACAATATTTTATACATTACCTCATGGATGTGCCGTTTCAACCATTGTAACTGTAAATACCTCGGCAGGAGCCATTGCGGGGCCTTCCCAGGTATGTATTGCAGGCGCTATTACCTTAACTGATGCAACAGGAGGCGGAACCTGGACAAGCAGCGCACCTGGCATAGCTACAATTGGTTCCACATCCGGAATTTTAACTGGCCTCCTTACCGGCACAGTTACGGTTACTTATTCGGTAGGATCAGGATGCAGCGCAACAAAAGTGATCACGGTCAATCCGCTGCCTGCTCTGATAACAGGAACACCTGTGGTTTGTGCAGGTTCCACAAGCACACTCAGCGACCCAATGACTGGTGGCACATGGAGTAGCAGCATACCTGCTAATGGCAGCATCAATACTCTTGGTGTTATTACCGGAATTGCTGCGGGAACCACAGTTATAGATTATACTTTGCCAGCTACCGGTTGCTACAGTTCTGTTACAGCAACTATTAATCCGCAACCTGCAGTTATTGGCGGGCCATCGTCAGTTTGCCCTGGAGCCACTATAACACTTACAGATGCCTCAACGGGCGGTAGCTGGAGTGCAGGATCGGGGAGCGTGAGCATAGGAAGCGGAACAGGGATAGTACTGGGTATTACACCGGGTGTAGCCACCATTACTTATACGCTGGCAACCGGTTGTACCCGTACCACTGTGGTAACAGTGAATCCGCTGCCATCAGCTATATCAGGGTCGGCAAGTGTGTGCCAGGGATCAACAACAACGCTGACAGATGCCGGTGGCGGATGGTGGAGTACCTCAGGCCTGGCAGCAACTATCGGCAGCTCAACAGGAGTGGTAACCGGAGTTTCGGCAGGAACGGCCTTGATAACCTATACCATCAGTACCGGATGTTCTATAACCCGGACAGAGACAGTTAACCCACTGCCGGCAGCTATTGGCGGCCCCACCGCTTTATGTGTGGGCTCAACCATAACACTTACAGATCCCGGTGGCGGCACCTGGGGCAGCTTCACGCCTTCTGTTGCTACCGTTGGTGCATCTACAGGAATTGTAAGCGGACTGATAACTGGAACAACAACTGTTACCTACTCATTACCTACTGGCTGCACAGCATCGGAAGTAGTAACAGTGAGTACTACACCGACTGCTATTGCCGGACCATCAACAGTGTGTGCAGGTAGCAGCACCACTACATTTACTGATGCTATTGCAGGTGGCATATGGACCAGTACCAACCTGGTGGCAGCTACTATAGGCAGCCTGAGTGGGACGGTAACTGGTATAGCAACAGGAGTAACAAATATATCCTATTCGTTGGGGTCGGGCTGCACGGTTGCTAAAACTGTTACTGTGATACCTTCTCCGGCAACCATAACCGGTAGCGGCAGCATTTGTATTTCGGGAACAGCAGCGATGACGGATGCTACTACAGGTGGTACCTGGTCGATAACGCCGACAGCTACAGGGACCATCAGTGGCACAGGTATAGTAACCGGATTGGCTGCAGGAGTAGCTACTGTTGACTATACGGCTTCGGGATGTTCAGCAATAAAGCCAGTTACTGTTAATGCAATACCAATGCCTATCGGCGGTAGCGGGAGCGTGTGTGCGGGAGCTATGATAACTGAGACAGATGCGGTAACGGGAGGTATCTGGAGTACCACCGGGGCAGCAATCTCCGTTGGATCAATAAGTGGCGTGGTAAGTGGTGTTTCGTCTGGTACTGGTACATTAAGTTATTCAATAGGCAGTTGCAGTGTTTCTCGTATTATCAGTGTTAATCCCGTACCAACTATTTCAGGGTCAACAGGACTATGTACCGGAACTACAAGTACCTTAACTGCCTCCATTACCGGTGGCACATGGGGCGGAGGAGCGCTGGCAGTAGCAACTGTAAATGCCACAACTGGCGTTGTGTCCGGTATAGCTCCAGGCAGCACAACGATTACTTATACTCTTTCATCTGGTTGCAGTGCATTGGTGGTTGTAACAGTAAATGGCGCTCCGGGCGGCATAACCGGCACATTGCATGTATGCGCCGGTGCAACAACAACACTCAGTGATGGCACAGGGGGAGGCACATGGTCTATTTCACCATCCAGCATAGCAACAATTGGGTCATCATCGGGACTAATTTCAGCTATTCTTTCGGGTACAGCTACTGTAACCTATTCGCTGGGCAGTGGCTGCACTGTAACGGCCTTAGATACAGTAATTGCTGTTCCTGCACCAATTATCGGCACCTCATACATTTGTGCCGGATTAACCACTGCCCTTACTGATGCCACAACAGGCGGCACATGGAGCAGCGGAAGCATGGCCACAGGTACTATAAGCAGCACAGGTATTGTTACCGGATTAGTGGCGGGAACAACAACAATATCTTATACTTTAAGTGGTTGTTCGGCTACCTATCCTTTAACAGTGAATCCGCTGCCATCACCAATTGCCGGAACTACGGGCTGGTGTGCCGGGCTTACTTCACCCTTTAGCGACATTACACCTGGCGGCTCATGGAGCTGTACACCAGCTGCAATTGCAACTGTGAATAGTACCGGCGTAGTGCTGGGCGTAGCAGGAGGTATAGCTACAATTTCCTACACTTTGCCAACAGGATGTGTGGCAACAAAACCGATAACCATCAATTCAGCACCTGCGGCAATAGCAGGCAGTTCTTTGGTTTGTGTAGGTTATACAATTGCGCTGACAGATGGCACAGGGGGTGGTACCTGGAGTTCGACAAATACTACAGTGGCAACAGCAGGTTCTACGGGGGTGGTAACGGGAATAAGTGTTGGAACAACCGTAATCAGCTATATTGTTGGAGGGTGTCCGGCAATAAAGACAGTAACGGTCAGTACACCACCAGCAGCTATTTCAGGCCCCTCAGCAGTATGTATTTCTGCTACGGTAATGGCAGTGGATGCCGGTGGCGGGATATGGAGCAGCAGTAATCCTGTTATAGCCACAATTGGTTCATCATCAGGGGTTATTACAGGAGCAGCGGCAGGTATTGCCACTATTTCCTACTCGCTGGGTGCCGGATGCACTGTAACTGAAACTATTACGGTAAATCCTTTGCCTGCACCGATAACCGGTAGCAGTTCAAATGTATGCTTTGGCGCTACATTGGCCCTTGCAGATGCCACTCCGGGCGGCTTGTGGGGGAGTGGATCACCAACCATCGCCTCCGTGAGCACCACAGGTGTGGTGACAGGTGTGGCAGCGGGAGTTTCAATAATAACTTATACTGCGCCATCGGGCTGTGCCGTTACACGTTCCATAACAGTTATCAGTGTATCGCCGATATCGGGGGTACATAATATCTGTGCTTATGGTGATACAATGACTGTGAGCAATGTGCCAGGAACAGGTCTTTTTACCAGCAGCCTGGCTACCATAACCAACCTTGGCAGCGGCCTTGGGAGGGTAACAGGGAATACACCAGGCAGTGCAAGTGTAACCTACATTCTGCCATCGGGATGTACTGCTACGGCAGTATTTACAGTTAACCCATTACCGGCAGCAATTACCGGTGGTGGCGGGTCTGTATGCTCTGGTGCAATAACGACTGTTACGGATGCAACACCAGGCGGCACCTGGAGTACATCAGGAACAGGTATTTTAACTGTTGGCAGTTTGACTGGAATAGTAACGGGAATAGCCGCCGGGACAGGATATGTAACTTATACCTTATCCAGTACAGGCTGCAAGGTAGATACTACTGTAGTGGTATATACCATGCCTGCAGCAATAACCGGACCAGCAAGCCTTTTTCTTGGCTCACCGATAACCTTGAGCGATGCGGTAGCGGGTGGAACATGGAGCAGCAGTACTCTACTTGTGGCAACAGTGGGGCTAACGACAGGGCGTGTCACCGGAATAAGTGTTGGATCTGTAACCATAACTTATAATAGAGGAGGGAGCTGCTATGTAACCAGGCGCTTAACGGTAATGCCTGCTGCGGGACGAAGCAGACCACTTGAGGTGGAGCGCGGAGAAACAGAAAGAGAGCGTGGAAGTATGGTAAGTGTATCGCCTAATCCGGGAGATGGGGGCTTTGTAATAAACCTTAACTGGGCCAAAGAAGAAACTGTGCATATTACCATCAGCAATGTGGCAGGGATAAAGATAAAGGAGTGGAGTGCAGTTACAGTTAAGGATGGCTCAGTATCGATACCAGTTCAGATAGATGTGGCATCGGGGGTGTACCTGTTAAGTATAGAGGGGCAAGATTTTAATTATGTAACTAAGGTTATGGTGGAAAGGTAGTTTTTGGGGATTTGGGATTTGGATTTTGGGATTTGGATCTACTGCGTCATAGTTATTCAATACTTAAATGGTGCTATCGCCACATTAGCTCAATAGCTGCAATATGCTGGGACAATATCTTTTTACGCATAAAAAAAGCGGCAGGTAAACCCACCGCTTTTAGTATTATAATTTTGAAATTTAATTACTCCCGTATATCCATTTCCTTAATCAGGTTGTCGGCATGACCGAGCTTATCGACTACGAAGAGTATGTAGCGGATATCGCAAACTATTGTGCGTTTGTATTTTTTGTCGAAGGCAATATCGCCGCTCATTGCTTCCCAGTTGCCATCGAATGCGGCGCCTATAAGTTCACCATTCCCATTTATCACCGGGCTGCCTGAGTTGCCTCCGGTAATGTCATCGGTAGTGAGGAAGTCGGTATGCAGAGAGCCATCGGCATCGGCCCAACGGCCATAGTCTTTGGCTTTGTAAAGGCTTACCAGATCAGTTGGTACATCAAATTCTTCATCATTTGGTTTGTACTTGGCCATAAGCCCGTCCATAGTGGTGTAGTATTTGAAGTGTACGCCATCCTGGGGGTCGTAGCTCTGTACTTTGCCATAGGTTACACGCATGGTAGAATTGGCATCGGGATACATGTTTTTAAAGTTTTTCTGCTCCATGATCTCCTTCAGGTACTGGCGGGCCAGGTCGGCTTTCTGAATGCTGAAGGCTTCTACTTTTGGCTGGTAGTTTTTGGTGTAATTGGTTACATAACTCAGAGCATACTGGAATGCAGCATCGCTCTTCAGCTTAGCATAAGAAGGAGCTTTGCAGAAAGACATAAATTTGTTACTGTCGGCAAAGAAGGTGTGGCTGAATACATAGGCCGAGTAATCGGAGTAGATTTTTTTAGTTCCTTCTTTTTTACCTTTCAATATCACCTTTGCATAAATATCGGGAAGCTGTTCTTTGGGTACATTATTATAATAGAGTTCGGTCATTTCTGCCAGCATTTCTTTTTCGGTGCCCAGGTCGAATTCCTTAGTATTGGAACGATAGCCCGATTTTGCCATATTGATATATTTGTCAAGAGTGTCCTTGGAAATCCCCTGTTTGTCGTTGGCATGGCGCTCATAAGCATCGTAAAGAGGCTTCATTGAAGATGCCATACGGGCTAGAGCAGAAGCCCGGAAACATTCGGAGTAGTAGACTGAATGTTTGGCATAAGGGGTATAATCGGCATAGATTTTACTGAATTTAGCCAGCAGGCCATTGTCGAGGTGGTTTTCGCGCTCCCATGCCGAGAATGCATCTTCGCCCTTTCTTTTCTTATCAATTACATTGAGGCGTTTCAGTTGTTCGGTCTGGCCTATGAAGTACTTCCAGTAGTTGGCAATACGGGCATACAGCGAAGTGAGTTGCAGGTAGGTAACCTTACTGGCCAGCATATGGCGGTGCATAATGTTGAGGCGCAGGTCGCGGCAGGCAACTATGGATGGATTGGTAACATTAACTGAAAGATCAACACCATAAGAAACTTCGTAACGGTTGGTACGACCAGGGTATCCGAAGATCATAGCGAAGTCGCCTTCTTTGACACCCGCAGCTGAAACAGGCAGGAACTTTTTGGTGTGGTAAGGTACATTGGAAATGCTGTATGCCTTTGGTTGGTTATTCTCGTCGGCATAAACGCGGAACATGGAGAAGTCGCAGGTGTGGCGTGGCCACATCCAGTTGTCGGTTTCGCCGCCGAACTTACCGAGGCTTTTTGGCGGATTACCTACAAGGCGCACATCGGTGTAGCGCTTATAGATGATAAGAAAAAACTGGTTGCCGTTGAAGTAGCTTTTTACATTGGCTACATATTTACCCTTTTCGGCGGATTTTTCTTCAGTTTCTTTAGCAAAAGCCTCGAATTTTTTATTGAACTCTTCGCCTGATGCATTGCCCACAGCTTCTTTTACTTTTTTGGTTACATCCTCCATACTTACCAGGAAAAGGGCGGTTACACCCTGTGCAGGCAGCTCTTCCTTGAGGTTATGGGCAAAGAATCCATTATCGAGCAGGTTTTTATCTACAGTACTCAACGTAGCTATAGCATCATAGCCGCAGTGGTGGTTAGTGAGCAGCAGGCCATTTTCTGAGATCATCTCAGCAGTGCAGCCACCACCAAACTGAAGAATGGCATCCTTCATGCTACTGTGGTTGATGTTGTAAAGGTCTTCTTCGGAGAGGCGGAGGCCCATGCGTACCATCTCGTCATAGTTTTTGCCTATCAGCATAGGTATCCACATGCCTTCATCGGCGCGTGAACCCAGCATCATAAATACGGCAAGTAATACTAAAATTGATTTTTTCATTCTGAATTTTTTAAATAAGGCTGTAAAGGTAATAGGTAAGGTTCACTATTAATAATGTATGAGGGGGGTGAATTAGGGGGATTTGAGAAAGTCGATAGTGTTTATTGGTGAATTATGTAAGCACAATCTTAATTAATGAATATATGAGGTTGATAAGATTGGGCTAAATAATTAACTTTGTAAAAATCTTTGCAATGGACGAAATTATTTTTTTGGTGGAAGAAAGTGATGAAGGAGGTTATGTAGCTAAAGCTTTATCAGTGTCGATTGTTACCGAAGCAGACACCCTTGAAGAATTGCGGATCATGATACGAGATGCTGTTCATTGCCATTTCGATAAGCCAGATGAATTACCTAAATTAATACGTTTGCATTTTGTTAAAGATGAAGTAATGGCTGTATGAAATTACCGAGAGATTTAAGCGGGAAGGATTTAATAAGAAGTCTAAAAAAATTTGGTTATGAACCAACCAGGCAAACCGGCAGCCACATCAGACTGACTACACTTCAGCATGGTGAACATCATGTAACCGTTCCTAATCATGATCCTCTAAAAATCGGTACGCTCTCTACCATATTAAGCATGGTTGCAGGTCATTTCCAGATTGATCGGGATGAGTTATTACAACAGTTGGTATAATTTTACTATACCGGTATTTGCAAACAGCAAACTGTTTATTGCACACTACCTGCCATTCATTCTTCCAAATCTTCCACCCCGGCCATTGTGCTGCTGGTGGAGACGTTGCATAAGCATCTGATTGAATTCTCGCTCGGCCTTGTAAAGATCGGAGAGTTGCTGAGGGGATATTACTTTTAAAAAACGTTCGTTGTAATGTCTTTTCAGCTCTATAATCTGCTGCTGATAGTCGAGGTTATCATCGAGCCACTGACGGGATGTGGCATCATCGGCCTGATCGGGATTGGCTCCTTTGTATTTGCTGAAAAAAGTTTCACGGATTGTTTTTACATCTCTGAGGTAATCATTATAAAGAGGGGTAAAGCCAGCTGCCTGATTTGAAGACATTTGCAATCTGTCGACAATATAAGCCATTTTTGCAGCATGAATCCGTGCTTTACCTTCGCCCTTACCACGCTGCGCTACGCAAAGGCCGGATGTAAATAATAGGATTGATATGACCAGTAATATATTTTTCATTTTATTTTACCTTTCGAAATTCTTCTGTTTTTAATAAATCTCCGGGGGCATTAATCCCAGCCCGATTCATTCAAGTACTCTACTATTTCATTATTTTCTAGAGGCAGGGTGCTAATATCATTTCTGCCAACAATGTGATCCACATCAATTATATAATTATGGTTCAGGTATTCCTGAATTTCACTGGCGGGTACTGACGCCAGTATTTTGTCAGTACTGCTGCCTTGTGAAAAGAAAAATTGATATGCACCCAGGCCGATTGTAATAAGAATAATAGCCGCTGCCGCCCATCTTTTTGGCAATACAGCTATTCCAGGTTTCAGTGGTATTTTTCTGGTTTCTTTTACTGCTGGTTCTGAAGCTTTAGCGGCAACCAGAATTTTTTCGGGCAGAGTTTCGAAATAGCCTGATGGGGCTGCATAAGGATTGTTTTCCTGAAAATCACTAAGGTTAGCAACTGCTAATATATTATTAGTTAACTCATTAAAATACTGATCGGGAACAGGGTAGGGCATTGTTTTACTCCATGAGGGCATTACTTCCGGTGCATCTGAATTCTGAATAGCATCTGAGATTATAGAAGAGAAGTTTTCAAAATATCGAGGAGGTACATTATATGGCATTGAACGAGGTATAGCAGCAAGTGTGGCTGATATATTGTTCAATTCATTTTGTATTTCATTTTCACGTTTCATACTGTAATTAAGACCATTTATCTGGTTGAAAGTTTAATTTCCTGTAATAAATGCCTCCACTTTCTTTACTGCATGATGGTAGGAGGCTTTAAGGGCGCCCACAGAGGTGCCAAGAACTCCGGCCATTTCTTCGTAGGGCATTTCATCGTAATAGCGCAGGTTGAATACCAGCTTTTGCTTATCGGGCAGCGTATGTATGGCCTGCTGCAGTTTCCACTCTATCTTGCTTGGGTCAAAGTCTTTCTGGGATGTAAGCCTCTCGGCAAACATATCTTCATTGCCACTTATTGATACCGAAGAACGGCGTTTCTGCTGATCGATCCAGGTGAGGGCCTCGTTGGTGCCAATGCGGTAAAGCCAGGTGTAGAGATTGGATTCTTCGCGGAACTCGCCCAGGTTTTTCCAGACTTTTATGAATACATTCTGCAATATATCGTTAGCGTCTTCGTGCTCCACTACCATGCGGCGGATATGCCAATACAGCCGTTCCTGGTATTTTCGGACCAGTTGGGTAAATGCAGCATCTTTTAATTTTTCATTTTTGAATGACGACACCAGCAGGTGATCATCCATCGGGCCCTGGGGTTCAGGCATTAATTTATTTTAATTTTGGTTTTGACTTGAGTAAAGATAATAAGTTTAAGTAGAAAATGGAATCTGGGGATTGGATTTGGGATTTGTGAAATATATTTTTTGGTTTATTGTATTCTCCAGGTGTCTCCTTTCCTGGCAGGTGGGTTCTGGTTAGCTATTGTTTTTGGAAGATATAACTACAATTTATAAGCATATTTAATAGTGTTAATTTATGCAATCATATTATATTGTTTCAAGTTTAATAGTCACTAAATGCCCTGTCATCAATCCATTCTTTCTAAAACATTTTATCCACAATCCCTTTTATTTTAATCCGGCATCAACTATTTTCCGTTTAACTTTGCATTCAATAATATCTCCCAAAGACATGAAATTTACTTACTATGGCCATTCCTGTTTCGCTGTTGAAACAGGGGGCATAAAACTGCTTTTCGATCCGTTTATCAGTGGTAATGAGCTGGCAAAGGATATTGATGTGAATAAAATAGAAGCTGATTTTATACTGGCTTCTCATGCTCATTTCGATCATGTGGCCGACCTGGTAGGCATTGCAATGCGCACTGACGCTAAAGTGCTTGGAGCCTATGAGTTAGTAAGCTGGGCGGGCAGCCAGGGCGTAAAAAACGGGCATCCGATGAATTTCGGGTCGGCTCATTTTGATTTCGGGAAGCTGCATTTTTTGCCGGCGGCGCATAGCAGTTCGCTGCCCGATGGTAGTTATGGCGGTAATCCGGGTGGTTTCCTGGTGCATGGCAAGGAGCATAATTTCTACTACAGCGGCGATACCTGTGTAACTATGGATATGCAGCTGGTGCCACGATATGCAAAGCTTGATTTTGCGATATTGCCAGTTGGCGGCAACTTTACTATGGATGTAGAGGATGCCCTGATAGCTGCCGAATTTATACAATGCAGCAAAATAATCGGGGTACACTTTGATACTTTCGGGTATATAAAGATCAATCACCAGGAGGCTGTGGATAAATTTAAAGCCGCGGGAAAAGAGTTAATATTGCCTGAGATTGGAGAAACGATTACCTTGTAGTCAAGTTTACAGTTGGCAGTTTACAGTTGGCGGTAGAATTCAGTTCAGGCAGGTACTTAATTGGAAATTAAGTATAATGATTGAAGCCCCTTCAGGGGTTTGGGGTAGACAAAATAAGAATAACAAGTAAAGCCCGCCACGGCGGGGTTTAGGGTATATGGCAAAGGTAATAGCAATAGCGAATCAGAAGGGCGGAGTGGGGAAGACTACTACCGCTATAAACCTGGCGGCAAGTTTTGCCGTTCTGGAATATAAAACATTGCTTGTGGATGCAGATCCGCAGGCCAACAGCACTACAGGCAACGGGTTTGATCTGAAGAACATTCAGGTGAGCCTGTATGACTGCATGGTAAATGATATGCCGGCTAGCCAGGTGATACTGGAATCGCAGACGCCAAACCTGAACCTGGTGCCCAGCCACCTGGACCTGGTGGGGGCTGAGATAGAGCTGATCAATCATCCCAACAGGGAATTTGTATTGCGCAAGGCACTGGAGCCAGAGCTTGATAATTATGATTTCATCATCATTGATTGTTCTCCTTCACTAGGGCTGATAACAGTGAATGCACTAGCGGTTGCCAATAGCGTGATCATACCAGTGCAGTGCGAATACTTTGCACTGGAGGGGCTGGGCAAGCTGCTGAATACGATTAAGATTGTGCAGACTAGGATCAACTCGAACCTGAAGATTGAGGGCATACTGATGACCATGTATGATGGCCGCCTTCGCCTGAGCAACCAGGTGGTGGAGGAGATCAAGAACCATTTCGGCGACCTGGTATTCAATACCATTCTGCACCGCAATACCAAGCTGGGCGAGGCTCCGAGCTTTGGTATGCCGGCGCTGCTGTATGATGCGGAGAGTACTGGCGCGGTAAATTATCTGAACCTGGCCAGGGAAATACTGCAGAAAAACAATATGACCAAATTAAAAAAACAGGATAAAATTCCGGTAAATAATGAGCATGGCGCAGGCAAGTAAAAAACAAGGTTTAGGAAAAGGTATCCGCGCACTGCTGGATAACATTGATGAAGACCTGCAGGGTGTAAAGGAAGGTGTGCCTGCTGTGAGCGGACAAACAAATACTGCGGGAACTGCACGCATTCCACTTGACCAGATAGAGGTGAACCCAAGCCAGCCGAGGCACGACTTTGATGAACAGGCGCTGAGGGAACTTTCGGAAAGCATAAAGCTGCATGATATAATACAGCCTATCACTGTTGTGAAAGTGGGGCATAACCGGTATCAGCTGATATCGGGTGAACGGCGGGTCCGTGCCAGTAAAATGGCAGGAATAGCGGATATACCTGCGTATGTACGTACTACCGACAGCCAGGGTATGCTGGAACTGGCCCTGCTGGAAAACCTGCAGCGTGAGAACCTGAATGCGATAGAAATAGCGCTGAGCTATCGCCAGTTGATGGATGAATGCGGACTGACACAGGAGCAGGTATCTGAACGCATGAAGAAGGAGCGTAGCACTGTAGCCAACTATCTGCGTCTGCTGAAACTGCCACCAGATATACAGAAAGCGGTGCGCGACAGCCAGTTGACAATGGGCCATGCAAGGGCTATAATAGGCCTGGAGCATATAGACCAGCAACTGTATGTTTTCCGTGAAACCATGGAGCGTGGCCTCTCGGTAAGGCAGGTGGAGCAGATGGTGAAAGATATGAGTGTAGAGAAACCTGCGGCTACACCAAAGACAGCGGCTGCAAAACTACCGCCGGCCTATAAGCGCATTGAAGATAATATGGCTTCTCATTTCAGTACGCGGGTGAAACTGGATCGCAAGAAGACCGGAAAGGGGAATATTGTGATTGAGTTTTACAGTGATGAGGACCTGGAAAGGATAATGGATAAGATGAGCCTTTGAAAGAAACCCCTGACCCCTAAAGGGGAACCTGCTATTGAGCATTCGATCTTTATCTGAAATTTTTGATGCTATTTGGCTAATATGTATTCTCCACTGGCTACTTAAAACTTTGAATACTTTAGACTTACTACTTTAGACTTACTACTTAAGACTTAGTACTTAAGAATTACGACAATAAAAAATGATTTACGACCCCCTGCTTAAAGCGGCGAAGGAACACCAGAAGGAATATAAGTACCTGCTTGAGCGGGGCAACTATAACCGGATGCTGGCATTGCTGCCAGATCTGCATGAGGAGGCATTTGCCAAAATTGATTGCCTGGAGTGTGCCAATTGCTGCAAAAACCACTCACCCCGATTTAAGCAACCAGATATAAAGCGCATTGCCAAAAGCCTGAGAATAAAGGAGGGCGACCTTGTGGCCAATTATCTGAAACTGGATGAAGAGGGTGACTATGTGGCCCGGCAGAAACCCTGCCCATTTCTTGCTGATGACAATACCTGCAATATTTATGACGACCGCCCCAGCGACTGCAGGCGATACCCTTATACAGATGAAGATGTACTACTGAAGCGGGTGCCCCTAACACTAAAAAATTCCCTTGTTTGCCCCATAACCTCTACTGTTATGGAGCGGCTGCTGGAGCTGGAGGGGAATGATAAGAGGAGGAATAAGTGAGTGATAGGTGATAAGTGATAGGTGATAAGTGATAAGTGATAAGTGATTAGGTTGAGTCTTACAGATTGTCTTTAAGCTTCCTGATTTGCTTTAAGATCGCTTCTGGTTTTTCATTTTGAGGCCTGGCTGCACATTTATATATTCTGTACCAGTGCTGTAGCATAAAGATGCCGCGAACTCTGCGACCAGTATACATTATTGTTTATAATCTGTGTCTCAAGAAGGATCGACAGGTGCGCCGTTGTGGAATCTGGAAGTGGCTTGTTTGTGGTTTTTGCTATAGGTATTTAGAGATATAAGTTGATTGATTGGTAATTCCAGAATTGGTCGAATAGTTTCGTCGCATGCTCAAATCCTGAAGGCAAACCATTAGTAAGCCATGTGGGATTTGTGGAAAATGAATCGGCGCAGCCCAAAACAAAAGGATAAACCGTTAAAAAACGGTAAAAAAATACCGTTTGTTTCCTTCCTTATTCAGTTATAACACTCTTTTTAGAGCAGGTGGACGGCCGCATCTTTACATCAGAATTTACCGTTGCCTCATTTATAGATACCGTTGCCTCAATTGAGCCCGGTTTTATGAAATGGTAGTTATAGATTTGGAGAAGTCAAACCTGAAATCACTCAAAATATAACATATATATGTTAATTATAGGACTGTATTTCTCCTTTAAATAGTGGGAGACCTGGAATAGTTATCATAGGAATGAAGCAGTTATGATAACCGGACTAACAAATTAATATTGAGAAAGATGCAAATGAGGTGTGCTAACGAATTTATTGATTTTCATAGGTTTTTATGAATTTTTGAACTTTGATTATATAACATATGTTTGCGGAGAAAGTTAAAATCCTGATAGTAATAATACTTATTTTACCGGTTGGTGTTCTGGCTCAGAAATCACCCTTGATAACCGGCACAATAGGATTATACGCGGATTTTTACCAGATGAATGAAGCCTCTTCCATTCCAAAATGCATACTGTTTGCACTTGATCGCCTGAAATGCAATCCTACATTCAGTTGCAGAGACTTTTCACTTCCTTTCCTTATTCATATCAGCCTTCAAAAAAACAGGGTAATAGTACCGTTACCTGATTATGAAAATCTCGGACAGGATATGGCCAATCCATTGAACATGTTTGGTATAAGGCCTAAAGACAAATGGGTGCAACTTTTGTTGGGTATTCAAACACTTTACCATTCCGAGCTTAGCCTCGGCGACCCGCTGGTTTTCGAAACGGGTCTCAGGCTTGCTACAGGAAAGTTATGCTTTGAATGTTTGGGAAGTACATCGCAACAGGTTATAGCTGAGGATGCTTCGGGGGGTATCATATGCAATTATGGTTTACATAAAAATGCGCTGCGTCTAAGTACAGATGAAACGTATACGCAAAGCATGCTAAACAGCATGGTGAACACTAGGCAACTGTATACCATGCCAGGAGTAAAATATACAATAATCAATGCGCTAAGTTTCAGTCTAACAGTTACAATCAACTCATTGAATGACGACGATCTTAACCCGTTGAATAAATACACTGACAATCTTTTGAAGAGTTAAATATATTAAATCTTTAGTTATGAAATTATACCGAACCATCCGATTAATTATCACCCTGGTACTGATTGTAACAGGCATCGGCGCACAGGGCCAGAATATTAATTTTGTAATGAATTCGCATCCATCGCCCTATTTGTCGGACTGGCAAATTCACCGTGAGACTGCTATTGTTATTGTAACCAATACCACTGGCAAAAGTATTAATGCAAAGATATCGTACCAGATCTATAACGGAAAGGGGGAAATGATTGCAGAAACCGATCTTGGTAAAATGCCGGTAATATCGTGCGAGCCCGGGTCGAGCCAATTCTATGCTGAGGATATTTTTCCTCCGGCAGATGTGAAATATCATGGCCATTATGATACCAAGGCAGCTACAATGACAGGGCGTATACCAGACGACAATTATCGTATCTGTGTGCAGCTAGTGAACCCGACAACGCTAACAGCGCTGACTACCCAGCAGCCTCAGTGCAGCAATTTTACGATTATTGCCTATGAGCCGCCTTCACTTATATCACCAAGAGATGGGGAACCCTGTGTAGCAAGCCAGACCAGACGGCCATTGTTTCAGTGGACGCCATTGCAGCCGGCATATACCGGTGGAATAGTTACCTATAGACTTCAGGTAATGGAAGTGCTGCCAGGCCAGGAGAAAGGCCAGGCCTACAGAACGAATAAGCCGATATTGGAAAAGGACTATAAAAACCTTATTACCGCAAGCTGGCCGATAGATTATACCTTACCTGATACCGGGATGAGCTATGTGTGGAGTGTAACAGCGCTGGATGAACAGGACAGGCCATTGGGTAGCAATGAAGGGAGGTCGGGGTATTTTACATTTAAATGTATCGGCAATAATAATGCTTCAGGCCCTGGTAATGATACCAATTCCACCACAAATCATAATCATCATCACCATTCAAATACCAACAGTGGAACACAGGATTCGATAGCAAAAGGAGATACCATATATGCCGGTGAGGGAGGCGAATTTTTGATCATCACAGATAGTGTGAGCAAGGGAACAGCAAATGGGACTTTTGACGGAACAGGGAAAGTGCATATAGGGTGGCTGAAGGCGGATATATCCGTTCAATTCAGCGGCATAACTTTAAATTCAGACACACTCAAAACTGGCTCAATACAGGCTGTAATTGATTCAAATGCGGCCAAGTATCCGAAAGCTTGGGCAGAACAGGTAGCTGCCAATTATGTCCTGTCGAACCATACAGTTTCAAGTGTTGTTGATTGGGTAGACAGTGTAGCTGATGCGACGAACCAGACGTTACCCAGCTATGCCAGTAGTATGACATACACCGCGCCATTTGACTTGCCCCTGGGGTTTAATATTTCGACTGGGAATGAGTTTGCAATTACGGAAATGGAATTTTTGCCTGCTGAAGCTGACATAAATATTATAGCATCGAAAACAGTAACGATAAAAGGTGCTAAAGACACACTTGGATTCCTGGGGACAGATATAAAGATACACCCTAAAAAAATTGATTTCTCATCTGGTACTTTGGAACTTGTTGCAGATATTCCAGTTAAACTAAATGATAAAGTGATGCTGACTTTCAAAAAACCATCTTCTACCTCATCGCCGATAGATGGCTGGTTTCTTCAGTGGGATACGACTGGAATTTCTAAAATAAATATGGAGATAGATGCCGAGTTTACGAGAGACTGGCTGGTGCCTAATCCGGATGACGGCACTTCTAAGGTTACAGCAGTATTTATGGGAAATGCTACATCATTCAGCGATATAATGATCACAGGTACTTTGCCGGAATGCCAGATCGTCAATTCGGCAGGCAGCAACTCAGGAGTTATCATTGAAGGAGGTACGGGCTTCACCATTGACTTGTCGGATATCCGTAACCCGGACAGTATAAAGTTTCCGCAGGGCTATGCAGGGGACACAACAGTTACATGGCAGGGCTTCAGCATGCAAACGATGAATATAGATTTGCCATCTTCGTGGAAAAAGCCAGACGGAGATACGATAAAGGTAGCAGTAGATACATTCCTAATAGATAACCAGGGGATTACGATGCACGCATCGGCAACAAATGTAGCAGATTTCAATAATGCAAGCGTGGCCAAAATGAGCGCTACAATAGATACTGTTGTGGTAATGATACTAGCCAGCAGTCTTACTGATGCAAGTATAAAGGGCAGAGTCATATTGCCTGTAACCAGGGATACCGTCAACAATCCGCTGAAATATGTTGCAATATATGCGCAGCCATCCGGTGCAGGAACCAACGACTATTTTCAGATAACTATTGACCCTACAGGCCCTATTGATGCCGATATGCTGAATGGGAAAATGACACTGGACGAAACATCAGCAATATTTGCTCATGTGGAAAAAGACAAAGACTCGTTCAGCCTGAAATTAAATGGTTCTTTCAAATGGGATAATATAACACTGGGGCCAATCAAAAACGTAAAAATGGACCTTGAATTTGAAGGTTTAGGGTTAACTAAATCGCCAGCGGGCAGTTTTAAGTTTGAAATCGGCACCTGGGGGTTTGCCAGTCCGCCAAAGTTTCTTGCCCACTTACCTGTTACTATTACCGACATTGGCTTCACACCAATGCTAACGGGCCTCGATGCCAGTCAGGGTGAATTGATAAAGGGGTCGGTAGACTTTAAGGTTATTGCCAATCTCAGTGCAGAGGTGGGAGGCGCTACGAAACTCGGAGTGATAGTTGGATTTGGTAAAAAGCCAGGTGAAAGTTACAAACCGATTTATCATGACACCAAAATCGACTCCATCAATGTTCATGCCGATTTGTCGGCTGTATCGATAGACGGCGGGATAGGATTTTTTCACGACAACGCAACCTATGGCAATGGTTTTCTGGGAAATATCTCAGTTGTATTTAAGGCGGCAGAGCTTAAACTGGACGCACTGGTTCAATTTGGCACTACGGTTGACGCACCAACCAACACAACCTACAGGTATTGGCGTGCAGAAGCATTGCTTACGTTACCCCCACCGGGAGTTGTTTTTATGTCGGGCCTTGCTTTCAGAGGGTTTGGCGGAGGGGCTTACCAGAATATGTATCCTACGTTGGAGAATGGAGGATTTACTTTTAAACCCCAAAAAGGAAATCTTGGTTTTGAGGCAAAAGCCGTTATTGCTACTACACCAAAAGATGAAGCATTTAATATGGATGTAACAATGCTGGGCAATTTCTCGTCATCGGGCGGGCTTACGTATCTGGGATTCGGTGGGCAGTTTTATGTAGGAGCTGGAATTGATGACCGGGCAAAAGCGATGATAAAGGGCAGCCTGAATGTGGATTATGATTTCACTACGAAAATATTTGACCTTAGTGCGCAAGCAACCGTCGATGCGGAGGAAGGTGGAGTGAAGATATTGTATACGCCACCTGGAGAAAGTATAGGCCTTGTACTGCATGTAGATGGCTCGACAAACAAATGGTACTTTAAGAGCGGAACTCCTACGCAAACAAACACTATAGATGTATTGGGGATTTCATTATATAGCTATCTGATGATGGGTAATGACCTTGGTGGTGATGTGCCCAATGGATTTACCCACAAATTTTCTGATCCCTACAATTCCCTTTTCCCGGGTTCGTTGCCTTCATTGAACCCATCGGATGGTGGAGCAAGTCTTACGGCAACCGGAAAAGGTTTTGCGCTGGGTGTGGGCATTTCCTTTTCTCATTCTACTACGGATGAAGTATACAATGGCACATTCAGGGTTTGGAGTGTGAATACCTATTTTGGCGCAGGAGCTGAATTGGATCTTGCGCTTTTGCAATACAACGGGTCCTGTAATGGTAGTAATCCGGTTGGGATAAGGGGCTACAGGGCAAGTGGTGGACTTGGGTTTTATGCAGCAGCGTCTGCAAGCCTGGATGGAATTTCGAAATATCATTCAGCCTTCTGTTGCGATGATAAGCACTATAATTTATGCAACATAAAAGGCGGTGCATGGATAACAGGAGCATTTCCGAATCCGGTTTTTGCGCAAGGGGCAATAGATGGCGACATAGATGCTTTAGATGACTTAGTATGTTTTCATTTCCACAAGGATTTCACTTATGGCACCGACTGTAGTTCCAGCGGATTGACCCAGGATGCCGGACCTGCAGTGGCCCAACAGGACCAGGCTGACAGCCAGGCAAGGGCAATGATCAAGTATGTGAATCCGATGGCTCCCTATAATTTCCCGGACTCGAATGACATTAAGGTTGCCTACAATTTAGTGCCCGGAGATGTATTCACTATAGGCGAGCAGCAGAGCGATGGCAGCAGCAAAACGAGGACATTTAAGATGACAGTTGTGACAACACTCAAACCTGGCGGACCTGCGAGCACATCGCCTGCCATCAACCTGCTGTTTAAGACGAATAATCTCGGTGAATACCTATACTATGTTCCTCCTTCAGCGAATACCTCAGCCAGCCTAAGCGCTTCACAGGGGAAAGTGGTTAGCGGAATAAATACGTGGGGCAGCGGTTCATCTGGATCGGGCTCAACTGTGGGATTAGGTGGCGGACCTTCGGGTAGTGGTACCTGGAGTTCGGGAGGTTCATCAGGGTCAGCTATGGGATTGGGAGGCGGACCCTCAGGTAGCGGTACCTGGAGCTCAGGAGTTTCATCAGGGTCAGGGTCAAGCTATGGAGCATTCAGTGGGCCATCGGTTTCCGACACATGGAGTTTGAGCGGGTCGGTGCCTTATCCGCCGGTACCAACAGAAATGACCGTTGCGCCAACTCCGCCTCCTCCCAAAAATAATCTTGAAAAAGATAAAACCTATACATTTACTGTTATAGCCACGCTGATGGAGCTGAAAGGAACTGTGTCGGCTGGCCAGGGAAAAGACAATGGAAGTTCAGCTGGTGGACCTACCTGGCAACCAGCAGTGACGATGACAGGCGCACCGCTTACCCAGAAAATTGTCAGGACATTTAAAACCGGGCCACATTATGACAACTATTCCAACTCAGGAACGCAGGTAACCGGGTCGGGAGCCAACGTAACTAACTCAACCGGACAGTCGGGTACTGCAACACCTTCAGGCAAAGCTAATAAAACACGTTAATTACAAAAAAGACTGAAACAGCAAACAGAAACATATGAGACAGCTTTACATTACACTGATTTTGATTCTCGGATGCACAGTGCCGCTATTGCTATCTGCACAAATAGATAAGCCAGTGAGCAAAATAAAAACAGTGGCGAGATATACACACAGAGGAGTGGAATTAAGATGGGTACCCGACAATATATTGACTCTCAGGCTTGGATTCAAAAACAGCTATACTGTGGAGCGGAGCGAAGGCAAAGGGAAGTACAAACAAATAGCTGTGATTAAATCCTTACCAGAGAATGAATGGCGTGACTTAATAAAAACCGAGCGAGACTCGGTTGTCAAATCAGATTTAGAACTGGCTATGGATTTTGAGCTTGATAGCAAGGATACCCGAACCGCGAATGTAAGCCTTGAACAGGGCATTACTGACTTGAAAGAGAAGAAAAGCCGGGAAGATCTGCAATATGGGATACTTGTACTTATCTCGCTGAAAGATTCGGTTGTAGCCCGGACAATTGCATTGGGTTATACAGATGCAACTGCTGCAGAAGGTAAGATATATAATTACCGTATAAGGTTGAATGGCAAATCGGACATATATGAAATAGGAGAGGGAGAGGTGACGATTGCTGCCAAAATAATTCCGGAAGCATACAAGAACGAAGTAAGAGTGATACCCAAGGAGAAAGGATTATCATTTTTATGGCTTATAAGGCCGGATGTTGCAGGTTGTTTTGTGGAGCGGGAGAAAGAAAATGAAACGGTTTATACACCACTCAACAAAGCCCCGGATTATAGTCTTTCGAACAAAGCTTATGTAGGCACGAGGTATGGATCGTACAGCGATGACTTGCTGATTAATTACAAATTGTATAAGTACCGTTTCTATGGAACAACAGCTTTCGGTGAAAAAGTTTTGTTTGCGGAAGTGCAGGGTATGCCCCGGGATATGACACCGCCTACACAACCCTTCTTAAAGCAACCCAAACAAACCAAAACCCGCGAGGTAACTGTATCATGGGAAATGAATGGCAAAAATAATGACCTGAAAGGATTCAGAGTAGCGAGATCGGATAAGGACAGAGGTGATTTTAAGGTGCTGAACAAATCAATGCTATCGGCATCAACACGTAAATTCACAGACACTACCTTTAGTACGGATGCGCCCAATTATTACCTTGTTTATGCATTTGATACTGCAGGGAATTTCTCTTCTTCGTTCCCGATAAGTGTAACTCTGATAGACAGCCTGCCGCCAGGCCAGCCCAAAATAGCTTCAGCAATAATAGACTCGATTGGGGTTGTGAAGATTACGATTGAACCCGGTAAAGAAAAGGACTTGATGGGGTACCGTTTGTATCGATCGAATGACCCAACCCATGAATTCTCGGTAGTTCAGTATTCATTTAAAAAGAACCGGACTGATTCAAATAAAATAAAAACTATTTTTAGTGATACTGTTACGCTTCACTCACTTACACCGAAGATATACTACAGAGCAGTTGCGCTTGATTTCAATTATAATCAATCTATGTTTTCGGACATCATGGCTGTAGTGCGGCCAGACACTATTCCTCCCGTTACACCGGTATTCAAAAAAGTGTTGGTCAGGAAGAAGGAAGTTGAATTGCAGTTTGCGCCCAGTACAAGCAAAGATGTAACACACCATACTATCTATCGCAAAACAGATTTGAAGGCTGCATGGACCATACTCACTTATTTCTCTAAACCGATAAATAATTTCATAGATACAAATGTGAAAACAGGAATCACCTATTATTATTCAATCAGGGCCATGGATATGAATGGATTGTATTCGGGATATGCATCGCCAGTATATGGTAAACCTTATGATGATGGATTAAGGCCGCCTGTGGAGCATTTGACAATTGACACAGCGAAGAAAAAGATTGTTCTGAAATGGGATTATAAAGATATGGCAACAGGAACATTCTTTGTGATTTATAAAAAGGATAGCAAGGGCCATTTGATTCAATATGAGAGAACCTCTGATAAGTGGTTTGCCGACAAGAAAACAGGTAAGGAAAATGCCTATGCTATTAAAGCCATGACAGAAGATGGAGGACAATCAAAGCTAAGTACGGTGGTGAGTAAAACGGTTGAATGATTGTATTATTGTTACTATTCAGCCCCTCTGGTTTTTGAGCGTTTTTTAGCAAAATCGAGAAAAAATGGTTGAGTTTTTCCGGCATTATTTTATTCTGTGCGACTCAC
>CAIVEH010000111.1 GCA_903904855.1 uncultured Bacteroidota bacterium | reverse complement strand
GTTCATTAAATGTGGTATCAATATTAGGGAAAAGAATAGTTTTATACGTTCCGTGCAGATGCCAGATACCTATTAATTTTGAAGTATTTACATTAATAACAGGGTTATTTGAAGATATATGAGTTGGAATAGATTGCAATATTTCGTGTGTATAACCTTTCCCGGCGTAGTCCACCATAATTTTGAAATTCAAAACTTCCGTAACAAAATTATACCTCAAACTGGGTTGATTAAATTGATCATAAAAATAAATTGATGAATCATCAGAATAGCTAAACTTAAATATGCTATAGTATTGATTCCAATAGTAAGCAACAGTAAAGGTATCTAATAAATATAATACTATTGGAGCTGAAACAGAGTCATGAATATAGGTTAATGGTTTCCCTGGGCCATTATAGCTTGCGTTATCGTAAGTACCCATCAGAATCCAGGTTCCTGTAAGCTTATTTATTGGATTTACAGGCGCTGGTATTGATGTTTTAATCTTATAGGAGTTCTTTTTTTTACAGCTAATTAGAGTTATTGCAAATACTGCTAATAAAAACCAGTATCCTTTCATATAATTTTTCATTACCCTCAATTGTATATTATAAAGTTACTGATTTATTTTTGGGAATAAATATATATGCCTCAAAAAAGATTGAAAAATATATTTTCTCTGAAATGGTTGTCTTCATCTCAAACTCCTAACCTAAAGCTCAATAGATGGGTCCCTTTCCGGGGAGGGGCTTCAGGTTTTTGTCATTTGTTGCGCCGCAATCCACCCACTGCTCCAGGCATGTTGAAAATTATAACCGCCCGTTATTCCATCCACATCCAGTATTTCACCTGCAAAGAACAGACCCGGCACTTTGCGGCTCTCCATAGTCTGCGGGTTTATTTCACTCAAAGTAATGCCGCCACAGGTTACAAACTCTTCTTTATAGGTGGTTTTCCCTTTCACTGCATACAGGTCGCGCAGCAGATGCTCTGTCAGCTTATTCTGGGCAGTAGCCGGCAGGTCGCCCCATCGGGTATCTTCGGTTATGCCGCATTGCTGCAGCAGGTATTCCCATAATCTTTTCGGTAAATCGAAAGGATTTTTATGATGCACCATCTGCTTGCCTTGCTCCTTGCGCAGGTGCACTATGGTTTCCTTCAGATCATCATCGGTGGCCTCTTTGAGCCAGTTGATGACAACCTGGAAATCATAGTTGCGGTTGGCCAGTTCGCGCGCCCCAATAGCCGAAGTTTTCAACACCGCCGGACCACTCATTCCCCAATGGGTAATGAGCAGCGGACCCTGAGCCGAAATCTTTGTGCCGGCAATTTTCACTGTAACATCGGGCACGCTTACCCCCATCAGTGCGGTAATAGGGTGTTTGGGCATGTTGAAGGTAAACAGAGACGGCACAGGTGGTTGAAGTGTATGGCCTAGATCCTTGAGCCACTGGTATTGTTCTTGCCTTGGAAAGCCGCCTGTAGCTATCAAAACTTTATCGGATTCATAGCTTGTGACATCGGTAAAATTTATGGTAAAACCGGAACTTCCCTCCATGGGGTGGGGGGTAATGCTTTCAACAGCCTTATGATAAAATACCTGCACTTTATTGCGCATCATTTCGTGCCATATGCAGTCAATAATTGTTTGCGAATCATCGGTGATTGGGAACATACGGCCATCGGGTTCGGTCTTCAGCTTTACACCCCGGCTTTCAAACCATTCAATGGTTTTCTGGGGTGGGAATTGGTACAACGATTTCTTCAGCAGTTGCTTGCCCCTGGGATAGCACTCTACAAGTAGCGGAATGTCGGTACACTCATGAGTTACATTGCACCTGCCGCCTCCCGATGCTTTTACTTTTTGTAGCGCTTTTCCTGCTTTTTCAAACACAGCTACTTCCACGCCCTCGGTGTAAGGGATATTGGCTGCTGCAAAACATCCTGCTGCTCCGGCACCTATAATGGCAATCTTCAAGTTTGTTTGGAATTTGGAATTTGGTATTTGGTGTTTGGTATTCGATTTTTTGGCTAAGTTAGGGTGTTGGGATTAAAGTGGGTTAGTGCAGATTTTTCCAAATCTATTAATTCATCAATTTGTAGGCACTTTGCCCGATTAAAATACTTACTCCTGCCATAGAAAAGGAAATAAAATTACCCCAAGGAAAATAACAAGTATATCGAGTGAGATCAACACAAGTGCCAGGCTGCTCCAGCCGGGCATATAAACAGGTTCAAGAGCTTTCAGTGCCAGTTTGCTGAGAATCATCAGTACCGGAGTTACCAGTGGAAAACCGAGTATAGCCATAAGGGCTGCGTTCTGATTGGCACGGGCTGCAATTGCGGATAAAAAAGTGAATACTGCTGAAAGGCTAAGGCTGCCAACCATTGTAATAATTATAAATAAGCCACCCTGCACCAGCGGCCAGCCCAGCATGATGTAATACAACAGCAGGCTTACCAGGCTCATAACAAACATGATGAGGATGCTGTAAACCATTTTTGCCAATAGAAATGTTGCAGGCTTTACCAGCGTGAAATAATAACGGTAGCGATGCGGGTGCTCCTGCAAAAAACTTTTGGCCACAGAGTTTACAGCCACAAATAGCTGGGTAATCCAGAAGAGGGCATTCCAGGTGCGGGATTCAGGCTGGCCGCTCATCATATATATGACAAATACTGTAGCGCCTACATACAGCAGCACACCGAACAGGGTATGCTTCTGCCGCCACTCCATGAGCAGGTCTTTTTTAACGAGTGAAACAAATGCAGAAGCAGCCATGCGGCAAAAGTAGAAAGTATTTAGTCTATAGTCTAAAGTATTCACTAGTTAGTTTATAGTATTCAGTAATTAGTCTTAAGTATTTAGCAGAGAGAGTGAGTATGAACAATCAATTTTTTAATTTTTTTTGCTAAAAAATAACCAGACTTTTTCGCACAACTTTAGACTAAATACTTCAGACTAAATACTCCCCACAGTATGACGATTATTTTTTTTCATTGAAGAATTTGTTTTTCTGTTTTCACTCCCTATATTTGCACTCCCAACAACGAAATAAGTTCTTTAAAACACAAGCGGAAGTAGCTCAGTTGGTAGAGCACGACCTTGCCAAGGTCGGGGTCGCGGGTTCGAGTCTCGTCTTCCGCTCGAAAGATTCCATCCGATGGTTATCGCGATGGAATTTTTTTTTTATGGCTCCTCCCTCTCTTTTGAATAGGGTTGGGGTGAGGTCTAGCCCTGGTGGCGGAATTGGTAGACGCGCAGGACTTAAAATCCTGTTTGCTGCAAGGCGAGTACGGGTTCAATTCCCGTCTGGGGCACTGAAAATCAAGCGATTAAGCCAATTCGAAAGAATTGGCTTTTTTCTTAGGTCGAACATAGGTCGAACAAATTGAAAGTTCATTCCTACTTAGAAATTGAAGGATGGATTTAATGATATTTATTTTGTGGATTAATATTTTACTGCCTTACAAGCAGAGGGTCAGCGGTTCTAACCCGTGTGCTCCCACCACCACAAACAGAAAGTCGCTTCCAGAGC
>CAIVEH010000110.1 GCA_903904855.1 uncultured Bacteroidota bacterium | reverse complement strand
TTCTTTAAACCCATCTATAGCCATTAATAATTCAGGAAAACTATTTGTAGTATATCAGGATTTCAATATAATGTCAGCTGCATCAGTTATGGAGTATAATGGTAGTAGCTGGGCCTATATTGATACAGAAGATATTTCAATCGGAGGTTCGGATTTCAACTCTATAGCTATTGGCGATTCAGGTATGCCTTATGTTGCTTGTGTTTATGGGAATTATGACTTTGGCCCAGTAACAGTTCTGAAATATAATGGTAGTCATTGGGTAATAGTTGGCAGCCCAAATTTTACTCCGGGATTTGCAGAGTACACATCATTAGCCATTGACAACAGCGGCACACCATACGTAGCATATAAGGATATGGCAAATGGAGGAAAGGTATCTGTGATGAAATTTAATGGCACAAGTTGGATAACAGTAGGAAGTGTAGGATTTTCGGCAGGAGCTATAGCCAGTCCTACTATTGCTATAGGAACAGGGGGCGCGCCGTATGTAGTGTACCAGGATTCGGCTAATGGCAATAAAGCAACATTAATGAAATATAACGGAACCAGTTGGGTTCCAGTAGGTGGCACTGGCTTTACAGCAGGCATGGCCGGACTTGGACTAAGATCCTTAGCCATAGATGGCAGTGGTACACCCTATGTGTGTTATGCAGATGGAGGAAATAGTAATAAACTGACTGTTATGAAATTTAATGGTAGCAGCTGGGTAACAGTAGGTAGTGCAGGTTACTCTGCAGGGCATGTGCAGGGGCCATCTATAGTTATAAACGCTGCCGGAAATCCTTATGTGGTATTCTCAGACAGCAGTCATGGCTGGCAGGCTACTGTAATGGAATATATTGGAGTTTCGGCAGTGAATAACATCAATTCCAATCAGTGCGCTTCATTAAATATATCTCCTAATCCAAACCAGGGCTCATTTACAATTAACTTTTCTTCAGCAAGTAGCGAAGATGCAAAGATCAGCATTTCAAATATGATGGGTCAGAACGTGCAAGAAATGATTATACCCGCTAATAAAAATAAAAACATTAAGCTTAATGTGGCACCGGGAGTTTATACCATATCGGTTGTTTCAGGGAAAGACAGGATAACTACCAAAATAGTCGTTGAGTAGGCTGATCGAGGCCACACTTTATTGACAATAATTCAATAAAGTGTAGCCTCAATTACCTTTACAGGGTTGCCTCTTTCCAGTTCGTTGTGTTCCTGCCAGCGGTTTTGCTGCTGTGCAATCAGTTGCTCACTATGCCATGCCAGGACTTTGCTTTTCAGCCTTTCGAGGCCGAGCTTTTTATTCTGCAATTGCGACCGGCTATCGGTAGCCAATACTTTAATACCCGAAGGAATATGAATTCCGCGAACCGCAGTCTCGACCTTGTTCACATTTTGCCCGCCGGGACCAGATGAGCGGCAGGTTTCGAAACGCACTTCTCGTTCATCCCATTTCATTGCGCTATTACAATCAAAAAAAGACACTCCCACAAACCAGTTTTTTCTCCGATGCAATTTGCGGAACGGGCTTTGAGCTATCCATTGAATAGTTCCACTCCATTCATTTGTGAAGTCTTGAAGGTTTGTAGCTGAGGCCAGCAAAGTAACTGAGTGAAAAGTATTTGGCAGGTCTCCTTCACTCTGGCCAATCATTTCAAGCTTAATCCCATATTTTATTGCACAGCTATTGATCAGTTGATGCAGTTTAGCCACTACCCTGCCACATTCTTCGGGTCCGCGACCCGATGTTATCTGAATTAATTTTTGTTCCATTTTAAAATCCATTTTTAGGTTTAAAAAATAGCCCGTGCTAATTTTTACGAGAGTTCAGCACTCTCTTTAAAACAAAATATTTGTTTACTCCGAAACCATTGTTCGGTATAAGATTTGACAACTTTTTAAAAAGTTGTCAAATCTAACCAGAGTACCCAACTCAGACAACAGGAAGTGACCTAAATAATCATAGAGCCGGCCATATTTTATTAAACACTGACTTAACTATCATTCTTTGTTCATCCTTACAACTACTGGTAAAAATCTTCCATGAATGTCCACCAGTTCAGTTTGCGATGCCATTACTTTTTCAATGTCCTTGTAGGCAAGCGGGTTTTCTTCCACACTGCCGCCAATAAGGGTTACACCAGCCTTGCCCAGCATCTGCTTCATGCCGCTAACTGTCATGCTTTCTTTTGCCCGCTGCCTGCTCATGGCCCTACCAGCGCCATGCGATGCTGAATTTAGGCCACTGGCTGCCCCTTTACCTGTTACAAGGTAGGCAGCCTCTGTCATGCTACCGGGTATTATACCCCACTCGCCTTCATGTGCCGGGGTTGCCCCTTTTCGGTGGACAATCACCTCTCGCCCATCCGGCAGTTGCTCTTTCCATGCAAAGTTGTGATGGTTTTCGATTAATGCAATGGGTTGCAGTCCCAGCGCTTTCAGCAAGTTGGCATGAATACGGTCGTGGCAGGCTTTGGCGTATTCGCCGGCCAGGTTCATACTGAGCCAATATTCCTGACCAGCCTCACTATTTATATCCAGCCATGCCAGTTGTTTCGCCTCTCCGGGCAGCTTGCAAGTATCCATAGCAATGCGTGTATAGTGTTGTGCCACATTTGCCCCAAGCCCCCTGCTACCCGAGTGCGATAATAGTGCAACATACCTGCCAGGTTGTAAGCCAAGCCCGTTCCCTTCTGCGAGCTCCAGGCTGCCAAACTCTACAAAGTGGTTGCCGCTGCCAGACGAACCTAATTGCCTGGCTGCCTTACCCTGCAGCCGTCTCAGCAGTTCTGTGGCCTTGAATGAAGGGTGGTCCAGCACTTCATGTTCCTGTACCTGCTCCAGGCCGCCCTCCATGCCGAAGTGGGTATGTTCGCGCAGCGCCATTTTAATCTGATGACTGTTGCTACGGAAAAAGCTGTCCTTTTCATCAACAATAGTCAGGGCCATGCGGCAACCAATATCTACGCCCACTGCAAATGGTATTACTGCATTGTTGCAGGCAAGCACGCCGCCAATAGGCAGACCAAAACCTGTATGTGCATCGGGCATCAGAGCGCCTTGCACTACTATGGGCAGCGACATGGCTGTTTGCATCTGTTTCTTGGCGAAGGGTTCTATTTCCTTTCCGCCAAAAATCTTCAATGCGCCTGTTTGCTGCAGCAAATTGTAGGTGTTGTAATTGCAGGCTACTTCCCGATCCAGAAAGGTTGCTGCTATTTTGCCGGTTATAGCATCATTGGCATATTCTTCCGGATTGTTTTTAATATCCGTCAGTAAAGAAATCACCTCTTCTTTTGTGTGATGCTTGAAATGACGGACGGTTATATTCAGCGCCAGGCTCCGGGCCTGATCGTTGGTATAGCCTATTTTACTTAGTTCTTTGATTTTAATATTGCTCATTGTTTAGTTTTTAATCATTAATACACTCATCCAGTATGGCATGGAGTGTCTTGTTTTTAAACGGGTTTCTGTATTTCAGCTTTTCCTTACAAACTTCGCCCCACCATTTCCAGCTACGGCCTTTGGTGAGTTTGTGTAAAACAGGCTGGAGGTCTCTGGATTTAATTAAGAACTCCATTTCGCCTATTTCCTGTGCCAGTACATTATCCACCATTTTTGTTTCGGTGATGATATGCGGCATAACCTGAAGCCTGAACCTCCAGGGTTCATTGAATACATACCGGATACTATATTGCCTGCCATCCTTACTCCAAACCTTTTCAGTATGGAAAAATTCTTTTTCCTTTTCTGTTAGTTTCAATTTCGGATGGTGCCATTGCCAGTGGTCAAAATGCTGAAGCTCCTGCGCTATATCCTCATAATTCCACTTCCTGTTCCGGCGACGGTTGCATCTTTTCCTGAAAGACTTGTTTTTGCAATACTCAACGGTATTGATTTTCTCTAACAGCCTGAGGTAAAAGTCAGCCTTGTCGCTATGCATCGTACTGTCAGTCAGCACAAACATCCGCTTCCAGCCGCGCTGGTAGGGCTCCTGCAAAGGAACCATCGGCAGTTTATCCTGGATATCGCTTAGTTCATTTATCCGGTCATTCAGTTGTAACAGTTGTTTATATCTAGCGTCTTTCAACAGCCGTCTTTTCTGCCTCTTGGTTTTTAGTCTGTAATGCAGCAGATCTTCGGACCATGCATGGGTGTGCATAACACTTCAATTGATCGGGGTAATAAATTATTTTGAGATCAATTCATCCTTGCGCAAAGGATATACCCTTTTAGTAGCCCATGGCTGAAAGAAAATTATAAGGCAGAGCAATTTATTGAATGGCGGTACACCATTGCTACTTCATAATCCCGTATAAGAAAGAGAAGCAAAGCTCTGCCATCAGGCAATGAGCAAAAGGGGCGATATGTGGAAACAGTAAGTCATGATATGGTGCATTTAAGAAAATGCAACTCGCAATTCGGGCGCAAAGGTAAGGGGATATTTTTAAGAATGGGATTTTTTTTTAAGGTGCATTTTAATTGTTTACACGGTGTGTAGACAATTAGATCATCAGTATAAAATTCAGCAAAACGCACCAGATGTCTCAATTGCCGTTCGCCCCATCCCTTACCATATTGCTCTGTCAATTCAATAGCCAATTCCTTGATGACTTCTTTACTATATACAGCCCTTTTACCCTTCAATACCTCATAATTTATCCGCTTACCCACGCGCCAGTAAAGCATGGTCATCTCGGCATTTACGGTTACGGCCACACGGTTGCGGCCACACGGTTGCGGGCATCTTCAATGAGTTGCCGCACATCATTTAGTGGTTTTTTAGTAACCGAGATTTATAAAAGCAACAGCTTCCCCAGCCCTGATTGAACCTTCTGCTTGGGCTCGGGAGATTCCTCCTTCGTCGGAATGACGACCTTAATTAAGCATTTAATCACACCGGGTCCACATCAAAAACCACGGCCACATTGCTGAATCCGCGTTTGCTGAGAATCGTCTGGCGTTGCTCTTTGAGGAAGGTTTTGAGGGTTTCAAGGGTTCTGTTATCACGTTGCGATTTGATCCAGATTTCGTGGATGTACTGATTGCGGACACGGGTTACTATAGCAGGGCCAGGACCTTGCACTGCAATACCGGGGAAATTAAGGAGCGATTCGGCCATGAGGGCGGCGGCGGCTATAGCTTTGGGTTCGTCTTTGTGTTTGCAACTGATTTTGATAAGGCGGGTGAATGGAGGATAAAGGAAGTGGTCGCGGTAGTGAATTTCGTTGGTATAGAAGGTATGCACATCGTGGTTTTTGACCCATTGCAATACTGGATGGGCAATATTGTAGGCCTGTATCAGCACCCTACCCTTTCCATCTACACGTCCTGCCCGGCCGCTTACCTGCTCCATGAGCTGGAATGCACGCTCATTGACCCGGAAGTCGGGATAACTGAGCAAGCTGTCGGCGCTAAGAATACCTACCAGTGAGACTGATGCAAAGTCCAGACCCTTTACTACCATCTGGGTTCCTACGAGGATGTCCACTTTCCGTTTCTCGAGCTGATCCAGGAGTGCGGTCATGCTGTGCTTGCCGCGCATACTGTCTACATCCATACGGGCCACGCGTGCATTGGGAAATATCTGCTGTACCTCTTCTTCAATCTTCTCTGTGCCGAAAGTTTTACTCAAAAGCTTTGTACTGCCACATTGAGGGCATGTATGAACAACTGCAGCTTTGAGGCCGCAATAGTGGCATTGCAGCTTGTCGGTACTTTTATGGTAGGTGAGTGAAACGGAGCAGTTCTTACATTGCGGCACCCAGCCACAAATAGTACATATCTGCATAGGGGTATACCCCCTGCGGTTCTGGAACAGTATTACCTGCTTGCGGTGCTGCAGGGCATCTAGAATTGCAGCCTGCAATTCGGGCGTGAGCAACTTAATGCCCAACTGGCGGACAGTATTGAGTGATGCCGAATTGATAATCTCTATAACCGGCATCTTTACGCCCTGATAGCGGTCTTTGAGCGATACATAGGCATACTTTTTCTGCTGCACATTATACAGGCTTTCTATAGAAGGGGTAGCAGAACCAAGTATCACTTTTGCATTGTATAAAGCTGCCAGGTATATGGCTGCATCGCGGGCATGGAAGCGTGGGGCCGGGTCTTTCTGCTTATAGGAACCATCGTGCTCCTCATCTACTATAATCAGTCCGATATCATTGTAAGGCAGCCATAATGCAGACCGGGGGCCGGCCACCACCTGAAATGTGCCTTTGCGCACCTTTTCCCAAATCTCTACCCGTTCATTATTGCTGAAGTGGGAATGATACACACCCAGCACCTCACCAAAGTAAGCATGGAGCCGGCTGATGATCTGCGTGGTAAGTCCTATCTCAGGCAGCAACAATATTGCTTGTTTACCCGATGCTATGCACTCCTTAATTTTATGAATATAGAGCAAGGTCTTACCACTTCCGGTTACGCCATGCAGCAGGGCAACATTTTTATCAGCAAGACCTGTATTGAGTTCCTCATAGGCCGTTTGCTGGGCGGGAGTGAATACAATTTCTTTCGATCCTTTAATGGTTTTGTAAATAAGGCGGTCCACATTTTTTTCTTCAACAGTGAAGATGCCCTTATCTGAAAGTGTCTTAATTAATGATGATGGTGCCTTTACCCGGTCCTGCAGGTCATTCTGTTTTACTATACCCTGCTTCATGGCTATTTCGGTATAGGCCATGAGGAGTTCCAGTTGCTTGGGGGCTTTCTCCAGTTTCTTAAAAAGTGCCAGCAGCGCCTGCTCATCTGTATATTCAGCAGCCAGCGATACTACCTTTTCTCTACGGGGCTTGAATGAGGCTTCCAGCGCTTCATTAATAATTACTGCTTCTTTTTCGAGCAATTCATTAAGCGTAGCGGCAAAATGCCTTGCCCCGATAATATTGCGGAGTTCACTTATGGTAATCTCTTTTCTCAGAATCAATGCTTCAGATGCAATGAATGCAGCATCACTCCATTCGTAAGTAATAGACTGGTCGCCAACCCACTCTAACCGCGTTTCGCCCATGAGTTTGAGGTGTGCAGGCAGGGCAGCCTGCATTACTTCGCCCGGAGCAGCCATATAGTATTGCCCTATCCAACGCCAGAACTGCAGATGCCTGGCGCTTACTACCGGGTACTGATCAATGATACCCCGAATTGGCTTAACCATGTATGCCTCGGGCTTGTTGTTGTGGAGGTTTTCTACGATTCCGGCATACTGTTTATTTTTTCCCAATTGCACCTCCACACGCATACCCGGCTGCAGGATGTCCTGCATTTCGAGCGGCACCCCGTAAGTGAGGATTTGCGGAAGATTTAATGGGAGAATAATGTCGGCAAACATGGGTGCAAGATAGGTAAAACCCCAAACCCCTAAAGGGGCTTCTCCTTCGAACTTAGATTATATGATATTCGAGTGCAATAAAATGCGCCATATATTGTGCAGAAAATTGCCCTACCCCCGAAGGAAAAGGAGAAAATGGTCGTCTAATCTATTATAAAAACCAAAGATTATGCAATTAAAACCACTCTTTACCGGGATATTACTATGCTTATTGGCGATCTCTGCCCAGGCGCAGTACAACCCACTACACATACCAGACACCATATCGGGAACAACTTTCAACCTGAATATGAGGGATACTTTTGTTCAGTTCAGAACCGGTAACCAGACAATTACTGCGGGTATCAACGGAACCTTCTGGGGCCCTACCCTGATTTTTAACCAGGGCGACAGTGTGCATATGAATGTACATAATTACCTGAATGACACCACTACCCTGCACTGGCATGGCATGCATCTGCCAGCTGTAATGGACGGCGGACCCCACCAGACCATACCTACCGGTACGGTATGGCAACCCTACTGGAAAGTAACCAACAATGCTGCCACCTTCTGGTACCACCCTCACCTGCACATGAAAACCGAAATGCAACTGCTGCAGGGCCTGGGTGGTTTTATAATTGTAAGGGATCCTGTTGAGGCTGCCCTGGCACTACCAAGGACATATGGAGTAGATGATATTCCGCTGGCGCTTACCAGCCGCAGTTTTGATGTCAATAATGCATTTACCAATACCAGCCCCTATGGCGATTATATGCTTGTAAATGGCACCATGAGCCCCCAGGTAAGTCTACCGAAACAATTTGTAAGGCTGCGCTTACTCAATGTGGAACTGGAAAGAGGCTATAATTTCGGATTCAGTGATAACCGTACTTTCTGGGTAATAGGTAATGATGGCGGCCTGCTTGATGCACCGGTGCCTTTAACCAGGACAAAACTACTACCAGGTGAGCGTGTGGAAATTCTGGTAAATCTGGGTGCAGATGCAGTAGGTTCAAGTATTGACCTTAAAGCTTTTAATTCCGGGCAGCCATTTGGTTTCCCAGGCAGCGAGCCAGGCACTTCAGGGCCATTCGGCAGTCTCCTCAACAATGTTGATTTTAATATCCTTCACATAAATGTAGCTGCCGCAACTACCGGAGCAATCACTACACTCCCGACAACACTGGTAAGCAACACCTACTGGACTGCGGCGGACGCAACTGTGACCCGCACAATGAATGTAACACAGGGGACTCCGGGCCCCGGTGGACTACCCTTCTCATTGGATAACACACCTTTTGTATTGGGTACCATCAATAAGACTGTGAACCTTAATGCAATTGAAAAATGGACTCTTACCAATAATAATGTTTTTGGCCATAGCTTTCATATTCATGATATTGAGTTCAAAATCATTAGCAGGAGTACCGGCCCGGTGAATAGTTATGAATCGGGATGGAAAGACACCTATTACATAGGCGTAAATGAAACAGTATCATTTGTAGCCAAATTCACAGATTATGCCGATGCACTGCATCCGTTTATGTACCATTGCCATATAGCCCCGCATGAAGACGGAGGTATGATGGGCCAGTTTGTGGTAGTAGATAAAACCAGTGTTGCACAAACCGAAATAGAACCAGGCGACTATACTATCTACCCAAATCCGGCAAATACAAGGCTCTATGTTACTTTATCAGATCCAGCAATGCAGGTGTATTATATAACCATAACCAACAGTATAGGCCGCACTATGTATATGCTGCCCCGCCCGCAACTGGCTGGAGGTATAGATATCAGCCGTTTTGCTCCAGGCAACTACTTTATGCAACTGACTGATGAAGCCACCAAGAAGGTATTAACAAAGAAGTTTGTGAAGGAGTAAAACAAGATAAAGGATATTTCAGTATTTTAGAACCGTGAATAGCAATAAAAGCCATTTTGTTGCTATTCCTGTTTTATAGAAATAAGGAAATTTCACTATCATGAAGAAAATATTTTTTTTAGCTGCTGCTTTGCTACTGTTCTTAGATATGCAAGGGCAGGAAATGAAGATGATGGCTGGGGTGCGAGGCACCCGGTATTGCGAGATACTAGTGGTAACCGGAGGTTTAACCGACCTGACAGCGACTGTATACAATACCCTTGGGTGCAATAAATGCCCACTTGATAAATGGCAAAAGATTGATGCAGAAAAACTAAAAAAAGAACTCAATGCCCAGGCTGTGTTTTTAAATGGCCCCCGGTATTTTATGATGGATAAAATAGGCCAAACTACTGCTGAATCGAAGAAGACAAGTATTGGCGGACTGGAAATGAAAGCGAGGGCAACCGTGAAATTGAGCCTGGCAGATATTATTAAAGGCAAAGCAAAACCCTATGAAGAAAGAACCGTAACCCGCTCTACTGAATATATATTCAGTAAAGGAAGTATGGTTTATGAACTGATCAGCCCGGACAACCATGTATATGTTATGCAAAGCTATGCACAGATAGTTGAGCCCGGTCTTACTGAGGCCAACCTTGGTGACATGTCTTACATGGGCACAAGGAATAAACTGCCAAAAGGCTGGTCTTATACCAAATTGGAGCTTGCAGAGGACCTTGTTTTAAGCACAGTGGAAACAAAACAAGCCTATGTGATACAGGATGATCTGCAGAATAGTTATCAGCGGATGAAATAAAATACAAATCAAGAGCTCAGGTATTTAGCATATTATACAGTCAGCGCTGAAGCCGGTTTAAAGCATAGTAAAAACAAAAAATCGAAGGATATTTATAATTTAAACGTCAAAAAGAAAGCATCTTCATTCTATTTGATAATTCCAATTCCCAAAACAGTCAATTTAGCAGCATGAACTTAAGTATTAATAAATTAGCTTGTTCCACTTTCATATTACTAACTGTAATGTCACTGATGAGTTTCAGCACCATAAACAACAGGGTTGTCAGTGATTTTTCATTGAAGGATATTAATGGCAAGTATGTTGCTCTGAAGGATTATCCTGAAGCCAAAGGTTTTGTAATTCTGTTTATATGCAACCACTGCCCGTTTGCCAACCTCTATTATAGCAGGATGAATGAGCTGAATACTAAGTACACCAAAATGGGTGTGCCGCTGCTAGCAATCAGTTCTTCAGACACCGTCAATTTTGAAGACGACACTTATGGGATGATGCAGCAGAAAGCAAAGGAGGAACATTTCAACTTCCCGTTTCTTTATGATAATATGCAGGATGTGGCACGCGATTTCAATGCCCAGAAAACACCACATGCCTATGTGATCTGGAAAGAAAAGGGTAAGTGGATTGTAAAATACAATGGCGCTGTAGATGACAATGGCGCACATGCCGAGCTGGTGCAACACCACTATCTTGCCGACGCAATTGACCAATTGCTGGCTGGTAAAGAGGTGGCTGTAAATGAGACTAGGTCTATTGGTTGCCAGATTGGTTTCAGGAATAAGTAATCCTTAAATTTATTGTTATTCTTTTAGCACTATGGATAAGCTAACAGGTATTTTGTTAAGATCAATAGCAGCGAGGTGAGGACATTTATAATGGAATAAATGTAATTTGCAATACTAAATACATTTCATGCCTCAACTTTTCACGCAACTCAAAATAAGATCTCTTACCCTAAAGAACCGAATTGTGGTCTCCCCTATGTGCCAATACTCTGCTGAAGATGGGTTTGCCAACGACTGGCACCTGGTTCATCTGGGTAGCAGGGCTGTAGGTGGCGCCGGGCTTGTTTTTTCAGAGGCTATTGCGGTATCGCCTGAGGGCCGTATCACGCCATATGATCTGGGGTTATGGAATGATGAACAAATAGAACCGTTAAAAAGAATCACACAGTTTATAGAAAATCAAGGTAGTGTGCCGGGCATACAATTGGCTCATGCAGGTCGTAAGGCAAGCGTAACTGAACCCTGGAACGACGATAAGCTGATACCTGTTGCCGAGGGTGGCTGGAAGACTGTTGCTCCAAGCCCGATAGCATTCTCGGATGAAAAAGCTACACCGGTCGAACTTACGGTTGCAGATATCCAAAGAATTGTAACTAATTTTAAAACAGCTACAAAACGATCACTGGAGGCGGGATTTAAGATTATTGAGATACACGGAGCACATGGCTACCTGATCAATGAGTTTATGTCGCCACTGAGCAATGCACGGACTGATGAATATGGTGGTTCCTTTGAAAACCGGATCCGTTTTCTGCTTGAAGTTATAGAAGCCATCCGAAGCGAATGGCCGGAAGAATTCCCCCTGTTCCTGCGCATCTCGGCCAGCGATTGGGCGGAGGGTGGCTGGACTATTGAAGATTCGGTAAGGCTGGCAGGGATTGTAAAAGGTAAAGGCGTTGATCTCATCGATTGTTCATCAGGTGGTGTGGTATCTTATGCCAAGATCCCTGCTAAACCTAATTACCAGGTGCCATTTGCAGAAGCTGTTCGTAAGGCAGGTATATTAACGGGAGCAGTGGGTATTATAGTTTCGGCACAACAAGCGGAAGAAATTCTAATCAATAACCAGGCTGATTTGATTTTTATGGCTCGGGAACTTTTACGTGATGCTTATTTCCCACTAAGGGCCGCCAATGAATTGGAGTATTATGATATGCAGTGGCCTGTGCAATATGAGCGGGCGAAGAGGAAGAAGTAAGCTGAACTACCTGAATGCAAATCCGATAAATTCCTATAAGGCTATTTAGTTCAAGTACATTGCATTACAAGATTTGACAAGATTTGACAACTTTTAAAAAGTTGTCAAATCTCGCCAGAAAACCTATCTAATCTTTTATAACAAATCAATACAGCCCTACCGACATTTACTTCATCTCCGGCAAAAACTTCGAAACCATCTCACATTTCACATCCGGGAATTTGGCATAACCATTTTTCATCAGCAGGCTGGATATTTTGATCTGTTCTCCATTGTCGAAAGTTATCTCTGTAAAGTACAGTCCGTACCATGGGTTGCGGCTTTCGGAATTTCGGTATTCTTTTAGCGAAACTATTTTATCCTTCAGATAGGTTTTAGGTTCAGCCTCCGTTCCGAAAACAAATTCGTTATGCCCTTTTGAAATTACTATAATCTGGTTCTTTGCAATTTTGTAATGATTCAGAAAAATCCGCCAGGCCATAATTGCAAAGAAGAAAAGAACTGCATCAATAGAGAGGCACAGAATCTCCACACTTATTAAGGGCACATCTTTATTGGTATTTTCTTTATTGCCAACCAGAATCAGAAACAATAATAAAGCAAGGAAAAGCAGGGGTGCCAGAGAATATAAACCAATAGAAAAAAGCATGCCATGATAAGCAATCCCGGATTTAAAATCCTTATCTGCAAAATGCCTCCATGCATGTAGTGCAAATTCATGCTCAAAACCATCAGCTATATTTTCACCTTTATAAAATGCAGTAACGATAACAATACCTTCTTCCAGTGTGGGTACCACTTTCTTTAGCAATTTCCCTTCGGTGGTAAGCAGGTAGAGGCAGTACTTTTCGTAATAATGATGCCCGAACTTCAGGTAATTACCGGCTTTATCTTCAATAGTTACAGACGGGCAGGTGGGGCCAACAGGCGTAAAATGCCGCTGCTGCTCCCAGGGAAAGTCTTTGATTAATCGGGTAACACTATCTAATGACCGCTGCTCTGAAGCAGTAAACTCACCGGGCTCAAAATTTCTGTACTGAAGCTTAGACTGGAGTTGATCCATCAGGCAGGCAAAGGGAAAAATATTATTTTACAGCCAGACTTTTAGAGATGAAATCTTTGCTTACCTGCGATTTGATGGCATGTATCACACTCATTACTTTCTGTTCCCATTCTTCGGGAGCTTCGCTGTAATGTGCATTGCGCATAGCTACTACCCATGCATGTGGATCGGGATTGTTTTTTAGTTTGTGGTAGAAACGTTTGCGGGTCATCAGCTTGCAGAAATCTATATAAGAAGCAAGGTCATTGGCATATTGTTTATACCTGCTCTTATGCCCGTTCTTGTTAACAATTTCGTTGCTGCCCTCCATTCCAAAGTGATTATTGAGCACTCTTGCAGCAGGCCCGTTACCGCCCGATGATTCGATAGATGCTACCGCCAGGATTACCGAAGCCGGAATCCCATAGGTCTGAGACAGAATAGTAGCCATGAACATATGATTGGCTACATAAGCTTTGTTCTGGGCATTTGCCGAGAACATCAGGGCCAGCATACCAATAATAAGCACTTTTCTTCTCAATAATTTTTTTATCATCCTCATACGCTGTAACTCATTTAAGCTATTAAAAATTCCAAACGGGCTGTAAAAATAGTAATTTCGGCCAAACCAAATAGCATTGCTTAATAAAATTAACATATGCTATAAATAAAGCAAATAAGCCTCTGCTGCTATTTCCATACCTTTGAGGCAGTGCAAAGCATAATTTTACCTAGTCAGAAACCAATAAAAAAGACAGCAGGAATTTACCTGCACATCCCCTTTTGCCGGCAGGCATGTGTGTATTGCAATTTCCATTTTTCCACATCGCTGAAGCATAAAGACGAAGTGCTGCAGGCTATTATGCGGGAACTGGAACTGCGCAAAAACTACCTGGAGGATGTGGAGATCGAAACTGTTTATTTTGGTGGCGGCACGCCATCACTTTTATCTGCCGACGAATTAAACCGAATATTTGAAACTATTCTCCGCAACTACCCTGTTGCTGAACTTAAAGAAGTAACACTTGAGGCCAACCCTGATGACCTGAACAAGCATTATATGCAATCGCTGCGCAATACACCGGTTAGCCGGTTCAGTATCGGGGTGCAGTCTTTCCGCGATGAAGACCTGCAGTATATGAAACGGGCACACAATGCCCAGCAGGCCGAATATGCCATAAAGACTGCCCAGGATGCCGGTTTTGCCAATCTCACCATCGACCTGATTTACGGTACGCCCAGATTAACCGATAAGGCATGGAAAGATAACCTCTCGAAAGTATCCGAACTGGGCATAACCCATTTTTCGGCATATGCACTTACGGTAGAAGAAAAGACTGCCTTGCACCATGCCATACTTAATAAAAAAGCTCAGCCGGTGGACCCCGAACAAGCTGCAGGCCAGTTTGAGATACTGATGGAGCATGCAGCATTACAGGGTTATGAACACTACGAAATATCGAACCTGGCCAGGCCTGGCCACCATGCTATACACAATACCAACTACTGGATGGGCAACAGCTATCTAGGTATTGGTCCGGCAGCGCATTCATTTGATGGCAAAAGCAGGCAATGGAATATTGCCAATAATCCGCTATATGCCAAAAGTATTTTGCAGGACGGCAAGCCACAATTTGAAGTGGAAACACTTACACCTGTCCAGCATCTCAACGAATACATCATGACCTCCATGCGCACCATGTGGGGTTGCGACCTTAATAAGATAGCAACAGAATGGGGTGAAGAATATGCAGTTGATGTTGAGAAAGACAGTCATTTGTTTCAGGAGAAAAGATGGGTGATACAGGATGGTAAGAAACTGATATTGACGAATGCGGGGAGGTTGTTTGCTGACAGGATTGCTGGTGAATTGTTTATTTAAAAAATTGTAAATTTGCAGTAATCAGGGGGATAGTTTTTTTGAAAAACTATTTTCTGTACTTCTTTTTGGGGTTACGTTTGTGATGATAAATAGCAATGAGCATTATTTCCTTCTTTTTTTGATCTACAGTATAAACTATACCATAAGGATATTTGCGGGTACTCACTTCGAAATAATTTTTGTATAGGTTCTTATATTGTTTTGGATTTTGTGCTATTCGTGTTATCTTTTCTTCAATTGTTTTTATGAATTTTTCTGAAACAATTTTGCTTCTTTCCGCATACCATCTGATCGCAGATTCGTATTCTTTTAATGCAATTGGCCTGAATGAAACCTGAAACATATAATCATTTATATTCACTAAGGATATTTTTTACTCGTATATTTACATCCTCAAGACTGATTGTTTTACCATCTTTTTTAAACTCTTCATACCGACTATCCAGTTCTGCCTTAAATTCATCGGTATAGTCTTCCTTTTCCTCCATTGATTCTTCAAAAATCGTGTACAAGGCTTTTACTTTTTTATCTTCGGCTTTATCTATTAACTGATGTAGTTTATTTCTGATCTCTTCTGTTTTCATCTTATTTAAGTTTGTACAAATTTAGCTGATTATTTTTCATTCATACAGTTAATTCATCTTATTTAGCTTTAAAGTAAACACTTTACTTCTAGCATACCCTATTGCCGGTGAATTGTTTTTCAGTTAATTTACTTCTTCAATTACTACAAATGATACAACGTCCGCAACAGGGTGAGTATAAGCCCTACTTCCAGACCTACATAAACCATGTGCCTGAAGGTGATTTCATGGATCTGCTTGCTGCCAATACCAATGAGGCCATTACCTTCTTTGAAAACCTTCCTGTGCACAAACACGATTACCGCTACACGGAAGATAAATGGACCATAAAGCAAGTGCTGATGCACATCATTGATGTAGAGCGAATTATGGCGTACCATGCCCTGGTTGCTGCACGGGGCGATAATACCACTCCACTTCACCCAATGGACGACCATCTGTATATGTCCAACTCCAATGCAGGGAACCGGACTCTGGAAAGCCTGCTGCAGGAGTTCAGATCAGTTAGGGGCGCCACCGAATCGCTGTTTGCAATCATGACCCATGAGCAAAGCATCTTTCCGGCAAATGCGGTAAATTATACCGTTACTGCCCGGGCGCTTGGTTACATAATACTTGGGCATATGTGGCACCATATAAAGGTTACCGAGATCAATTATTTGGGTTAAAGAATCTATAACTCAAAGATTTAACCAACCAACTTACCTAAGCTTAATCAGACCTTTCATATACCTTAATCTTAACTTAACCCGATGAAATTACTCAATACCGTTGCCTTGCCTTTATTATACCTGGCACACTTAAAATGTGCAGGCCAGGATACTTTACGCTATTGCCGCGAAAATTCATCATGGGCTTACAGTTGTTTTTATTTCTATAAACCAGACAAACAATCTGTGCAGGGAACATTTGAAAAACAAATGACTTCGGATGATGGGCAGCACTGGTATGGAAATGGAGTTTATACGGAATATAAAAACAAAATTGTACTGGATCCATTTAAGCTTACCCGAACTACCTATTCGCGCACCACAGACAGTATTGCGCCAGCCCCGATTGCCAGTGATACTGCTTACGTCCCTACCCTAACATTATTTAAAAATGGCCCCGACCTTTATCAAAAGCTTATCAGGAGAAAGAGGACAATTTATAAACGAATTTAAAATTACCTTTGTCAATAATATTATATCCCCTACATCGGCCATAAAGAGAATCATAAAATGCAAATATGAAACTACCCTGAAGTTGCTGTGAAAAATTATCCAGGCTGAATAGCATCGGATTTTCCCGTTGCCTATAAAAATAAAAAGCCCCACATCATTATCCCCAAGGCGAGACAGGTTTCTTATCAACGTATTTATGGTGGGAAATGTCCCCTCCCAATTCTAGGGGAACTTCGGCATGTATTTCCCTTGTAGGTAATTATTGCTCTTTAATTCCTGCCTAGTGCGATCGTACTTTATTTTTGTTTGAAAAAGTAAGTACCAAAGAAAAGCAATTTAATTTGCAATAGGTGAGCCACCACTATAGCCGACGCTATTGCTATGGCTATTGAAAAGAAAAAATGGTAGCGGAATATGATTACCTGATAGGGTTAATGAACTCGCGCAGAAACGCTTTGGGGAATGCTTTGCATTAGGTGCAGATGTAAGTGTAACTTATGGGACCTAACTGCCTTATTGGAACCGGGAACTTCCGAATTCCCTTCGGAAAATCTGTAAGAACCTCATACTACATAATTTTGAGGAAGTACTGCAACGTAACTATTCAGCCCCATACAGAGCTACAAGCCTGAGTGCATTCAAAACATTTTGTCCAGCCTTTATGGTTGTATCAATAACAGACCTTAGGACGACAAAACAATCTGCGCCATGATCCGATTTGAACTGTCCGGAGAT
>CAIVEH010000109.1 GCA_903904855.1 uncultured Bacteroidota bacterium | reverse complement strand
TAAGTAACAAATGGGAAGAATGGAGCAATGGCAAACGGCAATCAAAAAAAAGCAAAAATTCAGGTAAACCAAATGTATTAAATACCCACCCGCCCGCCCTATTGCTGTTAACCACCATCAACTGCCTGGCTTGTGGCGGAGAGGAAGAAGGAAGATGGCATATCTCACGTATGGATTTCGTATCCTCACTGACGCAATTGCAAACGCTTTACCTGGGATACAATAATATTATGAAACTGGAGGGCCTCGATCAGCTCGCTAAACTGCAATACTTTAACATTTCCAACAACCATATCAGCGAATTAAAAGGACTCGATCAGCTCGCTAACCTGCAATCCTTTTACATTTCCAACAACCGTATCAGCGAGTTAAAAGGCCTCAATCAACTCTACAACCTACAATACTTGGATTTAAGTCATAACCTGATCAGCGAATTAAAAGGGCTCGATCAGCTCGCTAACCTGCAATCCTTTTACATTTCCTACAACCAGATCAGCGAATTAAAAGGACTCGAACAGCTCACTAACCTGCAATACTTTGACATTAACAACAACCAGATCAGCGAATTAAAAGGACTCGATCAGCTCGCTAAACTTCAATTCTTTTACATTCCCAACAACCAGATCAGCGAATTAAAAGGACTCGATCAGCTCGCTAACCTGCAATTCTTTTACATTTCCGACAACCAGATCAGCGAATTAAAAGGACTAGATCAGCTCGCTAACCTGCAATTCTTTTACATTTCCAACAACCAGATCAGCGAATTAAAAGGACTAGATCAGCTCGCTAACCTGCAATTCTTAGATTTAAGTAACAACCAGATCAGCAAATTAAAATATTTGTTGACGTTAAAACCATTTATCGAAAACAAGCTTCGATTCTACTTTGATGAAAATCCTCTAACCAACCCACCCATGGAAATATATAAACAGGGAAGAGAAGCCATCATCAATTATTTTGAACAAATAGCAAAAGAGGATGGAAGGGTTCAATACTTATTTGAGGCTAAGTTATTGGTAATAGGAGAGGGCGGAAGTGGCAAAACCAGTTTTATCAAGAAAATACAGGATGTAAAAGCAGTATTACCTGATGCAAAAGACACGACTCTTGGCATAGATGTAAGTAAGTGGAGCTACGGAACAGGTTTCAACAAGATACCCGACCTTGACAAAATTACCTTTCATGTTAATCTTTGGGATTTTGGCGGGCAGAAAATATACCAGGGCACGCACCAAATATTTTTTTACGATAAATCGCTTTATGTACTTGTGGCTGATACCCGCGAACAGAAAACGGATTTTGCTTACTGGCTGAATACAGTGGAACAACTGGGTGGTGAAAAAAGTATATTGCTGGTGGTGCTGAACAAAAAATACGGGCATGAGGTGAAATTTGATGAGGGGTATAAACTGCATTTCCGGGATATTATTAAGGAGGTTATTTCTCTGGATCTGAAAGATGACAGCAAAGGGTTGCTAGGTTTGCAGGAAAAAGTAAAATGGTATCTGAAACAACTGGATGGTATTGGTGATCCGTTGCCTCCATCATGGGTAAAAATCAGGGAAGCACTTGCTGCTGAAAAGGGAAATTTTATTTCGTTTGACCGGTTTAGAGATATTTGTAAACAATACGAAATTATTGGTACAAGTATGATACAGACTCTGAGCGGTTATTACAACAGAATAGGCGCTATAACCCACTATATAGATGATAAAGTATTACAGAATAGGGTCTTTCTGAATTCCAACTGGCTGGTAAAAACGGTGTATAAAGTAATAGACAGCGATATTGCCAAAAATCAAATGGGCAGCCTGAGTGAAGCAGATGTAAGAAGTATGTGGCAGCATAGTGAACTGGATTTTGAAATACCACAGCTTACAGAGCTGATGCACAAATTCGGGCTGATGTATCATGTGCCTCAGAGTGATAAATATGTAATTCCTGCTCACCTTCCCGAATCACAGCCATATTCAAAGTGGAAGTATGCGGACGCGAAAGACTTACTGCATTTCCAATATGAGTTTGAAAAATACATGCCACAAGGAATTTTATCACATGTGATTGTTTTGCTGCACAAATTCATTTATAATGATATTGTTTGGCACAAAGGTGTGAATGTTTCTTATCTCGACACAGTTGCCGAAATTAAAGAAAGTCTTGGTGGTAAAAATGCATTTGAAATAAGTATTACTGGTTTTTACAAAAGGGAACTCCTGGCCATTATCAGGGAAAGATTTGCAGAAGTATTTCAGCCTTACAAGAACCTGAAGTATGAACAGAAGGTACCTTGCAATTGTGTCAGATGTAGTACGGAACAGGAAAAGCATTTTTATGATTATAGTGAGCTGACAGATAGAATGAGCAATGGAAAGCAAACAATTGAATGCAGGTTTAAACCCTTTGCTGAAGTATCAATAAAGAGCCTTATTGATAGTGTGGAAGTATCTTCTGATTGGCGCAAATTGACTGAAAAAATCCAAGGCAAGTTGAGCTATGGAAAAACGACAGCAAAAAAAGTATTCATCTCTTATTCACACACAGATGAAGAAGAATGGAAGATTGAGTTCAGCAAACAGTTAATTCCATTAGAGCGATGCGGGATGATAGAGCCATGGCAAGACCGTTTTATTCAGCACGGTAACTGGGACGAACAGATAGAGCAGGCGATGAATGAAGCTGATATATTTATCTGGCTTATCACAGCTAATTTTACTTCATCGGCCTATATTGCCGAGAAGGAAATTACCACCGCTTATCGAAGATTTAAAGAGGGAAGTGCAATAATAGTGCCAGTGATATGCTCGCCATGTAAATGGGAAATACTACCACTTGTAAAGGGCGAAACTGTAAAGCTGGGAGATTTCCAGGCATACCCAAGGGATGGCAAACCCATAAGCAGCTGGAAGAGCAAAGATGAAGGCTTTCTGGATGTTATTAACCAGTTGGAGCGGTTGCTGAAGGATTGATTTTGCGGAAGATTGTTGTCCGTATTAATTTACCAGCACACTGAAGTATGGAGACTCTCCTGAGACAGAAATGGAGGAAATTGATACTATTTTCAACTGTGTTTCTCCACTCTCAACTATAATGTACATCATTTATCAGACAGAATCGAATAATTGGGAAAAGCGAAAGCATTATAATGGTCATGTGCATCTTTCTGGACACCATTATCAACATCTTTATTTGGATAACCATTATCCAATGCTGCCGGTAAAATGTAGAAGCTTTTATTTATGGGACTGATGCACTTTGCACAATTTTTATAATAATTATATACTATCCGTTTTTCAAGATCATAATAGCGGTCGTCTAAATAAAAATGATGCATAAAATCCTTTATGCCGTCATCATCCTGGCCCGATAATTTCAAACCCATACGGCGATTTGGATAGGCTACATGGCTTTTCCAAAGCGTGTCGCTAAAAACAATATAATCACTGGTTATATCAAAAGTGCTCTTAAAGTTACGACCGATCCATTCAAGCCCCATTTCAGGTCTCAATTTGCCTAACTGCATTGCCCGAGAAATAGTTTCAGTTAACAGGTCTCCTCTTTTCTGAATCTGATGAACTACTACTACGCCATATCCGGGACTCTCTGATAGTGTTGTATCGTCTCTGAAGGAAGCCCCGATAACATCTTCACTCAAAAAATCATTATTTATCAGTAAGTCATTAAGCAGTATCGCCAGCGAATCATCATTATTATGCATTCTTTTTATAAACGCAGTATCCTTATTATTTGAAGGTATGCGGCAATGAACAGACTGGTCTGCATCAAAGATTTTCTTAATTTCCCTGATGATATCGTTGTTTATTGAAGCCAGAAACCGTTCGTGATTAATTTTGTACTGTTTTGCAAGAATCCCAGACTCTTCTGATTTATTAAAATCATAAAAGCTATTCTGTTTGAAATATTTATCAGTTGCCCCTTTTAAAATCAGTTGATTGCAGCACTGAAGCGCTCTTTTATAATTTCTAGTTTGCAGAAAACACATCAACTGATTATGAATATCGGTTGCCTGTGGGTGAGGATAATACAGAAATGCAGTATCATATAATCCACAAGCATCCTGATACTTGCTGATTAATATTTTGAATTCAGCCTTATGAACGTATTCATAAAATACCTGGATGCTGTCCTCTTTTGTCCAAATTGCAGCGTTCGAGCTAAAAAATGCAGCAAGCAGGAAAAATGTCGAAATTATTGTTTTATAAAGCATGTAAATAATTCTCAACGTTAGTCAATCAAAAAAATTCAAGGCCTGATATTGGCTAAATTAAATGTTTGCTAATGAACGACGGATTCGGCTATACTTTTAATTATTATTGCACGTGTATTATTTGAATTCAAAACTTATTCTTTTAGTAAGCTTTGAAATTCTATAATAACTATGGATTAGTCAAAATATTGTATGCTGGCTACACCTCAGTGCTTGGATGCCGGAGAGTGCTATGAAGAATGGAGACTCTCCTTGGAATATTCCCATACTATATTCAACCTCACGGAGGTTGCGACCAACGCTTTTATTACCACCGGTTTCACCGGCGGCTATTTATATTAACCTCAGTTCGGAGCATAATAAGTAGATTGTAAATTATTTGTAACGATTTCCCCTTTACCCAACAATACATTCGATGCCTCCAGCATCGACCTAACGTTTTATTTAATGCTATAAACATTTAATCCCTTCGGGATTAGGACTATGTACTTCAAAAATCGGATTTGAATGTAGCGCAAAACCATCGAACTCACGTTATATTAACGTGAGTTCAATGTATTTTTCTCATAAAAATTATCTTGTTTACAATGAATTGTGCATCATAAGATTTGACAACTTTTTGAAAGTTGTCAAATCTAACCATAATATCCGATGCAAATAATTGAAAATGAACATAATGACATCGAACTGTGGTTATATTAAAGCCTGTTTGGCTTCCTTGACTTAGAGATCCAGTACACTGATTGCCGGAGAGTACCATGAAAAATGGAGACTCTCCCGGGACGGAGATTTCTCACTCCCTGAACACAGAATCGCGTAAAACCTTCCCGTTACTATCTATAGAATAATAAACAGTATCCCCTTTAAGGAATACCTCATTAATATGCATGGATGCAAATCCACTTCCTGAATGCCTGGTATAATTCGACTTTACGGTCCAGAATAAGCTGGTATCTGTCAGATAATTTATCCTGAAAAATACTTCATTACCCTTCTCCTCAATTGAAACAAATCTCCAATCTGCAGTATCTAAAAACCATGACTGTACAACTATCGGTGGTTGCTTAAGATTCAGTAAAACAAAAATATTTTGCCAGCAATAGGTACCACATCCCTGCGAAATAGCAATTAAATCTTCATCCTCAAAGTCTACAAAATAGGGCCTGTTTAAAAACTTGCATTCAAGTGTGTCGAGAATAAATTCAATGCTGTCTCTGCCACAACTGAAAACAAGACTATTGTTACCTAAGCAGAGGTACTTTAAATAATTGCCCTTTGGGGTAGTTTTTAATCTTATATTGCCATATTGCGTACCAAATTCCCAGGTTTTCTCCAGGCAACTTTTACAATCTTCTTCCTCATTTATTACTTTTTTGGCTATTTCCCCACATGCAGCAAAAAGAGCAAGGCTGAAGATAAATAAAACAACAAAGTAATGCCTGCTATTCATGAAGGTAAAAAAATAACTTACAATGATGTGGCGAAGACATAAGTTAATAATAGATCAGAGTATATATCCCACAAATCCTTTCTTACTCCCCATCACCACTCTCCTTCTGCAGCACCCATCTTTCCTCATTGCAGTGGTTAACCGTAACTTCGGTATTGAACCTTGTTTTCAGATAAGATGCAAGTTGGTTGGCTGCATATACCGAACGGTGCTGTCCGCCGGTGCAGCCAAATGCGACACTCAGCTGTTCAAAACCACGCGCTATATAATCTTCCACATTTATTGATACCAGCGAATACACATAATTCATAAAATCGGGCATCTTGGTTTCGCGCTCCAGAAACTGCTTTACCATCTCATCATTGCCAGTGAGGTGCTTGTAGGCATTATACCTGCCGGGATTAAGAATCCCCCTGCAATCGAATACATAACCACCATTGTGTGGCCCTGCAGGCTTAGGTATACCCGTTTTATAAGAGAAGCTGCTGATCTGCACTGTTACCTTTGGCTTTTCGCCATGGCTCACTACTGCATATCTTTCCTGCATCTCAGCCGATGACAATTTTTCGAGCAGGCTCCTCAGCTCAGGGTATGCCGGAGTCTGGGGGTGATCTGAAAGAAAAAGATTCAGGTTCTTTAACGCAGGAGCTATACTGGTAATAAAGTGAGCCTTGTGCTGCAGCAATCCCCTGAAGCCATAAGACCCCAGTACCTGCAGCAGGCGCACCAGTACAAACTGAACATACCCCCTGCGGAAGTAAATCTCATCCATACGGGGCACATGCAATTCATTCAGGCTGCTGATGTAGCCATTCAGCAGGTCTTCTTTCCAGGCAGCAGGCAGTTGGGCCCTGGCCTGCCACAGCAGCGATGCAAGGTCGTATTGTGGCGGCCCCTGCATACTACCCTGGAAGTCGATAAAGAATATTTTGCCTTCATGCACCATGATGTTCCGGCTCTGGAAATCGCGGTACATCAATGTCTGGGGCTGCACCCTGCCAAGGTCTTTGCTCAGCAGCTCCATTTCACTTATCAGGCCCGACCGGTCGTAGGGCACTCCCTGCAGATCGGCGAAATAATATTTAAAATACAGCAGGTCGGACATGATGGCTTTTTCATCAAACTGCCTGCTGGCGAAACATTGCTTATAATCAGCCTCCCGGCCCGCTATCCACTGCACTTTGGCCAGTTGGGCCAGCGCTTTATGATACAGTTTTCTTACCGGTTCAGTGTACCCTTCGTTGATCACAAGGTCAAACAGTGAAGTCTTGCCAAGATCCTGCTGCAGGTACGCCCGCCTGTCTTTACTCACTACATAAACCTCCGGCACATTAATCTGGTGCCTTCTGAATAATTCGGTGAAGTAGAAGTAGGTGTTGTTCTCAGCCACATTGCTGTTGTAAGTGGCTATGGCTGTGGTTTTCCCGTTACTGATGCGGTAATAGCGCCTGTCGGAACCCGAAACTGCAAGCGCTTCCATACTTTCAGCTTTTTTCCCGAAGTGTTCTTCAAACAGCTTTTCCAGTATGCCTGTAATCTGTACTATTGACTTATTTTGTGTGATCATGTTTACCGGGGTAATCGAATAAAAATACTTTTCTTTTTTTTATGGCGTAGTTACTCCATTCCTCTGTATCCAGTTGAATTCCGGCAACTCCGCAGGTCGGCATATTATCTATACTGAAGCTTGCTGATTGTTGGTTTACAAAATCGGTGATACCCGGGTTATGCGCTACTATGAATACTGTTTTTACATTATCAGGTATGCCAGATATCACTTCATTGAATACAGATGGTATGCAATGATACAATTTTTCCACCCATTTAATGCTATCTGAATCATATCCAACCTCATCTGCGATCCTTTTGGCTGTCTGCCGGGTTCTTTTTGCAGGGCTCGAAATAATCAGATCTGGTATTAATCCCAGCTTTTTGAGCTTAATACCCATTTCAGGCGCTTCCGACTTACCCCTGTCATTCAGTGGCCTGTCGAAATCACTCTGTAATGCATCTGCCCAACTGCTTTTGGCATGCCTGATCAAAATAAGTGTTCGTTGCATAATTCAATCAAAGATAATCAATGAATTTTTACAAAGGCTGGCTTAGGATTGCCGATTAAATAAAGGTATTGAATATTTGAAGCGTTGCCAGCATCTCAGGGTGCCGCCACATTAAATTCCCCATTGGTTACATGCAGGGTATCTGCATCAAAATTAAATGTCCCATTAAGCGAATAACCAGTATCGAAACCCGTTACAGAGCGCACCACAATCTGGTTCATAGTTATTACAACCTGGCCCGAAGTAGCCGTAAACCGGCGGGGGCCTATATAAAAGAAGGCAGATGCATATGGCGGGCTTATCTTGTATGTTTTTGCCCCGGTATAGTTGTTGATACCAAACGAAATGGTTGTAGGTACACTATTACTGTAATTGGTAGCTGTAATCGTGAGGTTCACCTGCTGACTGTCATTGTTTTGCTGTTTGGCCAGGTAAGCAAATGCCGAATCGGTTTGCCAGTAAGCTGCATTTACCTGCGCATTCATTGATACCAGCGAATCTATCCGGTTATTGGGCTGTATACTCTTGCCATTGGCCGGCCCTGCAGCTTTTTTACAGGCTGCAACTGCACCGAGCAGCGCCAGAATCAATATTGCCAGGTTCTTCTTCAAAAGAAATTCATTGTATCAGCCAGGCCCGGTTATAGTACTGTTTCCTCATCAGTATTATGATTATTACCATGCCGGATTCTGCTTATTTATTGTTTGCTGCAGCAGAATATTGGAATTGTATAACGTAAAACCTGCCGGTTTTAGTATCAACTGAATTAATGGGGCTACACTTAAACGATTATACTTTATCAGAATGGGGTGCCATCAGGCAATCCAACTGTAAATACACCATTTGTAACACTAATACCATCAAAGGTGGTAAACGAAAAATAACCTATAATACTGTTAGATGTAATCCTGGTTATAACCACAATACCGCCATTTGAATTGCTGGTAACCCCATTATGATAGTACACAGCCCCACCCGCACCTGGTGCAATCGGGAATGTTCCGGTAAGCCCGTCATAGTGCGAAACACGGAGCCTGATATAATCCCTGGTATATACCAGATCGGTAGTATGACCGGTAATATATAGATTTTCAACAGTATCTACATGACCCAGTTCCATATATTGGGTATCAAGTGTCGAAGGTACAACGGTAGCAGCTGTAAAATTATAGGTGCCGATTGTTGCACTCATAGTTGGGTTAATAGCGGTTACCTGTGGTGAGTTTTTACTGCACCCGGCAAACAGCCCCAAACAACCGACCAGCACTAATATCGAAAGGAGAACTTTCTTCATAAATGGATATTTCCGCTAAGATAATTCAAAATATTCTTAAAAATCAACTTTCCCCTCAAAACCGTAAACCGTAAACTGCCAACTTAAGACTTAAGACTAACGACTAATGACTAATGATGATGATGCGCAGCATGTGCATCCTGAAGCTTAAAGAATTCCTCCTCACCTATTTCCCTTTCCTCAATAAAGAACTGGGTCTGCAGGAAAGTGAACAGTTTAGCATACAACAGGCGGCGGAAAGTTTCCTCCATCATTTTTTCATCCTTCGCTATTTTGGTCATATAGCCCTCCATCCATGGCGCCTCATCTTCATCATCCGGCCCCAGACCGAAATATGCCAGCACTCTCGTTTTCACATCCCTTTCCACCTCTTCTTTCGATACATTGATACCATTTTCGGCCATCAGTTTATCAGAGATCAGCTGCCAGCGCAACTGGTGCTCAAAACCACCGAATTCGTGCTCCACTTCCTGTGCCGATTTCGGATGCTCGCCACCTTCCCTCATCCAGCGTTTCAGGAAGGTAACCGGCAATTGTATGTTGGTAGAGTGTACCAGCAGTTCATACATTTCATTCTCCAGGCGCTCGGCTGCTATCCGGTCAAATTCTTTACTCAGTTCAGCATTCAGTTTTTCCCGGAAGTCTGCCTCATCCTTCACATCCGCATTCTGGAATACCTGTGCATACAGTTCAGTCCCCAGTTCAGCCGGAATCAGGTGGCCTACCTTGGTAATGGTGAGCCTGTATGTATGCTCTGCTGCCTCAGGGCCAGCCTTCAGCGGGTCTTTCAGGAAAGCCTGCAGTTCTTCTTCCGTACACACATCAGCCGGACGGAAAACGATGGTATCATCAGGCTTTTTGCCCATGATCATATCCTTCAGTTTAGCCGGAAACTTATCCAATACCTTGGTATCTTCTGTTTTTTCAGCGCCCTCAGCCACATTGCCATCTGCATCGCACTGCTCATAGGCGCCATATATGATGTCTTCCTTCTCCGTAACCTCAATCTGTGCATCCACCTTGCCATACCGGCGTTTGATGCGCTCTATCTCATCCTCCATCATCTTGTCAGTTACCTGTATTTTGTAACGCACAAGCTGGGCTTTATTCTTAACTGCCTCTATTTCAAACTCCGGTTTCAGCCCTATTTCAAAAGTAAAATCAATATCTTCGGGATTGTTCATATCCAGGCGCTGCCTGTTTTCATCCGGTATAATCATTGGCTGGGCAAATATCGACAGCTTTTCAGCCTTCATATAGTCTTCCAGTTGTTTGCCAGCCGCCCTTATCACTTCTTCATTAAAGATAGCCGGACCATGCATTTTGCGCAGCATACCAGCAGGCACCATTCCCTTCCTGAAACCGGGGATATTAGCTGTTTTAGCATATTGTTTCAGGGTTTTATCAAAAGCCGGCATAAAATCTACTTTTGCCAGTTTTACAGTCAACTTATCATGCAATGCACCAATGCTTTCGCGCGTTACCGTAGCCATATCTGCTTTAAAGTTTTTTGGTTAATAAAACAGCCGGAACCCGGATACCGGGTCCCGGCTGATATCAAAAAAGTGCGGGCGAAGGGACTCGAACCCCCAAGCCGCGAAGCACCAGATCCTAAGTCCTGCCTAAAAGTGTCCCAAATGACTTAAAATCAATGCTTTTTATAAATTTAATTCTTTAATGTTGTTGTTTTGATAGAGTAACTGATACATCAGTTCTGTGCAATTTTTTGTGCAATTTTTTTTAAGGATGCAAAGATAACGGAATTTGCTGGAGTTAAACAAAAATTTGAGCACTAGACTACTTCTGTCGCGTGAATCTGCTACACTTGCGATATAAGTTAGTAGTGAATGAACAAAGTAGAAAATTCTAAAGCCGGTACAGTATATCCTTTTTTGGATGCGAGAACACCACTCAAAAATAGTAACATGCTACCAGTTAAGTTATCTGTTAATATTAAAGGTGAAGTATTTCGCATAGGATTGAAACTACATTCAACACCAGAAATTTTTAATAAAGCCATATCATCAAAAGGATCTATAACTAACGAAGCCAAGAAACTCAAAGCGGAAATAGACATCTACGTGAATAAAGCGAAAGAAATCTTCGAGCAATACCCACACACGACCCAAAAAATGTTCGTTAACCTGTTTAAATCAGGGAGTGCATTGAAGGTGAGCGGTAAAACCGACTTAGCGGTTCTGTTCCAAAGTAAAATAGATGAGTTGACAGAAGAAGACCGGCCAGGTAGTATCAGTTTCTACGAAGCTGCTCTGAGAACCTTCCGAAAATTCAGAAATACACTCTATCTCGAAGACATAACAGTTGAATGGCTTAAAGCATACCGTGCCTGGTACGTTAATTTAGGCAATTCATATGCAACGGCACAAATGCACATGCGTTGTGTTCGACATATATATAACCGGGCAATTAAGGATGGATATATATCGCAGGGTATGTATCCTTTCAAGGACTATACCATTGGGACTGCATCAAAATCAAAAAATGTTCTCTACCCGGAACAGTTAAAAATGCTATGGAACTACAAGCCGTTAAACATTTGGGAGGCCAGATCGAAGGATTTTTTTATCCTATTATATTTACTTAATGGCATGAATATTAAAGACGCGTTGAGCCTGAAAGGGACTGACGTAAGAGGAGATATGATTTCGTTCGTAAGGGCTAAAACGTCGAAGACCAATTCGGAAACGAAAGAAATAATGGTCTATCTGCACCCGGAAGCGAAGCGAATCATTGAAAAATACGGTAGCCTGAAGACAACTGACTATATTTTTCCTTATTTCAGAGGAACTAAATCTGATATTGAACGACAGAGGGCGAAAATCTTAATAGCCCATGCCATAAACAACAATTTATGGCCGATCGGTGTTGCGATTGGATTACCCATGCGCTTGACAACAAACCTCGCTCGCCATTCGTATGCAACCAGGTTAAAAATAGATGGGGTTTCTACAGCGTTCATAAGCGATGCGCTTGGTCACAGTACCGGTGCCATTACAGCCCATTATCTCAAGACCTTGCCGGACGCACAGTACAAGAAGATTTCAGAGTCCTTATTGACTTTTAAATGAAAGTAGTGGAATGTCAATATTGACATTTGGGACCACCTGATTATGAGTGGGCCTTTGAAGTCTTCTTTTCGATGCTTTAAGTGCAATGTTAGATTTTATCAAATGCTTGTCTGGCTTTCAATGTAGCCCACTTTATTGCCAAATATTGCTGTTTTGACACGCCAGGTTAAACTTACTGCAAGAAAGAGTTCAGAAGACATTTTAGTGCGAGTTTTAGTGCGAGTTTTTAAAATGGAGTTGAATATTCAAGCATGTATTCGGCAACAATATCATGCTCATCTTGTAGGTGCATTCGTATTTCACTAAATGGAGGAACAATACCAAATTCTAACTGCTCGTAATTTTGTTGAGCAAGTTGCAAATTTTGATTGAGTATAAAAGGCGAGAAGAATAGTATTCGGCTCAGAGAGTTATTATATGGCAAATTCATTATGGATGGCTTTGTACCGGGTAATTGACAAAATTGTTCGGTAACAGTTAAAGATAGAGTGTATGAATTTACATAATTCTGTTCCTTGAAAATTTCATCGTCCATTATGCCGTCCAATGTAATTCCACGTCTTAAATAAATGTCATCGGTAGCAAAAGCTTCTCCTTTACTACAATTTTTTATCCATTCACTTAAAGCCCAATTTACCATTCGATTGTTCAGCCTGAAGATTTTATCCAAAGTTTCAGGCTCAAATAGAACATTCGTAGTTCCAAAATCTGGTTGGTTACGTACTAAGATATTTTCCTTTGGAATCCTTTTAAATTCCGTAAAATAATTTTCAATGCTTCTAAGCAATGGATAGCCGAGCTCTCCCGTTCTAATACTCTTACTTGAATACCAAATATTTGATATTACATTGTAATATTCTTGTGTTTTATTTCTCCCTATCTCCTTTACACATTCCTCATCAAATGCAGCCTGTAACATAGCCTTATTCTGTGTAAAATAGTTGAGGCCATCTAACTCGTATTCTGCTTTTTCTATTACTTTAAGTCCTGAATATTTCGCAGAGATTTCAATCTCTCCAATGGGGTCGTGAATTGCGTCTAAAAATCGCTCAGTAACTAAAGGCGAATTGATATACTGAGGAAGTAATACGGTCTTAGTTGCTTTATGGTCTGACATTAAGTGTTATTTTCAAACAAGTTATACTTTTGAGCACATTTTCCAATTTTTTTATGCAGAAAAATTTTCCAAAGCAAGCTGGATTCAAAAAAATAGCATTGATAGTTGGCGCTGGCGCCGTTGAAAATGCGTGGCAACCGGTAGTTAAGGCACTTAATTCACATTATAATTTCGACTTTCAACTTGATTCTGATGGGGCAAATAGCATTATGGCGCGGCTTGTCTATTTATTACGATTTTATTCTACAGGCACATTTCCCGATGCAGAAAAAGGGAAAAATGCACTTTTAGTCGAAGTCAATGAAATAAAAAGTAAGATTTCACTTCATCTTAGACTTGCGCAACAGAATAAAACAATAAGAGCTCGTAAAGAGTTAAAAGAGATTCTATATCGATTCGTGTTCTCCGAAATTAATAGATCCGTACTAATTAGTACAAATTGGGATACCGTAATAGATACAGAAATTAATTTCCTTGGTGAGTCAAATTATCCCAAAAATGGCAGCGACATTAGTGCACTACATATTCACGGTAGCATAGATTCACCAGTAGGCCTTTATCTTCCTTCGGAAGTAACAAGAGAAGCCTATAGAACCAAAGAGGAGGATTCACAAATGGGTAGCATCCACGGAACAACATGGGGCACAATTGAAGAAAGTAATATTACAATACTATACGGTTTGTCGTTAGACCCTTTAGATGCAGAACTATGCCAAACGATGGCTGCCGGATGGTCTTCTCCAAATTTACGAGAGATTATAATAATCAATCCTGAACACGAAAAAGTAGCACAGAGAGTAAAATTGCTTTTGGACGCCAGATATGCGGCTGAGATAAGTGGGTATTCCCCCAACGACTTAACTAAAAAGATAAAATATTAAGTGGTTGCCTAAGCTGTTTCAGGCATGATTGAACCGTGCCTAAAAGTATTTGCTATACGTTTAGTCATCATTCCAAATTATTGTGTTTCCTTCAAAACGAGTAGCTTCTCGAAGTTGTTTGTATGCAATAGGAAGGTTCTCATTCGAAATGTCTGCATTGTTATACATCGTCTCCATGACGATACCATCGTGTAGCTTAACCGGGCGTAGTCTTGCAACAGCTTCCGGAACAATAGCTAAATTCTCAGACCTATGATTATTTGCTACACTTGGATAAATCAAGCAATCAACGTTTCTGGTTTTTTCTTCTTCATGTTGACCATCTTCATACCCATACCCTAATGGCCCATCCGAGAAAAATCCACTAAACAAATACTCAAATTTATTAGGATGGTTTATTTCTCCTTGTTTGACAAGCTCTGAGCTGAAAAAATCAAAATACATATCCATAATCTCTGCAAATAGTGCGTGGTTGTACGATTTGTTTTCTTGAAATGCTTTTGTCGCAGCTTTCAAACTTTCATTATCTATTGTCTTATTATTTGTTACCGGAGATGATATAAAAGGCTTGTCATCAGTTTTATGCCATTCTGCAATAATGATTCTATCACCTTTTTGAGGTTTAGTTTCTAAAATGGCAACCCCTGGAACGAACGCGCAATAAAACACGGTAGAGTTTGGTGTATTTGCACGTCCATATATTCCGTTGCTTTTTATTAACACCAGCGGAGGGAATTTAATAAAGTCTAAATTCCTGACTTTGCCATCCTGCAGAAATTTATCAATTACGTAGGTCATTCTAAAAACGCGCTGAAAATAGATAGCATTTTTAGCATAAAGATCCATGTTTACTGCCCTTCTTAAATAGGCGGTAAGACTGTCAGCATCATCTTGTGTAATAGAGGATAGGTCAATCGTTTTTAAGAAGGAATATAGCGTTTTATAAAAAACAATAGCCTCTGCGAGAACTGCTTCGTCTTGTGCAGTAATTTCGTGCCTATGTATCAATTTTTGTAAAACCTCTTGTTCGGGTGTCATCAACTCTCCGTAGGTTTTTGCTGCTGGAAATTCGGGGAATTTTATTGCCATATACACTAAAGTACATAAATAAAAGGTAAGCATAAAAGAGACCACGTGACTTTCAACCAGGAGTCCTGTTACAAGCTTTTTAGTATAAAGGTCAAGCCTGTAAAGCATTAGAAAGAGCCACTGAAGTAGAGATTCTATAGTTCGCATTGAACTCGCAATAGGTACTATAACAAACCGAAACAGGTGTCAATATTGACACCTTGTAACAGAATAATATCAATCCTGTTATATCAGTATTGCTATTATCCCAAGTAGACCGAAAACAGTTTTTCCGCGTACTTTTCTGAATTATTAGTAATCCAGCTCTTATGGAAAATTGCCACGAGAAGATAAATTCCGGCGCACAATGCAGACCAGAACACCAATGGTTGAAGGTGCACAAACAGACCAACGCAAACGCCAGCTATGGCCGAAGGAATAGAGATAAACAAACCGCCGCTAACGTTCCGACAGAAACCATAGGCTATATTTGCGTCCTTAACTTGTTCATTCTGTTGATAGCGAGTGCTCAACACCCGGGATGCTTGATTGAGTATCCGGAGTGCCTCAGGTTGATTACTACGTTCTCCAATCTCGTTCAAGCGTGTAAGTGAAAAGTCAGAGTATATCTTACGACCGTATAGATTCTTCATCTGCTCAGGAAGCTTGGTGTCGCTATATAACATCAAATAAGTCGAAGGGAACCCCATTTTGTATTTGAAGTATCTTTTTTCCAGATAATAACCAAGTTCCCGTACTACCATGCTCATGAAGAATGTGAAAATAAAACTTCCGGACAGGCCAACAATGAAAGTGAAGCTCTTCAGGTACTCGCTCAAACTATAATCGCTATCCTGTTTTGTAAGGAAGAAATAGATAAGAGAGATAGGGACTAATGTAATCAATCCCGGAATGTACCGCGCCAGTATAACGTATTTGTTTAGGTATTTCATTGGGTATTTGCTTTTAGATAATCATAAATCTGTTTCAATTTTTCTCTCCCGACATCAAGAAGTTTAGGTTCTATTCGACTGTGGCATATCTTGTACTTTTTACCGCTATTACAATAGCAGGATGAATTCCGTTCTATATGATGATGTGATAAAACAAGCTCAAGCTCGTTGAAAATTTTCAACTTGTCTGTTGTGCCTAAAATTTCATAGTAGCTTTCCCACACACCTTCAGCATCATGGCTACGTTCACCTGTTGGATATTTGCCGGTTTCTTCTCTAACGAACTCCCGACATAAATGGACATTTAAAATTTCATCGAGAAACCAGGTTAAAGTGATTCCATTCCTGCACGCTCGTGCTTCATCGATCATGTTACCTAAACAGAGCGATCCATCAGTATAAATATGCCTTGTTGCATTTCTGGGCATAATTTTTCCTCCAGTTTCCCATACCCTGGGGAAGGCATTTGGATAGTTGGGAGGTATGGTCATTTTTATTTCGTACGTTTCTATGTCGATGTTATCCACCTTGCTCTGCGCGATAAAGGAACCGGCAATAAATGGCTTACCGGTTCCTTGTACATATTGTAGTGTAGGGTACTTTTTAAGTGCCCGTTCAATATCTTTCGTTATCTCAATCATTGGTGCAGTGGGGTTGTTTAATAATTCCAGAAGTAGCCACAGCAATTGCAGCATTCAATTTTTCAGAAGCTGTTGTACCTTCCGTTACCCTTTTAACACCACTTGCCGTGATCTCGAAGATTATTGGTTCAGGCTTTGACTCCTTTGGCTCAACAGCCGTGTTCAGAAAGTCTGAAGCACCAGATAGCTTTTTAACGTACTCCTGCTTGGCCCGATAGTGAGGTGGGTTATCAGTATCATCAATAATTTTTTTACTGGATGCGATAATTTTGCCGCCAGGTCTTTTGTAGTCCAGTACTTGCAGCGATGTTTCTTTTGGATCAGGGTTTTCTTCTTGGGGCCGGTCATTAAAAAACGACCATGAGCAATGATGTGGCGCCAGGAATATATCCCAATCGAGCGCCTGCTCCTTTTTGTCGTTCTCATACTTCTTTGTCTTCTTAAGGATAATATCCCAAGAGTAGTGATCGGAGTCACCGCCAAACATTACAAGACCGGAAAATTTAGTATCGGTAGCGTTTTCCTTAAACCGAGCCTGAAAAACAATACTGGTGGAGTTTTTGTCCATTTCTGCTGATTTCAGATGCTCTTTAAACGGCGCATGGATAAAAACAGAAAAGGTATCCTGTACTTTAGTATTGAAGGTGTTTACCACGGTGCCGGGAATGGCACGTAAGTGATCCAGATCGCTATATTCCTTATTACCATCATATCCAATTATCTTGATCCTGTTACCTGGTAAGTCTCTATCGGCGTGATTAGTGCGGTGCAGTTCAAGCCGTCTTTCTGCTTCAGTCTGGTAAGCATCCTCATCGTCGTTTGTATGCTCTTCTGCTATCATTGGAGAGAACCACATTTCGTCTACAATGATCTCGTTAGCCTCCCTATTTTTTGCAGAATATTTTTTTGGGTCGCCTTGGTAAAAATTGCTTTTGAACCCCCGGCAATGGTCACAATCACCATGGGTTAACACAAAGACGTCCACATAGTAGTTGTTATCGCGTTTGCGTGTGGACTTCAAAAGGTCTTTCTTAACATCAAAGGTTAACGGGTCGGTACTATCTATTGAGACCTGGCGGATATTGCAATCGACCAACATTGTTGTTCCATCTTTTAAAATGATTAGGGACTGATCACCATTCCCAACGGGCGAAAATTTAATTGTGTGCTTCATGTTTAACATTATTGTTTTATATTTGTTTAGCTTGATTGATTGGTAACTATTTATATTACTCAGAATCGGTAGTTTAAATGAATAATTGCTTTCACCTTCACTACTAAAACCGATACTATCGATTTTGAGTAGTAGGATATGGACATTATAAATGGCGTGGCAGGATCTACAAAATGAATTACCAGAAAACCTTATTGAATATATTCAATTGAAGGATGACCCCGACTATGCCGAAATCGCAAAAGATGCGTTTTGGGCATTAGTTCAGTCCTATCAAAAAGACTTTCTACAAAAATTGATACCTATCTGCATAAACTGGGGCTATGATAAAGGTGTTGCAATTGAAATAGCGGAAAAGACATTTGATAATATATGGAGGTATCCAAAATATAATAGATCGAAAATCAAGCAAAAGGATTCTAAGTTAGCGATGATGTTTTATTTGTACGGTATTGCTAAACGCGAACTTGCCGATTACAAAAAAAGCGAATTAGGGCTTGGCAATCCATTTACTGGAGATGAACAAATCGTTTGGGAGTTTCCTGATATAGGCGCTTTAAATGAATCGGTAGAACGGAAAGCGATTTTGACTGATCGTTGTGAGCTGATAAAAAAAGCACTGTCACGATTAACCCCTAAACACAAAGTTATTTATTTGACCTATAAGCAATACGAAGAAGAATTAAAGCAAGGTTATAAAATGCCGAGAAAGTTACTTGCTGAACTTAGAAGTGAACTTGATTTGACACAGAATACAGTCAAGGTATATAAGAATGAAGCATTTAAAGTAATCGACGAATATCTCAATATATATGGCTCAAAATAAAAAACACATAACTCCCGACAACATAACTGAATGGTTATGTTCTACCGGCTTCCTTTTCCCAAGGAATGAAGTTGAGCTTGCGAGATTTGAAAAAATCTATGGAGATACTGATTATGGTTTAACCGGCAATGAAATTAATCCTGACAAAATCATTAATCGTTTGACATCGAATGAAAAGACCATTTCATTACCTCCAAATATTAAAAAGGATGAATTTACAGAGTATAGAATGGCAGCAAGAAATGGCAATGCTCTACCAAAGCACATAATCGATAAAATAAAGAAGAATCAAGATAAGCCAAAAGATAATGGAACTGAAACGTAAAAATCTAATAAATCAATTAGTAGATTTTATTGCAGAGGATTTCATGGATGGCAATCAAATGTCACTAACACGGATAGCGCGATATGAAGACGTAAATTACTATTTTGATAATTATGAAGATGCTTTTGACGGTATGCTGCTTTATGACAACAAAGATTTTCATATCCACATAAATTTAGACTCAGGAAATACCGAAACATCCAAAAGAGGTCGCTTTACACTGGCACATGAACTCGGTCACTACTTTTTAGATGAGCATAGATTAGGTCTAAAATATGGACTACTTGAGCCTCATGCTTCCTTCCACAATTTGAATCAAAAATCTTTGATAGAGATAGAAGCCGATTACTTCGCCGGCTGTCTTTTAATGCCTCAACATAAGTTTCGTAAGCACTCTGGAGGGAAAAAATTCTCATTAGATACAATAATAAATTTGTCAAAAAGCTTTCAAGCGAGTGTACCCTCAACAATTATACGTTTTGCTGAAATAGGAACTCATGAAATCTGCGCTGTGGTTTCAAAGGATGGTATAGTACAGTGGTATGCAAAAAGTAATGATTTCCCGAATTGGACACATCGGTTTAAAAAAGGAGAGCGGTTACCGGCGAATACGGTAGTTGGAGAATACTTTACCATGCCCAATAGAAAGTTTACAGAAATTGAAAAGGTAGATGCCGATAGTTGGTTTTTACCACCCAAAGATGATAATCGCGCATATAGACAAATGTATGAACAGTGCTATTATTCAGACTCCTATGGTTATGTTGTCAGTTTACTGTGGTTCGATTAGTATTTCAAGTTGTCAAACGCCTCAATCAATACAAATATGAATTTACTGAAACAAATTGAAGAAGATAGAAAGAAAATCCTCCAAGAAGCTGAGAAAATAAAAGAACTTGCTGCTAAAGACAAGCAGACGATTCTTAATAATCTTTCTGAAATAAAGGAAAGGGCTAAAAGGGATTCTGCTCGTATTAAAAAGAACAACCTTTAAGTTTTTCAACTTACCGCGAAAGTCGTTTTTTTAAGGATCGCCTGATCAGTGATCAGATGCCCTGATTCTGTACCATACATCACAAGAATCAAGGCAGACATGACTTTGGAGAGTTAATAAGTGGGGGTCAAGTTTGACCCCGCACTGAATATCGCTATAACAGACAGGATTTCCTATCCGAAGATGCCGGGTATGTTATATTTATTCTGTGTGACTGGACGAGTCCTAACGAATATAGTAAATACGTGCGACAATTTCTTCTTGGTGCTGGTATGAATCAAAAAAACCGATAGCCAATCGATGAATGGTATTTATCTCTTGATTAGTAACTCAGATAAGTCAGTAAGATTTCGGTAAAGAGCATATCATTTGGCCGCTAAAATATGACCAGTATAGTTTTTACTAAATAAGTGTATTATTTCATTAGTTAGACGACCAATATTACCACTGCCAATTTTACGCTCCTCTATGGTGACGATCGGCATTACCCTTTTTGAAGTGCTAGTGATAAAAACCTCATCGGCGCGATATAATTCTTCAAGAGAAATGTCCCTACAATGGATTTTTCTGAAACTGTAAGTAATAATTATCATAGATATTACGATAGTCGGAAACCCTATTCCGGTATCCTCTTCTTCCATTTAATTTTAAGTCCGCTTTAGTTATTTATGTACCACCTGTTCTTGAAGGACAATCACCGGGGCAGGTAGCTTTCCTGAGTTAAGTATATTTGCAAAGTCACTAGCCTCTTCGTTAGTAAATGAACCGGATATTCCAATGCTTTCTGTAGAAAGCTCATTGACCACTCTAAGGCATGAATAAACATTACCATCTAATACCATGACAAGATACCCGCCAATATTACGCCCTGTAAATTCTTTCCATAGACGGGTGCCTGTTATGTCCAATTTCATTTTCACATCTGACTTTCCATTAAATAGGCATTTATCGGCATGGGCATTTTTTATGTGGTCGCCTTCTATAAAAGCTATACCGCCCGGTGGCATCTTTATTGCATATAATGGAAACCGTGAATTTGTGTCATGGACATTGCCAGTTTCTAAGCCATAGAAGAAATGTATATTTGAAGGAAGTTTGTTTTTTATTATGTCCATTTCCAGATACTTATTCACAATGGCCGTATCTTTTATGAGTACATACCCCATTACCGGGCTTTGGTTATACCCATCCTGATGCGAAGTATTGGGAATTAGCAATGTGCTCAGCTCCTTGATTGCGGCTGTTAAGGTTGGCACTATCTCCTGATTGTTATAGGTTTCAAAGAATTGTAGTTTTCCGGTGGCTAGCAGGAACACCCGCATACGTTCCGGGTTATGCACTCCTATAAGCTTTATAATTATGACACCCTTTTTTTCATCCAGATTCACATTATTAGCTGAAAATCCTAATTTATCAATCCGGGTTAAAATCATATTGTAAGTGCGCTTTATTGCGTCCATTGCTTCATTACTAATTACACTAAGCACCTGTGCATTATTGGATGTACCGGTTATTCTCACGTCAGACGGTTTAATAAAGAGGTTAGTTAAATTCACGCCCGGGTTTTCCTTTTCGAAAATCTCCCCGAAAAGTGTGATAAAATTGGCATCACTGGTTGCATTGGCCGTGTGGGCGTCAATGATTGCCTTGTTAAGCGCTGGGTCCCTCGGATTATTCGACATGGCACGAATAAGGTTATCTAAATTAACTGCCATTGTCAAATTGTAATTACATTGAAAATGACCATCTTTAACATCAGATTTTCTGTTGTCAGGACCAACATATTGAAATGTGTTATCGTTAAAGTTTGAATTATCCTTTGGATAAATATGCAAAAAGACAATTAAACTCCCGACTAAAAATAAAGACCCCATAATTATCAAATTCCTTTTTGAGAATTCATTTTCCCCTTCTAATGGATGTTTATCATTCAATAAATCACGAGTGAAAAAATAAGCTGCAACAAGGCCGGCGAAAATATTCAGATAATAGAAATAAGGAATTGCTTCTGAAAAAAATGAGACGTTTTGAGGAAGTGATTTAGTAAACCAACCAAGATTAAAATCCAAAATAATATAGACTGCTCCAAGAATTGAAGCAATAAATAAATATTTTTTGCGACTATGAATAATTAAAGATGAAACAACAGCTATCACAGCAATATTAATTATAAGCAGTGGTAGCACGACTTTCACCGCCAGCCATATAGCACCAATAATTAATGCCACGATTACCCCGAACTTAATTAGTGCCGCTTGCCCATTGTCGCTTGTTGTGTCATGGTTGCGACTTTGATTACGTTCGTCTGCATCTTCTTGCTGTTTTTCCTTTCTCCTCTTTTCCTCGTCCTCTCTTTTCTGCCTTTGCTCCTTCTCGTTTTCGGCCCTTAACTTCTCTTCCTTTCTCCGGTTATTTTCGTGATATCCCTTTTCATAAGATTCTTTATGTCCGCTCACATTAGTTGTAGGACCTGCATAAACTCCAGTTCCTGCATCCTCCAAACCACGGTTATAACAGGTTTCGCAAAAGCCCCGAGCATCTAACGAATGACCGTCTTCACCGGTCTCCCGCTGCCTATCAAGATAACCTCTTTCATAATCGTCTGGATGTTCCACAGAGCCAAGCCTGACCGGGAAATCGTTATATCCACGATTGTAGCATGTATTGCACATTGTACAAATATTTTATGAAAAAAAATAAGGAACATAGACGAAATAATTTCCACTATCGTTCCAAATGAACAAGCACAATGTACAATAAATCATACAAACATGATATTTTATGAACGATAAAATGGCAATAAAGAAATTACCTATACTGGATTATAATGTCTTTTTCCATATGCAGCTATCCCAATATGTGATTGCTGAAGACGTGGACACCTGATTTATAATCAGGTGCCCTATGTATTAATTCGGTTAAGCGAAATGCAATGCAGACAAGGCTTGGGAGATATTGTGGGTGAATGTCAATATTGACATCGCATTGAAACTTGCAGTAAATACCTGTTTTTGCTCCTTCTGGTAAGAAATATTGAAGATTTGTTTGTGTGTGTTTGGCGAGCTCTAACGAACATAGCCAAGTTGGACGAAATAAAAAAGCCAGCCTGAGAACAGACCAGCCCCTATAAACCCTATCAAGACAAATATACCAACTTCTTGTGGATTAGGATTTCCCGCGTCCTGTCAATACTTTTATTCCAAAATAACAAGAATGAACAATGAAGATTCCTTTAAAGATTGGCTACCGCATAACGGGGTACATGGTAATAGTATAAGAAGTTATGTTTCGTATTTAGCTTCTTTAGAAAAAGCTCTTGGTGTAAGTGTTGATAAACTTTTAAAGCCTGGACTTGAAAATGCGCTGGAAAGAATTAATAGTCGTCAAATTCCTGGTCGGCCAGAAAATACGATTAGGCGTTATAAAACTGCGGTTAAAAAATACTCGATGTTTTTAAATGCAACGTAATAAGGGTTATTGTTCTGGTGGATACATTTTATAGAAGTCACGCATGAAAATATCTATGCACAGTTCATAGATGTCAGAACCTTCCTTTTCACAAACATCAAAGGCCTGGGTCAGTAAAGTGTTGCGAACGAAGCTCTCCTGGTCGCTATAAAACGGTTCGCTTGTATCAGTGTGTACGTATGTCTCGAACATATCGTCCGGGTGAAAGTTCAAACCTTCGGCAAGCAGCGCCTCGAAAAATGCTTTTACGTCCTCTACTGTTTTTATCTCTTGTATCATGGCCTTGGTTCGTTGAAGTTTAAAAGTTGATGGCTCAGTTCTCGTGCCTTGTCAAGCGGTATGCTCTTGAGGTAATTTTCCGTGGTGCGGCTCGATGAGTGCCCCATCGCATCCGATATGAAGCTGGTCGGCGTGCCTGATATTTTAAGGTGTGTAGCGAAACTGTGCCGACTTATCGCAAGAATTACTTTCTCTTCGATGCCCAGTTTCTTACCGATCGCTTTCAAGTTATCGTTGATTTGACGCTGTATTTTATTTCTCCTACCTTCTTTCTCGACCGCAGTCTTTCTCCCGTTCAATATCGGGAAAATGTAATTCTCTGGACTGCCTGGTTTGTTCCCCCATGTATTTATTATGTTCCGAATCTCGTCATGCACGTAAACCGTGATTTGCTTGTCGGTTACCGTGTTCGTGTTCTTCGTCTTCTCCCTGATGAATGTCAAGGTATCTCCCTTGAGGTCTTTGAATTTCATGTAAGCCAAATCCTTGAAGTTGCAGCCGTTGGTCAGGTAGGACATCCAGAAGTAGGCGAGGCTTCTCTTCTCTCTCAAGGTCGTTCCCTCATACTCCCACAACCGCTTTAAATCTGTGGCATATAAGACGGACTTGCTTTTGGCAGATGTGCCGATAGTATAACTCTTGAACGGGTAGTGCTTCTCTGATATGTATCCCTGCTTAATCGCCAGGTTGAATATAGTCCGAAGGTTACGTAAATATATTTGTACCGTTGTCGCCGAATTCCCCTGCTTCAACATAAATGCCTTGTATCCGTTGAGCCAGCTCTCGTTGATGTCTTCGAAACAAATCCGGGTCTTGTACTTCTTGAATGACTTGAGAGACCAGGTTAAATTTTGTGCTGTCTTTATCCTGTCTTCGCTTTGTACTTGATGTATGTACTCGTCGAACAGGAAACTTATGTCGGTCTTCTGTGAAGTGAATAGGTCGGTCTCCGATTTGAATAGCCGCTGGAATGTCTCTCTCGTTGGGTTCGGAAGCCTGTCCAATATTTGTTCGGCTTTGGAAGTATAATCAGCGATCTGTTTCCTTAGTTCTTTTACTTCGTCGCTGCCTCCTTTGCTATTAAGTGCTTTCTCGTAGTCGGCTTTGTTCGCGTAAAGTTTCAGACTCAACTTAAACTGGAGCCCGTGCAAGTTTACTGCCAGTTGAACGGGACAAAGTTCCGTGCCGGCTTTTGGATAGCGCTTGTCCCAATGTGTGTTGATGCTATAATTCTTCGCTTTCATAATGAGGCGAAGATGCCGTGAATAGGGATCCGTAGGGCATCCAACCTATGCTAAGACTAAGCTAAGACTAAAAGGATTACGTTCAAATATAACAATAATTTAGGTGTGAAAATTGACCCCGCCATAAGTATAAACCGATGTGTCTGTACATTCTGGATGATCTTCCGTTTGTTTTATGCTTGCTGATAATTTTCTTACTCCATCCTCGAAAAGTCGGTCACGAGAATTTTCATAAAGTTCTTATAGCCGTCACCATTCCTATTCCGGGCAAAAATGAAAGCGTCAAGATACATTTGAATTTCCTCTTGAGTCGAAGTAATTGAATCTATGCCGGGAAGCCATATCCATAGTTCGAGCAGAAAGTCATAAATGTAATTATCGCTCTTTGCATTTGGGTCTCTGTGTATGATCTCAAAATCATACTCCGTCTTGTTCATTTTACCCGTACAGATCACCTTTAGGGTACCGGGCTGACAACATTGTTCGATTAGGTTGTTCATTTCAACGGTACTTCCTTTATATACACAGGCGAAATACTTGCCGCCATTTTCGGTTTTTCCCTTGAAAAGTAAAATATTGAAGTTGCCATATTCGATATTAAAAACCGTCACCCTTTCAAAAAACGAATGCTGTTCTTTTGTCAGAAGCATGATTTTTTTTACGAAATCCAGATAGGTCCTTTCTCTCATCTCAATTCCATACTTCACTTCCATATCCTTTACAGACTGTTTTGAAAATGGTTTTTTCATCCCGTTAGCTATCTGCCTGATTATGTCTACCGCTATTGGCAACGGTATCCTTAATTTATTTAAGGCCGTATGAGCAGTTACGCTCTCGTATGTCTTACATTTTGAGCAGCGCCGTGAATAGGGAGTTTTTCCCTCGAAAAAAGTCTCGTTCCCACATTTCCTGCAACAGAAGCGATCATCCCACTTATAAGCAGATATTTCTTTGTAAGTATCGCAAACGCCTTGGTCGTAGGTGTCAATATGTTTGGTCATTGCATATTAATGATCTGGTAAAGCTATGTAATTATCCACGGGATACCTAATCGCCATTATGCCTTCTATCGCTCCCAGTGATCAGGAATCCGTTTCTACATTTGGCCCATAATTCACGATGGCCGGCAGCTTGGCTAAGAAAAAAGAAAAATTATGAGATCAAATGAAATTGTTCCTGTTCTAATTAATAATACACTGGCAGAAGTAGAATTAGCTAATCAATTATCCTCGGGATACCTAATCGCCAACATGCCTGTTATCGCCTCAGCCCTTCAAGAATCTGATAATATTTTTGTGGCGTCTTCCCGGGGAGGGCAACGGGAAAATTTAAAAACTTCAAAAACACCAAACATGCAAATCGCAAAAATTATCCAAAAGTTCTACTCGAAATCACAAGCCCAGGCTCACGTCCAATACCTCCGCGCCAAGGCAAAGAAAGAAAATGTCCTGGTCGCCAAGATCGAAGTTGTAAGCGCTTATGATCTATATGTTACTAACGGTTGGTTTAAAAAAAGTCCTTTTAAGAACCTGGGTACGCCTTCTGTCGATACATATATGGTCATCGTTCACCGCACAGCTAACGTTATCGCACCGGTTGAGGTTAAGAAAATCCAAAAGAAAATTAAAGAGGCAGTCAAAAACAATACTGTTCGCACCTCTTTCTATATAGTTAAGCTCACTCCATCGCAAATTAGCGAAATCGAGATGTCGAAATTGACCCCAACTTGTTCTTTAACGAAAACATTCGGTTTCCAATACAAACATCTTACCAATTGCGCCGCAGGCAGAAATAAAATGCGCCTCGCGTTCCATCCCTTAGATATGCACTACTCGTTAGTGGCGTAAAATAATTCACTCACAAGTCGGGAAAAACACAACGGTCGAAAAAAAATAACAAGGCACCGTCAGGCCGTAGGCATGTCCGGTTCATCCACACAGTCACCAAACAATCAAACACATAGTTATGAAAAAGAGCACATCAAGTACCAACGGTTCATCTACCAACAATTTCAAAAACAACAAAACAAGCAACATGGAGAACAACAACATCCCAGCTCAGGCAGGAGCACCAAAGACAGTTTTCACTTACGAGAAGAAATCTATAAATCCGTCGATTCTGCGGATTCATCCATTACTCCTTGCAGCAGGGGCATCAGTGTCCAACGACGTTTTCGTTGAGTTCTATAACGAATTCAATTTCCTTGAAACGCCTGTTGTGACAGAAGATGGTTTCGTTATCACGCATGCAGCCGATGTACTCGGCGCCCAGCACTTAGGAATTGATGCCATTGATATTGTGCTAATGAAGAACTCCAACGAGGACAACGTAATCCGGTTCATAAGTTTTAAGGATGTCATAAGCCATGGTAAGAACAAAGTTGCCTTATCCAAAATGGTAAATTACTTGACTAATCATTTGAAGAGTACAGAGGCTGGTAAGCAATGGGCAAGTGAATTCGATACAAATAAAACGAGAACGATTGTTGCCGAAGTCTTTGGCTGTTCAGCAGGCAAGCTACAGGGTGCTTCGGCGATAGGCAAAGCCAATCCGGAACTTCTCGGACAAATTGACCGCGGTGAAATCACTGCCGATCAGGCCATGAAACAGATAAAAGCTCCTAAAGTTATTCCAGTTGTTACCCGCAAGAGGTATGAGGATGTTAAGTTCTCAAGTAAAGACAAAAACGATGCCCCTCGTTTTAACCTAAATTCTCTCGTAATGAATTACGAAGGTCTCGGAGAATTTAATCTCTCCGTCTCCGATAATAAAGTAACCGGTTCATTGAACGGTGAATCGTTAGGTGAAATGTCACAGGCATTAAGGTGTGATTACGAAAGCGAAGGCTCCAGCCGCAGCCAGCACGTCCAAAGCCATGTGTTTTTGCCCGTCAATGACAGGTTCAGCATCCAAATTATTATACGTGATCTCGACCAGCTTCAAGATGACCAAATGGCTATCGCCGCTTAATCACATTTCTTTTCTCTAACAACAAAAAAATATTAATAAACTTTTAAAAAACAACTCTTATGTCACAGATTAACTTGAATAATTCCAAAAATACTCGCCCGACTTTAGTTTCCTTCTTCCACGGCATAGGCGGTATGTCCAAAGGTGCAGCAGATTTTGAAAAATTATATGCGACCGATATGTGGGACGTTGCAGAACGGGCGTTTCACCTAAACCATTGCGAAGGTTTGTTCGACAACTATGACTTTTCGTTGGATTCCATGAACGCTAAGAGAATTTTTAATGCCATAAATAGCAATCCGAATCCTAACCCTGGTATTTCATACAGAAAAGGCATGATAGACTGTGTCGTTTCCGGCAGCCCCTGCCCTGGCATGTCGTCGGTAAATCCGAACCGAAGTGCGTTCAACTTCAAGAACATGCTCATGCACAAACAAATCCGTCTTGCAGGTATGCAGGGACTTGGTGCTAAAACGGCATGGTTCGAACAGGTGCCTGGATTTTTGGATAAACCGATGCGGGCTCTGCGTAACGAAGTTCTTGCCGTACTCGATTCCCAGACCGACTACAACTACGAGCTCCAGGTGTTAAACGCATTGGATTACGGCTCGTTCCAATCGCGTGACCGTGTTACGATCATCATGGTGCGCAAAGATGTTGGTGAGCCAAGTTTGCCAAAACCGCAACCGATAAACTTGAGCAAACAAGCATTGGGTGCAGTTCTCCCATACATCGAGGCATTTAGGTATGTGAAAAACCTAACACCAAAGACAGCATACAATAATTATATCAATACAATGACGGCCTCCGGCGATGGCTTACAAGTATTCGACGGCAAAACATGGCGCGGGGTAACCTCTGTCGAACGCCAGAAGTTATCCCACCTCGAAGGGTATGATCTGAGCGCCTTCACAGATGCTGAGTGTACCCGGCTTATGGGTAACATGGTACAAATTCCATTCGCAGAGGCTATCATGAGGCATATCCGGCTTAACATCCTTGGAAAATAAACTTCCAAATACGAATCATCTGGGGTCAACATTGGCCCCGGATTTTTCGTTTTTAGCTATTTAAAATAATAATGGAAGAGAAAATAATAGACGACGAAAACTACATGACCCAATACGAGAAGCAGGTTATTATCGATCAGGAGATCGACAAGCTTCTCACCGACTTACCGGACTACAGGAGACCACAACCAAGCGACAAGTACAGCCTGGAGCCTATAAAAGAGGATGAACAAGGAAAATTTATACACGGGCAGAAGTGGCCGCTTGAGTTACCTGATGCAAGTAAGAAACTTAAGTCTGCAAGCCGCCCACCGATACGTTCTACCATACCTCCAAGAAAACCACGTGAGTTGAAGTCAATGTTGTTTGAAGCAACAATAATGGAATTCGCAAATGATGAATGGGTTGATAGCGGTATATTCTCGGACGTAAACGAATACATGACCATTGATATTCCTGATTCCCCTTTTAAATTAAAGATCCGTATAGACAAGCTAAAAGAGTTTTTGCATCGTAGCATTTCGAATGGAAATTCAGGTTATATCACGTTCGAAAAAGGAAAAGACAAATTTAAAGTGCCGGTAGAAATCAACCCTCAATTGTTACTCGACAACGAGGATGCTACGTTAGTTTAAACGGCCATTCGGTTCGATCTGGAGTTTGTTCACCAGGCTTTGATCCGTTTCTCAAGATAATCCCAAGGTACAAGCCGGCAAGTCCCACACGGAGAAGTAAATCTGGAGCAAAATTTATCCCTCCTGTTTAGTCTCCGTTCCTTTGGAAACTTTTATTATCGCGGTATAAATTAAAGACAATGAAGAATACATGCGAATACAAGTTCAAGAACCCATACCTCTTACCAGAGAAGGAGATGGAGCGGGCTATGAAGATTTCATCGGAAGTAAATAAGCTTAAAATCCAGTAAGAGGTCATCCCTCTTTTTGCATCGAATGCTAAAGCATTTAGGAAAACTGTTTTTCGTACTTTCGGGAAATTGGACTAACTTAATCCACTATGCAGGAATTTAACCGTGTTTTTAGTATAATAAAATCATATGTTCAGAAAACCCACTCCAAAGGATTTGTGAGTTTTGATTCGCTCTCTTCTGAAGCAGGTATCACAAGATCCGTTCTAAAGGAACACCTGGAAGAGTTGAAGAAAATGAAAATGATCACCTATTCAGCTACCGGAGCTTGTTATCTGTTACTCACCAAGCAGGGAATTGAAACAAATAGTATTATCTCCAAACCAGAAAAGGTAAAGAAATAAAATTCACTACAATTTTAAGGGGCTTTGTATCATGTACGATAAAATGGAGATTTCTCATCCTTCTTTTCCATCCATATAAGTACTCAAGGAGGAACAAGTCCAGCAAGTAAGGTTATCCGCCGATTTCGCAACATCCCATAAAAAAAGCAAGAACTTTAATTCCTGCTATTGTACCTGTTCAAAAAAAGGATTTATTTTTTCGCCTTGCCGCTTGCCATTTTATCAGTGAAACCTTTTCCTGCTTTAAACTTAGGAACTTTTCTTGCTTTGATCTTTAAAGCCGCTCCTGTCTGTGGGTTACGTCCGAGACGGGCTGCGCGGCTTGTGACTGAAAAAGTACCAAAACCTACAAGCGTGACTTTGTCCCCTTTCTTTAAACAAGATACAACGGCACCCGTGAATGAATCCAGTGCATCGTTTGCCTGTGTTTTGGTAATGCCGGAGTCTTTCACAATCTGGTCAATTAATTCTGCTTTGTTCATATTTGTACAGTTTATTTTGAAATGCTATAATACAACAAGTCAGCTGATTATTATAGTCTACTTTATGCTATTTGGAGCGTTCTGGGGCTTGCTCACCTCAACCAGATTCCTTTTGAGTATAAACTACCACCGGCAAGCCGGCATATCCCGGAACGGGAACCAAACATAAAGTGCTAATCCTCATCATGTAATGTCGATATAGAATGTCTGGAGTTCCAAAATAACCTTCATTTTACTTTATAAGAGCTTCGGTTACTGTTATCTTCGGTTAGATACAGTTCACTGCTATCAGCAGTATTTAAAGATGTATAAGCGAGTACCTGGTCAGTCTGGAAGATGCCGGCGAAAGCAAACGATATTGGTATAACAACCAAAACCGGGTAAGTGTCTTCCAGCGCTTCCCGGTTCATTATTTATATGTGTATCGAAAAGAAAATACAAGTCTATAAGGTCATACCGGAAGAATTAAAGTTGGCTATCAACAACCTGGACTTGTCTAAAATCATGAGTAACAAAGCCATTAAACTGGTTTGTCTTCTCATACAGAAAGGTATGCAGAATAACCACGACCTGTCGAGTTACATCCCTTTACCTGTGAGTTACCTGCAGAAAGTATTTACGCCATACTATCACACAGATTTCTTCAACCTACTAAAATCTAAGAATATAATAGAATGTAACGAGAAATATAAGCAAGGCTCTAAAGCATTCCCTGGTTATTCAAAGGCATACAGGATAAACCCAAATTTACTAAATGGCGAATTCGTCTCGACATCTTATCAGGACGCTAAATTTAAAAATGAACAAGATTTGTACATCAACATTAACCGAACGTATTTCTACACAAACCTGAATGATTCTACAAAAGATAACTCCTCTTCCAGTATTATGCATATAATCACTAAGCTTTTCGAGAAGTCGCTAATTTTCGATGATTTAAGCAGTTTATACTTCGATAGTGATAAGATTTGGGAGAACACCAAAGCTCAAATCTCTTATATAAGCACTAAGGTTTTCAAGATAGATGCTGAAGTCTCACAGAATTATTTCGAAGTTATAAACCACATCACTGGTTCGACCTATCACACCACGAAAGAAAAGGCGCTGCGATGGTCGATGGAGAACAGCTATACCTTAATACAGGACGGCAAGTATTTCTACATAGACGACCTTGACCGATACGTCGCTACGAAACAGAGGAACATGCTCCTCAATTACAAATGGCACATCGCAAAGTTGGATAAGAAAATATTTTACGCAGACCGGAACAACACGAACAACCGGCTCGACCACAATTTGACATGCTTGAACAAGGGTACAATGAAGATAATAAAGGAAGACAACGGGCTTGTCGAGATCGACATGAAAAACTGTCAGTTCGCGATACATGCTTACTGGATGAAACAGGAAGATTTATGTGTCCAAGAAGATGTCAGGATGTACTACGATATTTGCTCGAAGGGAATTCTCTACGACGAGCTTGCAAAGTCCTTAAAGACGAGCAGGGAAGAAGCGAAACAGGTTATGATGGAGCTCGCCTTTTCGAGCGAAAAAAATTACACACCTTCGAGGAAGCTGTTCAAAGAACATTTCCCTAACGTCCTCGCTCACATAGACGGCTTCAAGAAAGAGAAAAAGAACTCGAGGCTATTTTCTATCGAATTGCAGGAACTGGAATCGGAGATATTCGTAGATAACCTATACCCGAACATGAAAGAGCTCGGCCTGTTCTGCCTGACCAAACATGATTCGATCATTGTCAAGAAGGCGGATGATGAGAAAGCGGTCGAATTGATCCGGGCGTACTTCAACCACCTTGGACTGGAATGTGTCCTGGATGTCGGCGGTACGCAGGTCACCATCAGTTGCGATGACAAAGGCTCACAGAACTGGAATGGCGGAGTTTCGGATACTCAAATTCGAGAGGAAACAGAAATGGCGATAGAACATAAGCCAGAGGCGGAATTAACGATAGAGCAAAATGAATGCGAGACCTTTGTCGAACCAGGAAACAGACCGGATTGGTGGCAGAGCCTCGATTACTTCAAAGAGAACTACGGCGAGGATGGTGCGAAAGAAATGTACGAGGGGCAAATTAATTTCATAGTTAGATTTTAGAACACATTATTTCTGTCCGACAGTTATGGCAAATTCTTCTCTTCGGCGAATACAAAAGATACAGGCGGCACTAACACATTAATCAATACGAGATGTCGAAATTGACCCCGGTTTAATGAAATTATTTTACCCACTTCTCGTTCCGCATGATCTCAATGAGTGTAAACAGCGCTTCTATATCATCGAGCACCTCGTCGAACTCTGTCGGCAGTCCCTCGCGTTGGTTCCGCAGGTAGTCAAAAAATACTAGTCTCAAGTTCTTGTCGATGCGCTCTGGTGAATGGTCTTGGAGGAAGAACCTCACCCCATCGAGGAACTCTTTTGAAAATTTGTTGTCAGGCATGCCGTGAATTTAATCGTGCGAATATTCACCTGCGCCATCTTAGCGCCATTTTAGCGCGCTTAATTATCCTTTTTCGCCGGAACGATTTAGACTGCGTTAAAATTCATAAAATGATAAACGCAAACGACAGCTTAAACGAATTTAGCGGGGGATCTGAAAATCTTTACAAATACAATTTCGGCTTGGTCATCACAGAAGGTGCGCTGGCTTTGGCGCAAAAATTTGAATGCTTTTGGTTTTTGGACATTATCGCCAGCTACTTGCCAACGTTGAAAAAAGAAGAATTTCAAGTCTGGACGTTAACAAAACATAGCGATAATAGCGCGACTGTAAAATGTACTGACGGGAATGACAAAGTTTTAAAGACCCAGAAAATTCCTTGGACTGATTTCAGCGCTGACGAATGTACCATCTGGGTAGAGTTCGGGACAGCTTTGCTTAGCATTGAACATTGATAACATAACAAACCTGATAAATCATGACACAAACTGAAATAAATCACTACAGAGCGGCGGCAAGCCTCGGGCTAATACTGGACGAAGAGAACCCCATTTTCCTCTTCAACGGAACGCGCGCGGAATTACTTCTCGACATCATTAGCGGTAAGATCGACCCTGTTGAAATGGCGCGCATCGAAATGAGGAACAGAGGGCTTGACGAGAAAACGGGTCGGTGGATCGGATGGCGAGTAGATGAAACGCGCACTGAGCCAGCCTGACAGCGCGCATTCTTTCCAAGATTAGACAATCACCGTGCGCAGTTGAGAGAAATTGTTGTGCGCGCACAGTCCCCCCATGCTGAAATCGCGCGCATTGGCTGTTCTTTCCTCCGAATTCACGACCGGTCCACGAAAGCAAACAAACCGCTTAGAGCCAAGCAGCCAGCCTAAATTCAAAACAAATACAACCTCTCTAACTCCACACTCATATTGAGTTGTCTCTCTATGAATGAGGCATTTTGTTTACTTCCTGCATACTACATAAGATACGGTTCTGGGGAACGTGAACAAAAGTCCTCGGTTTCAGGACGGTTCAGGAATTATCTGTTTCCTTCGCTTTAACAAAAAAACAAAAACAAATAAATGAGAAGAGAAACAAATGAGAAAGAGTGGCAAGAATTTTTATGTACGTTCGATTGTACAAATTCTGAAGGAAAAAACAAGATCGAAAAGGGTGAGTTCGTTATGATAGATTGTCATCACGGCGATATTCGATTTCCAGAATATTATGGCGAATACGTAGAAGTTAAAGATAAAGGATTTTATATAAAATACATTATGGTGGACACGACCGAGCTCGATTACGAACAGGACGTGGACGTATTCATTCCAGCAAGGGATTTTCCTCTTTGGAGAGAATAAACCCAATAACTTCAATGGGATTAAATAATTGTTTTTCGGTTATAGTGCGGGCTGAATCTTAACGGGTACGGCCTGTGCTATCCTGCATTCGTTAAACGCAAAACTTGCGCAAATGTGGCAATCGGTAATCCTTTGTGTGTTAAACTGCACTTGCAAAAACGCACATAGTTACTGGTACGACGGTCCCGTTGGGTGTGTATCCGTTATGCCGAGGTTTTATGTTGTATTTTGTTTGCCGCGCGGTGCGCCATACGTGCGGATTTCTTTTGAGACGGTCATTACACTCGTGAAAATTAAAGTCCCCTGAAAAAGAAATTTGTGTTGTAACGCTCTGCAGAGCGAAAGCCGAACTCCTTAACCGAGTTCGGCTTGTTGTATACCCTATTGCGAATGTTTCAATATGGAATTCGTTTCAAGAATTCGCACTGGGCTTTGCACAGGAAGAAGCTAACCTCAAATCTGTTTGAAAAATTCGGATAAAGATATTTCGAAGTACTCGCACAGTTTCGACAGGGTACTCACTGATACATTGACCTTGGCTGTTTCTATCCTGGCGATGTGGATGTCGGTCTCGTTGTATATCTGTTCCTGGGACAGTCCTTTCCTCTCCCTGAGTTGTTTCAACTTGAGGGCGATTCTTTGAAGTAGTTCCTGATCTCGAATCTGTGCCATTTCTGGGCATCAAATTCCAACTTGTATGTGGGAGCGACAATGACATATTCGTAAGTATATGCTACTTTAGCACTTAAATCTGTTGATAATGACCGAACAAGAAGTATCCTTCAACTACGAAATGGCCGAAATGGCGTTACGTGGGAAACGTTTTAAGGAGGCAGAAGAAAAATATAAGGAGATTGCTGCGAAAACTAACAGCACTGAAGCCTGGTGTGGTATTGGAATATCAAAATACGGTCAACTTTTGGATAATGTTCCAGTCGATGAGATATTTTATTGTTTCCAGAAAGCAAAGAGCATCGACGAAAGTAAAATTTCGGAAATCGAAACCATAGCTATCGAAACATCAATGGAAGTAATAAAGAGCCTATACGATCTTATTATACTCACGGGAAAAGCAATGGATCAGGCACATCTTCGAATGGTGCAAGCTGCCTTGGCAACAGTCATAGGAACAATGAGCACCTTTAGAAGCGACCGGCGAGGTAGCGTTATGGGCACAATTGTATCCGCTGGCTTTACGGCAATCAGTTTCAACGAATATGTAAATGCCAGCACATCCTTGCAACAGATGCATACTTTGAATGAAACAGCTTTTGCCGTGGTCGATAAAATCAAATCAAATCTACAGAAATTAGTAACTAAAGAATTAGTTCTTGCTGAAAAATTTCATGCTATCCTGAACAAAACCCATGAGGAGGTTACGGTAACGATTCCAACCTTAAAACAAGTCGAAGCTATAAGGGGTGAGGCATCAATGTGGGCTGGGGGTGGACGGTTAGTCATTAAACTGGGGCCTATTATTTGGATATTGGGGCTGTTGGTTTTTTGTATCGATCCTAACTATCATCTCGGTTTTGAAACGATTTCAATGCTTGCGCTTGGAATCATGATGATCTTTTTCTTCCGTAAACTGTGTAGCAATGAAGAAAAAAGAATAAATGCACAAGCGGATGAATTAGAGCGCTCAGTAAAAAAAGAATCCATCCAGACACTCAAATGAGAGTAGGGATATTTATTTTGAGTGCTTTGGCAATCTTCCACAGGTTCAACAACGATATGTTGCGTTCCCCACGCTCAACGTCGCTGATGTAGGTTCTGTCCAGCTTGCAGACCAGTGCGAATTTCTCTTGCGATAGCCCAAGGTTCTGCCGGGCTTCCCTGATCTTCTGCCCAACAACTTGCAAGTACGCTTGTTCTGTTTTTGTGTATCCTATTTTCATGTTCGGTAAAGGTCTTAAAATGTCGCGAATAAGCCAACGGACTATAAGTGTCATGTGAAAAATAATTCGCGCGCAAATCCCTGTAGTTAATGTTCGTTTGTAATCTACAGCAACACAAATCTCAATGATCGCTCTCCTGGCGCGTTTCGGGGCTTGTGAGGAGCCTCCAAACTGTTTTAGAGTATAAACGGCTTATAACAAGCCAGCGAACGGTCGGACGAGAAACAAACAATATCAACCATGGAACAACCATACAAACGAAAAACGGGCACCAACATGATGCCCGTTTAAATTCACAGAAACTTTGGATTCTATTTGATCTTGTACCCAAGCTCCTTAGCCACCTTGATGAACGGTTCGATCAATGCCGCCGTCCACTGGTTACAGATCGCAATCGGCTCTTTCTGCCCCTTGATCTTTATCATCTGCTCAGGTTTAAGGAAATAACGTGGCTTGTTACCCGACAGTTTCTTTGCCTCAGCTTCGTTGGCGAACACTCCAAATCGCTTCATTAATGTATCGGGGAAGATTTCTTTTAGCTGCTTGTATGTCGCATCCGGGTGATCCTCAACATATTTTGCCACGACAGCCCTCACCAATGGCCCCTTGCCGAGATCATCTTGATCGTTGAATTTGTACTTGCTGTTATCCCGGCTTGTCGTTGCCTTAGCGGAAGCTTCTTCAACTTTATCGTCACCCTTCTTGCTGTTTTCATCTTTTGCACCAGCCTCATGATTCTGCTCGTTTTGTTCGCCTGTTCCCGTTACTTCTTCGGTACCAACTTGTGACAGAGGAGTTTTATCAACTACCGTTTGTTCATCGGTCACCGCTTCGATGCCGTCGGCTTCTGAAATCGAATAGGTTGTTTCCTGTCCTACTCCTTGTGAGGTGATTTGTCCATCGCTCAGCATCTTCTTTATCAGGTTAAACAATCCCAGGCCACGGAGATTTACTGCGTCTGCTATTTGTCCCTTATTTGAGTTCGGATTGTTGGTCAGGAACTCGATTACTTGTTTGTTCATAAAATTTGATTTTAGATTTAGTACACAGCAAGGGTAGCAGGTAAAGTCCGCACCGGGAAATAATTTGAGGGCTTTAGCACGGCTTTAGCGTTCCGTGGAAAAAATGAATCCTTCTGTTTTGTCTGATAATAGCGGGCAAGAGGGCTAATATGGATAATATATTAGTATATTGCCAAGCCACTGTATTCATTTTGGTGGCAAAAAGAAAGTCAAACAATACTAAATATGCTTTCCTGGTTCAAAAAGATTTTAGGTGATAATAAGGAGAAATTACAACCGAGTGAACAAGTAGGAGAACTCGTGGATACTATAGCTGATAACTCTCAGATAGATAGCCAGCTAAGTGTAAAGATAGAGACTTTGCGAATTGATAATGAAGAACCTGTAATAATACCGCAACCTAAAATATCTGTTGAACACATAATAATTCCGGCGAGTCCTATTCAAAACTATAAGACGGATACTTACTTACCGGACTTAGATTTTCCAGACTATATATATCCGTCCATTGACCTTCTCGAAGAGCCTAATGCTGACAATGTAGATCTGGATGAGCTGGAGAAGAACAAAAACCAGCTTATAGATACTCTTAGGAGTTTTGGGGTGGGGATTCAACGAATAAGCGCAAGCGTAGGACCTACTGATACCTTGTTTGAGATAGTTCCTGAACTTGGTGTGCGTATAGCCAAGGTCGTTAAACTAAAAGAGGATATAGCACTCTCACTAAATGCCCCAGGAATAAATATCATAGCTCCGATACCAGGGAAGGGAACTATAGGCATTAGTATACCTAATCAATATCGGCAAACGGTATCGATGAGTTCACTAATTCGGAAAGAGCTATTCGCAAGTAACCAGATGAGTTTGCCAATTGCTCTTGGAAGAAAGATGGACAACAGTGATTATATAGTTGACCTGGCCTCATTACCACACTTATTGTTAGCCGGTGCCACAGGACAAGGCAAATCTGTTTGTATCAACTCTATTTTGGTATCCCTTTTGTTTAAGAAACATCCATCACAACTGAAGTTTGTCATGGTTGACATAAAGCGGGTTGAACTTAGTATTTTCAAAGCTATTGAAAAGCATTTTCTTGCTAAGTTACCTTACCAGAAGGAGTGTATCATTACCGATGCCGGCAGTGTTTCAGATGCCTTAAATGCACTTTGTAGAGAAATGGATGATCGCTATGAACTACTTAAGAATGCCGGCGTGAGACACATAAAAGAGTATAACGGTAAGTTCCTCAGTCGTAGTTTAGATGTAGAATTAGGGCACAAATTCATGCCTTACATAGTGTTAGTGATTGACGAATTTGCCGACGTAATTATTTTACATGGCAGAGAAGTCGAAAAGCCGCTAACCCGGCTTTCGCATATTGCCAGGGCGGTTGGCATACACATGATAATTGCAACGCAACATCCTTCATCTGAAGTCATAACAAGTGACATTAAGGCCAATTTTTTGGGCCGCATTGCTTTCAAAGTAACTTCCAAAGCCAACTCTCGTATAATACTTGATACTTCCGGTGCTGAACAGTTAATAGGAAACGGAGACATGCTCGTTTCCGTTAATAATGAACTTGAAAGAGTACAATGTGCTTTTGTAGATAGACCGGAAGTTGGAAGAGTATTGGAATTCATTGCCGGACAGAAAAGCTATAGATCTGCGTTTGAACTTCCTGACTTTGATGATGATCGACGAACCAGCACAACAATAGTTGATATGGCAAATAGGGACAAATTATTCGACGACTGTGCTCGTTTGGTTGTTCAAATGCAGTCCGGCTCTACTTCAAATCTTCAGAGACGTTTAAATTTAGGTTACAATCGTGCAGGAAGAATTATGGACCAGTTAGAAGCAGCCGGAATTGTTGGACCAGCCAGCGGGAGTCGGCCAAGAGATGTTTATTTTAAGAACGAACATGAGTTGGATAAATTCCTACTTGCTCTACATTGAATCAATGCTCAATTGCTTAAGTAGAGAATGAATTCAAAAGGTGTCAGAACCAGAATCAAGAGAGCTGACGACGAAGCTGGCAACATATAAAATCGGCTTCTGGCGCATTTTGGAGCACTTCTTTCGAGTCCGAATCCGATTTGAGTATAAACGGCTTACTTGACCGTAGCGGTGATGTATTCAGACAAGCATCTGGATGTCTTTATCAATATTGACATTTCCGATTTCGAAGCCAAGGTTCTCACTTTTATCTACAAAATGGAGAGAGACTATTACTTAAAAAAAGTAAGCAGCGATAATCTACTATAAGTGATATACGTTTCGGAGACTTAATGGTGGTCAGGATACAACCCTGTTCGGCAAGATTTGATTCGTCATATTCTCAATGCCATCCTCCTTTGTCACTGGGTGATGTATTCTTTCCTTAAGACCAGTTTCGGTATGTATTGGATGAAGCGACCTTTTTCAGCAGATCCTACTTGCTCATAAAATTACTTTTCTCTCTAATCCTTTTTGAATCACCCGCGTAATCATTTATTTCATGAGGATCAAGGTGATTATAAGCGGTTTTAAAACTGGATTGATAAATATCTTCAAGAGCCGCATATATTGGATTCATTAGCTCGCCTTCCTCACTAATTGAGATTGTTGCTATGAAGTCATTCGTTTTATATGCATGAACATCATGAATTAGCACCGACTTCTGAGGAATTGATATACTGAGTACTTTTATTTTTTCTTTAGTAAAGGGTTCACTGAATACCATATTTATATGTCCATCAATCATTAATGTACCACTAAATAAATAAAATGTTTCTTGTGTTGAGGGTTTATCTATGCCATTAAAATAGGTTTGATTATAAGGTTTAACAAAAATTTGGCTACAATCAAAATTAATTTCAATTTCTGGCTGTAAAAACAAAGGACAAGCAACTTTATCATTATATACCATGTCATCCACACTTTGAAATGGTCCTCTTAAAGTATACCCTCTTTTTGTTAGCATTTCTTCATAATCTGTTGCCATGTGTTTCGAAAAATCTGCGAAAAGCCTATTATTCGAATATTTCATATCCCTTGCAAAAATTGGATTTACCAACGCAATGGCAATCCCTGTTTTAATATTTGTTTCTACAGGTACATAATCATAATTAGGTTTTTTTATATCTTCATGGGCTACTACTAAATGCTTCTGTGTTTTAGATGCATAAAATAAAAGGCAAAATAGGCTCAATAATACAAACGACATTAAATGTTTAATCTTGTTCATGAATTTTGTTTTATTTGTTTAAAATTATTTTTTAAAAATAAAAAACAGACCGTAACAAAAGCAATCAAATAGGCT
>CAIVEH010000108.1 GCA_903904855.1 uncultured Bacteroidota bacterium | reverse complement strand
TCCGCAAACTGGTGCTGTGATCAAGATCAAAGCACGTAAGGTTCCTAAGTTCAAGGCGGGCAAAGAATTTTCAACTAAAATCAGTTCAGGTAAAAAGTAATAATTACAATTGAAAGATAAAGCAGGGAAAGTTCCCTGCTTTTTTTTATTTTTGCAGCTTAACATAAAATAAGTAAAAATGGGAAGAGGTGATAAACGTACAAGACGCGGAAAAATAACATTGGGAAGTTTTGGCAAATTGCGCCCGGCGCGCATAGCTAAAAAAACAGCTGTTGCTGCTGAGAAAAAAGCCTGATCATCGGCTTTAAGATTTTTGGACCGTTCCTGATGAACGGTCTTTTTTCTGTTTTATAGAATATCCCAGAGACTTCAGGTGTAAATCAGGTAATACTGGTTTTCAGGTTATGGTCTCTCTAACTTTCAATAATGGTTGTTTTTCACAATAAGGATATTTCAGACAAGAGCTTTCTTGTTACCGGAGGTGCAGGGTTTATTGGTTCCCATATTGTTGAATACCTGCTCAATAATCATGCAGGTAAAGTAAGGGTACTGGATAATTTTGCAACAGGTTCCGAAAAGAATGTAACCATGTTTGCCAGCTACAGCAACTATGAGTTTCTACAGGGAGATATCCGTAACTATACAGTCTGTGCTGCTGCTTGCGATGGCATAGATCATATTTCCCATCAGGCGGCTCTTGGCTCAGTGCCAAGATCTGTCCAGGATCCGGTAGCAACAAATGAAGTTAATGTAGGCGGTTTTGTAAATATGATTACTGCGGCAAAGAATGCAGGGGTTAAGTCGTTTGTTTATGCTTCTTCTTCTTCTGTATATGGCGATGAGCCTAACCTGCCCAAAGTAGAAGACCGTACCGGAAACTTACTTTCGCCATATGCAGTAACAAAAAAAACCAATGAATTGTATGCTGCAGTTTTCTGCGAATTATATGGTATGAAAGCCGCAGGGCTCAGATATTTTAATGTTTTCGGGCCACGGCAGGACCCTGAAGGCCCTTATGCTGCAGTTATTCCTTTGTTCATAAAAGGCATTTCATCACATTTACCTGTTTACATTAATGGTGATGGCGAACAAACCCGTGACTTTACCTATGTAGAGAATGCTGTTCAGGCCAATATCAGAGCTATGCTTTCTGATAACTCTGATGCATTTGGTAAAGTATATAATGTGGCAGTGGGTAGTAATTTCAGTGTGAATTTTTTATACCATTCAATAAGGGAGTTGTTGGATATACCCCATCAGCCATCCTACCGGGAGCCTCGTTCCGGAGATATTCGTGATTCTCTTGCCGACATATCCAGATCACGGAAGTTATTGAGTTATGAGCCAACACTTCAGTTTTCAGACGGGCTGAAACTAACAGTAGACTTCTTCAGAAAGTGAAAAGTTTTTTCTGAAAATATCCCTCATCATTATAGCATCAACATATAACAGGATTAATCCAGTCGGTTGAACCTGTCTATTTCGATATCGGTTTTTCTTTCGGGCCGTGGCAGTGAATTGTAACTGTTTTGCGGGCGCGTAGATACCGGGCCATTTTGTGGTCGGGAGGAATTGTAACTTCCGGGTCTTGATGGGCCTGAGCCAGCTGGCCTGGAAGAGTTGAAGCCTCCTGGGCGTGGTGTACGGGTTCTGAAAGATTTATTACCGCCGCCGCCATGGCCAGGTTTTGTATTATTTTGCTTTGCTTCCTTAACTGAAATTACATTACCTTCAAAATAGGTTGCATCGATATTATCAATACAGTCGAAGGCTTGAAATTTATCAGCCAATTCCACAAAACCAAAGCCCCGCGACATACCGGTTGCATTATCATAAATAATTTTGGCGGAAACAATTTCGCCAAACTCTGAAAACAATGCGCGCAAATTGGTGATTGTTGTTTCAGGATTAAGATTGCCAACAAAGAGGTTCATAACTTTTTCGATAAAAAATTAAAAATAGCGCCCGACATTTAATGAGTGTAGTAAGAAACGCGTTACAAGGTACTGAATTCTTTTGTTAGTGGAATTATCTTTTTTACACTAAATCTAAGTCATTAAGTATGTATCATTATTGATTGGAAATTTTCATGAAAGTTTGTGTTGAGAAACTAAATATTAATATAGTATTGTGTGCATGTGATAGGCTGACTGGGTGGTATGCATCATTTAGGCACTATATTACAGATAGAGCAAAAATCTATTTAAGCAGGCAGATGATTTCAATGTAAACTTTAGTATAAATTTTTCGGTAAAAGGTATTTTGCAACCAAAATGGTTGTAATTTCGTGCAGGATTTTAACGTTATACATTAAAGTAATATTAAAGCTGGGCTTAAAACCGGTTTTTAGAAGTGAGAGTTTATAAAAGCAAAATTAAATTTCGAAATTAAAAATCAGAGTATGAGATCATTTTTTTCTACAAAACTACTAATCCTTGTAACAGCCATTTCTGGGTTAAGCCTGAGTGTTTTTGCCCAGACTGCAACTTATAATTATCTGGGCTCTGTTCAGACTTATACAGTTCCGGTAGGAGCTACTCAACTTACAGTTGATGCTATTGGTGCTGCTGGTGGTGAGGCTTACAATTGCTGTTCAGCCAACCCGGTTACTCTGGGTGGCCGTGTGCAGTGTAACATTGCAGTAACGGCAGGAACGGTATTGTATATTTATGTAGGTGGAAAAGGCAGTGATTGGGTGTCATCCGGTTACGCTCCTGGTGGATTCAATGGCGGTGGCAATGGCGGTGGTATAGGATCCACTTATGCCGCTGCTGGCGGTGGAGCCAGCGATATTCGTATTTCTGCTTCAGGTAGTTCTTATACCGATCGTCTTGTAGTTGCCGGCGGTGGCGGCGGTGGCGGTGATTTTGATCAGGTTGGTGGTGCTGGTGGTGATTTGGTTGGTGGTACCGCCGGCAGCGGAGCTTGTGGCGGTGGTCAGACCGGGCCAGCTTGTGCAACTGGTTATGTATTGGGAACTTTTGGTGAGGGCGGTGCTCCAGACATTTACTCTGTTGGTGGCGGCGGAGGCGGCTGGTGGGGTGGTAATTCTGGTGTTTATCATAATGGCGGCGGCGGTGGCGGATCTTCTTATACTGATCCGGTTTTAGCAACTTCTGTTATTCATACACAGGGCTATTCTGTTGCCACTGGTGATGGTATGGTGTTACTTACTCCAAACTGCATGGCTCCTGGAGCTATTGCTGGAAATATTCCTCTTTGCCCCGGCGATGTAAATACACTTTCAAATCCTACCGGAGATGTGAGTGGTGTTTGGGTGAGCAGTAATCCTTCCATTGCTACCGTTGACTCTTTTACTGGTGTTGTTACTGGTGTTGTAACCGGAACCGATACAATTACTTATGTTTTAGCTAATCCTTGTGGTGGTCCATCTGCACAGGCTATTGCTATTATTACTGTTAACCCTTTGCCTGGCGCTGTTGCTGGTCCAACAAGTGTTTGTGTTGGTTCAGATATTACTTTAACTGATGGTGGCACAGGTAACTGGGACAACGCTAATTATACTTTAGGTGCAATTGATCCTGTAACTGGTGTTTATTCAGGTATTATGGCTGGTGTTGATACAGTAAGTTATACACTGCTTACCGGTTGTTCCTCTGCTTACTATACCATTACTGTAAATGCTTTACCTGCAGTTTATTCAGTTACCGGAGGCGGTAGCTACTGCGCTGGTGGAACTGGCGATACAGTAAGTCTGAGTATGTCTGATACTTTGGTGAATTATCAGTTATATCATACAGGAACCAGTACCGGAAGTCCTTTGGCGGGTACAAATGCTGCATTGAGCTTTGGTCTTCATACTGCTGCCGGAAGTTATTCTGTTATGGCAACAAATACAGTTACAGGATGTTCAGTTAACATGAATGATAGTGCATACATTACAATCATTCCGGTTGTTATTCCTACAGTAAGTATGGCATCTGGTATGGGCGATACGCTTTGCGTGGGTACTAGCAGTACTTTCAGTGTTACATCATTTACTCATGGCGGTTCAACTCCGGCTTTCCATTGGATCAAGAATGGTGCCAATGTTGGTACCGACAGCATGGATTATACATACATCCCCAATAATGGCGATGTTGTAGTTGTAAAATTGGTAAGCAATGAGATTTGTGCAATTCCTGATTCAGTAATGGATACTGTTTTGATGACCGTTAAGCCGTGGGGTACGCCTACACTTGCTATTACTGCTACTCCTGATTCTGAGGTATGCCTTTATTCTCCTGTTACAGTTAATGCAACTCCTGCTTTCGGAGGGTATACACCATCATACACCTGGGTGTTGAATACAATCCACGTTTCATCAGCTTCTTCTTATTCCTTCACTCCATCAAACGGAGATCACATTTATTGCATACTTAACAGTGATTACCAGTGTAAGCTGGCTACTACTGCATACAGTAATGTAATTGATGTCAAGGTTGATACTCCGATTGTTCCTTATGTGACAATCGCAAGTTATCCCGGTCTGTATCTGACTGCTGGAAAACCGGATACCCTGGTGGCTACAGTTTATAACGGAGGCACTAATCCTTCTTACCAGTGGTATCTGAATAATGCTCCTGTTGCTGCTGCTACATCCAATACTTTCTACAGGAGTTCTTTTGCCGATAAAGATTCTGTAAGCTGTATGGTTACCCGTAATGACGTTTGCGGTATGTCAGCTATTAATTCAGTGGTATTTAAAGTTCATCCTGTTGGCGTTCAGCAAATTAATTTAAATGGTGCCAACATCACTGTAACACCAAATCCGAATAATGGTAATTTCACTATCACCGGAACAATTGGCACAACCAATGAGCAGGTGGATTTCGAAATAACCAATATGCTTGGCCAGGTGGTATACAGCAGCAAGACAACTGCAGTTAATGGCCTGCTTAAGGAGCAGATCAATACCAACAATACGCTTGCTGATGGTATTTACATTCTGGGTGTTCATTCTCAGGAAGGTAATGGTACTTTCAGAATTGTTGTAGAAAATTAACTAATCCGTAAGCCGGGTATTGGTTTACCATAATCAGATTATATATTTAAAGAGAACGGGTAGCATTGCTACCCGTTCTCTTTAAATAAGGTTTCAGGTTCACAATTTATTTGTTCATACCACCATTTATACTCTTGAATTAAAAGAAAATGAATAGTAAGTGAATTTAATATATTGTAAAGTTTTGCAGTTAAAATCGAGTTAAACTACTAATTCATTTTTTGTTACCACCCTGCAGAGCCTATTTTTGTATCTTCGCACACTTTTCGTAATAACACCTGATGGGCCTCCTCGAATCAATCGACTTAAATAAGCTGCCAAAGCATGTTGCCATAATAATGGATGGCAACGGCCGTTGGGCTAAGGAAAGAGGCGAAGACAGGGTATTTGGCCATCATCAGGGCGTAATAAGTGTAAGGGAAATTGTCAATGCCTGTGCGGAAATCGGCATCCAATATCTTACTCTTTATGCGTTTTCGGCCGAAAACTGGAACAGACCAGTAGAGGAAGTAAATGCACTGATGGAATTGCTGGTTAATACTATCAGGAAGGAAATTGATGAACTCGATAAAAATAATGTGAAGCTTCACATTATTGGTGATTTTGCCAGTTTGCCAGCCATCTGCCAGAAAGAATTGAATGAAGCAATGGAGCTTACATCCAAAAATACAGGGCTGAATCTGGTTCTGGCGCTTAGTTATAGTTCCCGGCAGGAAATCGCCGAAGCCGCCCGCAAAATTGCAATGGATGTGGCTGCCGGTAAGCTGAAGCCTGAAGATATTAACGAGAATAGTTTTAAAAACTATTTATACACTTCAGAATTCCCGGATCCTGAGTTGATGATACGCACTAGCGGTGAATTCCGGGTAAGCAATTATTTGCTCTACCAGCTTGCTTATGCCGAGTTTTATTTTACCAATACGCATTGGCCCGACTTCAGGAAAAAAGACTTAATTGAAGCCCTGCTGAATTACCAGCAGCGCGAACGCCGCTTTGGCAAAACAAGTGAACAAATACAAACGAACACAACCCAGCATGTATAAAGGCGTTTTCAGAAATAGTTTATTGATTTTTTGTGTTTTGTTTCTGCAAAATACTTATGCCCAGCTAGGTGGCGGTAAGCAAGGGCTCAATAAAATGAAGCAGCAGACTCAATCCTCTCCTGAGATTGCCAAGCCCAAAGAATTTGAACTTGCTGGTATTACCGTAACCGGTGCCAAATACCTGGATCAGGATTTATTGATTGCTGTTACCAACCTGGTGGTTGGTCAGAAACTTACCTTGCCTAATGATGAGCACATTGCTAAGGCTATTAAGGCGCTCTGGAAACAGGAGTTGTTTTCCAATGTCAATATCACTATCACAAAGAAAATAGAGGATAAAGTATTTATCAATATTGCGGTAGAAGAGCGCCCACGCCTTGGTTACTATAATTTCAGGGGCATTAAAGCTGGGGAAGCTAAGGAGATTAAAACCAAACTTTCTTTGGTTACCAATAAAGTTGTAACCGACGCAACAAAGAAAGAGGCTATAGTGCGTATTAAAAAATTCTACACCGATAAAGGTTTTGGCAGGGTGCAGGTATCAGTAATCGAAAGAATTGATACCGGTGCAGTAAATAAGGTGGGCCTTACTTTTGTTATTGTAAAAGGCAACAAATCGCGCATTAACCAGATCAATATTGTTGGCGAAGAACATGCCAGCGAAGCAAGCCTAAAACATACCCTGAAAGGTACCAAAGAAATGTCACGGTTTACTTTGCATCCCGACAATAAAGTAAACGCATATCCTGTACCTGAACGGACTTTCGGTAACTACATGGGGCAGTTTGGTTTTCTCTACCTAACTAAAACCATGGATGCCCTCGATCAGTATTTCAGGTTCAAATTATTTTCTTCTTCCAAATTCAACCAGGTGAAATATGATGAAGACAAACTATCGCTCATCAACCACTACAATACACTCGGTTACCGCGATGCTACTATAGTTTCTGATACTATATACCAGGTAAACAACGGTAACCTGAATATTGATATTAAAGTAAAAGAGGGTCATAAATATTATTTCGGAGACATAACATGGAAAGGAAATACAAAATATTCCAGCGAATTCCTGAGCCGTATTCTGGCAATAAAGAGGGGAGATGTGTACAATGCACACCAACTCGAAACAAGGCTTGGTAAACAGCTGAGTGCAGATGGCAACGGTGAGGATGTTTATAGCCTATATCAGGATGATGGATACTTGTTCTTTAATGTGGAGCCGGTTGAAACTTCTGTAAAAGATGATACTATTAACTTCGAAATGCACATGTCCGAAGGGCCGCAGGCTACTATCAAGGACATAAATATTGCAGGAAACGAGCGTACCAATGAAAATGTAATCCGCAGAAACATCAGAACCTTACCTGGAAATAAATTCAGCCGCGCCGATCTCATTAATTCACAAAGGGAGATAGCCAACCTTGGTTTCTTTGATCAGGAAAAGATTGTTATACTTCCAAAGCCTCATCCCGAAGATGGTACTGTGGACATTGATTATACCGTGGTTGAAAAATCCAGCGACCAGTTGCAGCTTTCTGCAGGTTTTGGCGGCGGCGTTAATTTCTACGGCAATGTCGGCATTACATTCAATAACTTTTCTATCCGCAATATTTTCAGGCCAGGCATGTGGAACCCGCTGCCGGTAGGTGATGGCCAGAAATTTTCAGTGAATTATTCCTCCAACGGGGCCTATTATAATTCATTAAACACTTCATTTACCGAACCATGGCTCGGTGGCCATAAACCAAACGCACTTACCGCTAATATTGTTTACAGCAAGTATTCTGCTGCAGCAATTGGTTCCAATCCCAATCTGGCTTTTCTGAGAATGGTAGGTGGTGGTTTGTCTATGGGAAAACGGCTCCGCTGGCCCGATGACTTCTTTATCTTTAACTACGGGGTTTACTACAACAATTACCGGCTTAAGGATTATGCACTTGTACCTAATTTTACCGATGGCTACAGTAACGACTTCCATTTCAAGTTCATCATCTCCCGCAATTCTATTGATAAGCCCCTTTACCCAAGGTCTGGTTCAAATCTTTCATTTACATTCCAGTTTACTCCGCCTTTTAGCTCATTCTCGGGTAATAATTATTCCCTTGAATCATACCAGGAGAAGTACAAGGTAATTGAGTACCATAAATATAAATACACTGCCGATTTTTACCAGAAGCTTTACGGTAATCTTGTGCTTCGTTTTGTTGCCAAAGGCGGCTTTCTCGGTTATTATAATTCAGGTATTGGGTACTCTCCTTTCGAGCGTTTCCAGGTGGGTGGCGATGGTTTATCAGGTTATTCTTACTTTGTTGGTAAAGATATTGTCAGCCAGAGAGGATACGAGGTTTACCAGTCTTCCGGAACAATTTTCAATAAATATCAGGCTGAGGTGCGCTATCCGTTCTCTCTCAGTCCTACTGCAACCATATATGGGTTGGCATTCGCAGATGCAGCTAATGCCTGGAGTGATTTCTCCTCCTACAATCCTTTCAAACTGAACAGGGATGTTGGTTTAGGCATCAGGATATTCCTGCCCATGTTCGGTTTGCTGGGTCTTGATTATGGCATTGGCGTAGACAGGTATAATCCTTCAAATGGTATTACTGGCTTTAAAGATATTTCGAAGTTTAATTTTATGCTTGGGTTTGAACCGGAATAATATTCCGGTTCCGATAAGGTTTATCAAGGTCCATAACTGAAATAAAGCGCATTGTTAAAATAATAAGATCAGTGAAATGCAGTTGAACTTTTACAGGTAATAAAAGTCAAAATTGCAAATTGTTTTTAATCAAAGTCCGGTAATAGGATAGTTTTAAAATCTTTGTTTATGAAAAACTTATTGATCAGTGCATTGTTTATTTTGCTGTCTGCTACAGGCGTTAAGGCTCAGCAGCATTATTGTATTATTGATTCTAAGTACATCCTTGAAAAATTGAATGATTATAAGGATGCACAGAATAAACTCGATAACCTCTCCAAAGGTTGGCAGGAAGAGATCGACAAGATGATGGCCGATGTCGACAAGATGTATAAAGGCTACCAGGCCGAAAAGCCAATGCTTTCTGACGACATGCGTAAAAAACGCGAAGACGAAATTGTTACCAAAGAAAAAGAAGCCAAAGACCTCCAGAAAAAACGTTTTGGTTATGAAGGCGACCTCTTCAAGAAGCGCCAGGAATTTGTGAAACCGGTTCAGGACAGGGTTTTTAATGCAGTACAGAAAATGGCCTCATCAAAGGGATATGATCTGGTGCTGGATAAAGCGGGTGGCGTTACATTGTTTTATGCCGACCCTAAACTCGACCGCAGTGAGGATGTTCTGAAAATTCTTGGAATAAACAAATAATGGTTTTTACTTTGCACATCTAAAAAAATAAATAAAGCAATATACAAAAATGAAAAAAATCGTAGTTATCCTGGCTTGCACTTTACTCTCAAGCAGCGTCATTTATGCACAAGCAGGCCCGAAGATAGGTTGGATAGAATCAGCCGAACTATTACAATCTATGCCCGAAAAAGCCAAGGCTGACTCAGAACTTGCAAGGTATCAGAAAGACTTCCAGAGTCAGATTGAAATAATGATGAAGGACTACCAGACAAAGGTTCAGCAATACCAGGGTGGAGAGAAGACAATGACTGAGGCTATGAAAGAAGTAAAGGGTAAGGAAATACAGGATCTCCAGTCGCGTATTGAAGCTATTCAGCAAAGCGCCCAGGAGAAAATTCAGCAGAAGAAGCAGGATGTTTATGCACCTATACTGGACAAGGCCGATAAAGCTATTAAAGCGGTTGCTAAGGAGCATAACTACGATTATGTTATTGACAAAAGCGGTGGCGCTTTGTTGTATGGCAAGGATGCTGATAATATCCTGCCTTTGGCTAAAGCAAAGCTGGGTATCAAGTAAGTCTTGGTGGTAATAGTCTGAGGTATATTATTATCGATCTGATGTTGTTTACGATCATAAGTTGATTTCTGGCATCATTGATTTTAACTATCCTGTTATTTCAGCAGAAAAAAAATACTCCGTAACTTTGCGGAAATAAAATTCATTACAATGTATCCTGAATATATAGTTTCGCCGATGAAGGCTGAAGTAACCAGCCATGGTTTTGAAGAGTTGCTCACTCCTGCAGATGTAGATGCAGCTTTGAAGCAGGAAGGTACCACATTGCTGTTCATCAACAGTGTATGCGGTTGTTCGGCAGGTTCGGCTAGGCCGGCTGTGGTTATGGCAGTAGAGAATACTACCAAAAGGCCCGACCGTATTACAACTACTTTTGCCGGATTCGATGTTGATGCCGTAAAGCAGGCCCGCCAATGGTTGCTGCCTTATCCTCCTTCATCACCTGCCATCGCATTGCTTAAAGACGGTAAAGTGGTACATATGATAGAGCGCCACAACATTGAAGGCCGCCCGGCAATGATGATTGCTGCAAACCTGAAACAGGCATTCGAAACTTACTGCTGATAATGATTAACAGCAAAAACATAAAATAGAAAAGGTGGTCGTTAGGCCACCTTTTCTATTTTATAATAATATCAGGACAATATTTTCTTATAACTACGGAACGATTTGCAAGGGCAAAATCACAGTTCGGTGGGCAACGCCCATCGACGTGATATTTTTTTACAAATCCTACTCCCCTATAGAAACCAGCTCAATTTCAAAAGTCAGGTCATGCCCGGCCAGAGGATGATTGCCATCCAGGATCACTGATTCTTCCTTCACTTCCACAATCACCACAGCGAAAATATTACCCGCATTATCGCCCATCTGCAGTTCCATACCTACTTCCGGTTTCATATCAGCCGGAAAATCACTTATCGGGAATTCCATAACCATATCGTCATTGCGCTCGCCATAGGCATACAAAACAGGGATTTCTACAGTCTTCTTGTCCCCGATTTCCATACTGAGTACTGCATCGTCAAAACCTTTGATGACCTGTCCTTCACCTGCAATAAATGCAAGCGGTTCGCGGCCCTCACTGCTATCAAATACCGACCCATCGGCCAGTTTGCCATGATAGTGTACGTTTACTTTATCTCCTTTTTGTACCTTTTGCATTTTTTCTCTTTTGAAAATTAAATAAAGCGTGCAAGTTACATTAATATAAGTGATGGGAAGTTATCTTTAGGGAAAATTATTATTACGGAATGAGAATTAAGATGGTTATCCTATTGATATCAGTCTGTTTTGGTATTGGAGCATTTGCCCAAAACATCTTCGATGAAAGCATTAAGCCTGCCGATGCTACCCCCGGAAATTATATTCCGTTATTACAGCACAAGCGCGTTGCACTGATCATTAACCAGACATCAGTTGTGGGCGATTCTTCTTTACTGGATATGGTAATGAAACGCGGCATTAAAGTGGTGAAAATATTTGTGCCGGAGCATGGCTTCAGGGGCAATGAAGATGCCGGGGCGCATATAGATAATTCGACCGACAGCGCTACCCGTCTGCCTGTAATTTCGCTGTATGGCAGCCATAAGAAACCCAAACCTGAAGACCTGGTTGATGTGGATGTGGTGGTGTACGACCTGCAGGACGTGGGTGCACGGTTTTATACCTACATATCTACACTGGAATACTGCATGGAGGCTTGTGCCGAAAACAGGAAGCAGTTTATTGTACTCGACCGGCCCAACCCCAATGGTTTTTATGTAGATGGCCCAGTGCTGGAACCTGATCAGAAATCATTTGTGGGTATGCAGCAAATACCGGTGGTGTATGGTATGACCAGTGGCGAATATGCTGCAATGCTGGCAGGGGAGCATCTCTTTAATGAGGCAGCGAAGATGGATATGAAAGTGATTAAATGCTCCAATTACGATCATACCAAAAAGTATAGGCTTCCTGTCGCGCCATCACCCAATCTGAAGACAATGACGGCTATCTATTCTTATCCGTCGTTGTGTCTGTTTGAAGGAACGCCTGTTAGCGTTGGGCGCGGCACCAGCAGGCCTTTTGAGCAATATGGTTGCCCCGGCTTTGAAAGTAAATACAGCTACAGCTTTATGCCCGTGAGCGGGCCGGGAGCCAAAAAGCCACCTGGCGAAGGCAAGCTTTGCTATGGTGAAACAACCGGTGAAAATCCCGGCGATGTGCTGAAAAAGATCAATAATCGGCTGAGCCTTGGCTGGATATTAAAGGCGTATGCTGCAAATGAGGATAAGGATAAGTTCTTCACGCCATTTTTTACAAAATTGTGTGGTACGCCCGCCATTGAAGAAATGATAAAAAAAGGAGTTGATGAACAGGAAATAAGGGATAGCTGGAAAGTAAAATTGAAAGCGTTTAAAAAGATAAGGAGGAAGTATTTGCTGTATAAAGATTTTGAATAAGTGATGATGATCCTTCCGGTTCATACTTTTTTAATAGGAAATAGTAAAATTTTATTAACTGAAAATTGAAGGGTGTTTTTCCTATTGAAAAATTAACTATTCTGTGAAATGGGCTGCAGGCAAGGGTCTTAGGGAAAAATTGATTATAGTTTACAAAAAAAATAATTACTTTTTCGGTTATTTGCAATTATTATTCTAATTTGGTACTTTATTTTAAAACCACTAAAACTAATAAATATGAAAAGGTTAATTCTTACTGGTTCCTTTATTGCAGCCGCAAGCCTGGTATCATTCGGACAAGGTGTTGCGCCAGCCGGCCAATCAAAACCTGTTGCCTCGCACTCAAATGCAGTGCGCCAGGCGCCAACTCCTGAATCTGCTGCAGAAAAGAGGGCTGTAATATATAAGAAGCAGCTTGGATTGAATGAAGATCAGTACAAACGCATATATGAGATAGAGCTTCATTATGCAAAAGAAGATCAGATGGCCAGGGCGAATGGCGGCATGGGCCAGGGTCAGGCAATGCAGATGCAGATGGCAAAAGATCAGCAGATCAAGTCGGTACTTAATGCTGAGCAAAACACCAAATATGATGCCACCAAGCCGAAAACTGCTGCTCCTGCAGGGAAATGATTTTTAACTGACTAAATTATAATTAATCAATACTGCGAACGTCCCGGTA
>CAIVEH010000107.1 GCA_903904855.1 uncultured Bacteroidota bacterium | reverse complement strand
CCCTGCTCAGAAAATGAACAACCCCTCCAGTTATGATCCAACCGCCCTAACACATTTAAAGTACCACACAAACAAAATGTCCACAACGTTTTTTAATCCCCAAACCCGCTACCAGCTTGCATCTCCTCTGTTTTTCATTACTTTTTTGTGGACATCTTTTCATTTTTCGCAATTTTTTGCACTCTAAATTTGTGCCCCTTTTTACACACCGCTGCCATAGTATTCCACTATTCACAGCACCTGATTTACGTTAACCATTATCAATTAATCATTAAAAATTAAAACCATGGCTCCAAAACCCACCCAGCAGCAATTGGCTAAAGACCTCTTTCTGCAAACCGAAAAAACACAGCAGGAGATAGCCGACATCCTTAATGTAAACCGCCGCACAATTTATTTGTGGGTCAAAAACGGCAAATGGGCAGAAATGAAGAACGCCGCGGCACAAACGCCGTTCACCATGCAGAACGAAATCCACAATCACTTCGCTGCCATCAACAGGCGCATCAAGGCTCGCGAAGGAGATAACTGCCCCACCATGCAGGAAGTCGAAATGCTGCGCAAACTCCTCAATATGTCGGCCACAATCGATAAGTTCCATACAGGCGCCTATATCGAGGCATTCACAGAATTAACCACCTATATCTACCACAAAGATGTTGAGCTGGCGCGTAAAGTAACCATTCATGCCGATAATTACGTAAAAGGTCATTTAGGTGATGACCATGATGAGTACAACAGGCACATAGCTGAAAACATTGCGCGTGTAGAAAAAAATCTCGAAAACGATCCCGAACTGGAAGACCAAACCCTCCCTCCCGATCCCATACCCGAACCACCCCCAACCGATCAGGTTCAAAGCAAAGCCCCTCAACCAATCGATTCAAATCCGACCCCGACAGCATCCACTCTATCTGATGTAGTAATTCCTGAGGAAAATAACGCCCCCTCCCTAATTCCGGAAACCAATTCGCCATATAAGGGCCACGTCGGAAATAATATCATCTCTTCTGTCCCCGTGAGCACTTCTCTAAACGAGGGCTGGGTCGGATATAACACCCTCTCCTTTGGAGAGGGCCGGGGTGAGGTCAACGAGGGCCATAGTGAGGCCAACGAGATAAAATGCGATAAGAATGGGATAACGGTTGCACCCGCCAATAACAGCGATAATCAATTGATAAACAATGAACTAAACCAACCAGAAACAGTCAATCCATATCCCTTCACTAATTTTTCAAGCAATGGGATAACCACTCCTCAGTGGCAAAACCGAAGTTTCATTGATCACCCTGCAAATGAGGTTCTGGGAAAAGGGTAATGGCTGGATATTTCTAAATAATAATACCAATTAACCTTAAAAAGCGGCATCAATGTAGGTACTTCGGGAAACTTCATGGCCGTTATTATCTCATCGCAGAAAAACTTTGCGCCTTCTTCGCGTTTAATTTCTTCTCGTATTACATTGTGGTATAAGTCGGTGATAATCAACACAAGTGTGTTCAATAATTTTTTCTAGAAAAGTGTTCAATTTTAGTATACACCTAAAAAAAATGCCCCGCATTCGCGGAGCATTTCCAAATATACAATCAGATATTTATTACTTAATCTTAAACGCTTTCTTCACCTTGGCTACATAATCCAGTTTCTCCCAGGTAAAGAGTTCTACCTTCATGTTTTTGCTTTTGCCGTCGGCGCTTTTGAAGGTTTTGGTTACTGTTACCGGGGTGCGGCCCATGTGGCCATAGGCGGCTGCCTCGCTATACATAGGCTGGCGGAGCTTGAGGCGCTCTTCGATAAAGTAAGGGCGCATATCGAATACTTCGCTTACGATCTTGGCTATGTGGCCGTCGCTCATATCTACCTTGGCAGTGCCATAGGTCTGCACATAAATGCCCATAGGCTGTGCCACACCAATAGCGTATGATACCTGTACCAGGATCTCATCGGCTACACCGGCTGCTACCAGGTTCTTGGCTATATGCCTTGTTGCATATGCTGCTGAACGGTCGACCTTGCTCGGATCTTTACCGCTGAATGCGCCGCCACCGTGTGCGCCCTTGCCACCGTAGGTATCTACAATGATCTTGCGGCCAGTGAGGCCAGTATCGCCGTGCGGCCCGCCGATAACGAACTTGCCGGTTGGGTTAACATGGAACTTGATTTTATCGTTGAACAGGTGCTTGTGCTGAGGATAGCTCTTCAGTACGCGCGGAATAAGGATAGTCTTTACATCCTTGGTAATGCGTGCCTGCATTTCTTTTTCTTCAGCAAAGTCGTCGTGCTGGGTAGAGATAACGATGGCATCTATGCGCACTGGTTTGTTGTCGTCGCTGTATTCCAGGGTTACCTGGCTCTTGGCGTCGGGGCGCAGATACTTCATCTGCTTGCCCTCTTTGCGGATGGCTGCCAGTTGAATGAGCAGATTATGTGCCAGATCGAGCGCGAGTGGCATATAATTGTCTGTTTCGTTGGTGGCATAACCGAACATCATACCCTGATCGCCGGCACCCTGGTCTTCCTTCTTTTTCTTCTCAACTCCCTGGTTGATATCGGCACTCTGCTCGTGAATAGCAGAAAGCACACCGCAGGAATGAGCTTCGAACATATACTCGCTCTTGGTATAGCCGATACGGGCTATTACTTCGCGGGCAATGGTCTGCACATCAATGTAAGTGTTGCATTTAACTTCACCGGCAAGAACTACCTGGCCAGTGGTAACGAGGGTTTCGCAGGCGATTTTGGCTTGCGGGTCCCAGGCAAGAAAATTATCAACGAGCGCGTCTGATATCTGGTCGGCGACCTTATCAGGATGCCCTTCGGAAACTGATTCTGATGTAAATAGATACGGCATGTTTAGTAAGTGGATTTTTATTTTTAGAATTGGGGTGCAATTTATGTATTGTTTATTGGTATATCAAATTTGAAGGGTATTATTATAGAGTTTTATGTTTTTATTGGATGTATATGGGGCAATAGCATAGGTGGTGGGTGGAAAAGTATGAGGGGTATGGAGAAGTCGACTATATAGATTTGACAACTTTTAAAAAGTTGTCAAATCTTGTAACCACTGGAAGTAAGTCATTTTTGATATGCAAATTCGTAGTTGTTCTTAAACCTCCGAATGGATATTGAGCGTTTTTAAGAGCTCGGTGAAGTCTTTCTTTTTAGATTCGCCGAGCACGCTGTCGAGATCTATAAACCGGAAGTAGATTTTGTCCAGTTCATCTTCGGTAAACAGGCTGTATGCCATATGGAATAGTTCTTCATTTTCTACAGCAATATGATCGAGCAGGGCTTCGGTGTATTCATTGATTCCCCGGGCGACCTCAGGATAATTCTGATCTTTGAGGTTTGATTCGATTTCCCGTAAAGTTTCCCTGAAAAACTCATGGTTATCGAGCATCTCTTTCAGAATGCCTTCAGCGAGCATTTCGCTTTTCTTTGCCATTTCGGGAAAGAGTATTTCTTCCTCCTTGTAATGGTGGTACTGATCGGCATACACCCTGAAGAAGCGGATCAGTTCACTGATGGTCAGCTCATATTCTTCGTCGTTAACGCCGATCAGGCTTTCTGCATTTTTTGCCAGGTAGGCGGCTTTTGTAATGACGTCATGTTCATTAAAAAGCATCTTCAGTGAATTACTCATAGCCCGTTATATTTAGTTTAGATTTTTGTTTTACATGTTAGCGCCTATACTTTTACCACCATCCACATAAATGGTTTGTCCGGTAATGAATTGTGTGTGTGCCGAAGCCAGAAACGCCACTGTATTGGCCACGTCATCGGGGCTGCCCATTGATTTTGATGGCTGGGCATTGATGAGTTGCTGCAGCACATCCTTCTCCAGTTTTTGGGTGAGCGGAGTATCGATGAGGCCCGGCGCTACTGCATTTACACATACATTGTACTTGCCCAATTCCAGTGCCAGTACCCGCGTCAGTGCCACCACACCGGCCTTAGAGGCGGAGTAATTGCTCTGGCCGCGGTTGCCCAGCCATGCACGGGAGGCTATATTCACTATCCTGCCCGATTTTTGTGCCTTCATCACTATGGCAGCCTCACGGCACATTAGCCAGGTGCCCTTAAGGTTTACATTGATCACCGCATCAAAATCATCTACACTCATATTCCAGATCATATTATCACGGATGATGCCAGCATTATTGACTACTGCATCTATCCTGCCATAACGTGCCATCAGTTCTGCAAATAGTTCTTTTACTTTCAGTTCTTCGCAGATATTCATTTTGTGGTATTCGAGCGAATCGTTGCCCAATTCGGTAAACAGGCCGCTTGCGCCATCGGGATCCATATCCACAGCTATTACATTAAAGCCATTTTTTATTAACCGGGCGCATATGGCTTTACCTATTCCTTTTGCGGCGCCTGTAACTATTGCTACTGGTTTGTTATTCATTGTATTGCTGTTTTATTTTTTACTGATATTATCTTCGCTATTATGCTTATCGCTATTTCTTCAGGTCCGTCGGCACCTATTTCTATGCCCATGGGCATATCTACCTTCTCTAGTTGCGCTGAGGTAGCCAAACCATCTTCAATGAACATTTTTTTTGTCAGCTCCACTTTGCGATGACTGCCCATCATGCCCAGGTAGGCCGATGGTTTATGGATGCAATAGGCCAGGATTTCCCTGTCGCAGCCATGGCTGTAGGTCATTACTGTGATATAGGTGTTTTCATTAAAGAGTAAGCCAGGCATTACTTCGCTGTATGCCCTATGAATTTTATTTATGCCCGGTTGGTGTATCTCATCCAGATAATCTTTGCGGTCATCGATTACTGTAATATCAAAATCAAACTCAGCGGCTCTTTTTGCCAATGCGCTGCCGGTATGGCCGGCCCCGAAAATGTACAATTTGTTTCTGCTCATAACCGGTTCTATATAAACATCCATACTGCCGCCGCAACTCATTTCCAGCTGTTTCAGAAGATCGTAATGCAGCAGGGCAGGCTCATTTGTTTTCAGGGCAGTAAGGGCATCTTCAATTACTCTTTTCTCAATTCTGCCACCGCCAATAGTGCCAAATATTTTACCATCGGGGTACACCAGCATTTTAGCCCCCGGCGCCCTGGGTACTGACCCTTTAGTGCTTACAGCAATGCAAATAGCAAATGATCTGTTGCAACTTCTTTCTTCGGCAATTATCTGAAAAATATCGTTCATGCGGTGGTGTAGATTTTATAGCTAGAAAAATACTGTTCATATTCCTCTTTGGTATTGAAATTCCGGGTGCAACGTTCATCATCCGTTAAAAATTTATAACGAGGGAATTCGCTTAGTACTTCACGTAGAGTGATACCATAATCAGTTATTCCTTCAATTCTTTTCAGGATTGCAGAGGATAAAAGGACCGGATGGCCCCCTTTGCCGTTGTAGTCAGGAGAGACGAAGCCAGCAGTTAATTTGTGGGCGGCCAGCTGCTCAATGAGTTCTTTTGTTACAAATGGATTATCTATATTTTGAATGAAGCAATAGTCTGCATCTGGCGCAGCTGAAATGCCCAATTGAATAGAAAATAATCGGCCTTTTTCGGGGTAGCTATTATTGACTAAAAGGTAGCCATTTTTATCAAGCTCCATTCCAGGCAAATCAATCTCTTTGTTTTTTATTACTATTATTTTATTGATACCCGCATTCTGGTAAGCCTCTATGATATGTTGCAGAAAATTTTGGTTGGCAGAAAAGGGTAGTAAGGCCTTATGTGTATGCATCCGGGAAGATAATCCTCCTGAAAGAATCATACAGATCATTTTATCCTTTTCTGGTAAGTTATGCATTATGAATGTGTATATTAAGATGATTTTGTCTTTTTGTCTCTATTTGTCAATGATCAATTATTGTGCAAATAAGTAATATTAAAATACATAATACCTGATATTAATCAACCATTTTTCTGATAGTAATCATAAACCAAAAGATAAGAGCATCGGAAATTGCGGTATTATTTCCAGCCACGCTTTTAGAGGTAAAAATGGAATATATCAGATGATGAAACAAGCCCCAGACCGCTTGACCTCCTTGTTGGATGAATGCAAATCCCTCGCGTTCGATCTTAATTTTACTTATGCAAAACAATGGAAGGCAAAATCGAAATTCAGAATATTGGTAGGGTATCTGCCAATCTATGTTCCCAGGGAAATAATTCACGCTGCCAACGGCATGGCAGTTGGGGTTATGGGCGTTGGGGATAGAAAACAGATCATTAAGGGCGATGCCTACTACCAGTCTTATATATGCCACCTGCCACGCGGTATCATTGAAATGGCGCTTGATGATAATCTTAATGATTTCGATGGTTTCCTTTTTCCATCTATATGCGACTGTGTGAGGAACCTCAGCGGTATGTTTAAACTGGTTAAAAAAGGGAAATTCACCCGTTACTTCGATTATCCGCAAAATTTTAATAAGCAAATAGGTGGTACTTTCTACAGGGAATTGCTGGAGACTGTAATTGCTGATATGTTTAAGATCAATGACCATAAAATTATTGCAGCCCACCTGAATAATTCTATTGCACTCTATAACCGTAACAGGGAGTTGATTGAGACAATATATGACATCAGGGAGGAATTTCCATGGAGGCTCTCAGCTGTAGATGTATACCATATTATAAGGGCAGGAATGGTTATTAATGTGGAAAAGCATAATGAAATGCTTGCTGAGATTGTGGACCTGATCAGTGAAGATTTTGGAGAGCCAATGGATAATATCCGTGTAGTTATTTCCGGGTCATTCTGTGAGCAACCGCCAATTGGCCTTATCAAATCTATTGAAATGGCAGGCTGCTATATTGTAGATGATGATTTTATGTTGGGAAGCAGATGGATTCAAGGCAGTATTGAGAATACTTCGCATGATCCGCTGAATTCACTAGTTGATGCTTTCCTGACTCAAAGTGGCCCTTCGTCGGCTATTTATGATGTTGGCAATCCGAAAAGTGCCCGATTGGTAAAGCAAGTAAGAAAGAGAAATGCTGATGGGGTGATCTTCTGCGCGGCCAGTTTCTGCGACCCGGCACTACTAGACAGGCCAGACCTGCAGAAAGGTTGTGATGATGCAGGTATTGCACACATCAATTTCCAGTTCCACGAAAATACAGGCCAGTTCAAAGTGATAAAGGAACAGGCAGGTACATTCTCTGATTCAATTAAGCTGTGGGTATAATTATTGTTACGCTAATAAAGTCTCAACCTAAATTATTTATAAAATGAGTAACCCAAAAGAGGCAATCAAGGAAAAAAGCATGGTGATCCAGAAGGATATGCTGGCCAATCTTTTTACCGAACTGAGTAATGCAAAAGCAAATGGGAAAAAAGTGGTATACACCTTTGTACCAGGCAACCTGACCGAACTGATTCTGGCAATGGATATGCTGCCTGTATATCCGGAGATCAATGCGCTGCAATCGGGTATGCGCAAAAAATCAGGGTCTTATATTAAAGATGCTGAAAAACTAGGCTTTTCGGAAGATGTATGCACTTATGTAAAGTGTGATATAGGCATGATGCTGAATGGTAATATAGGCCCTACAGGTGAAAAACTGCCTGATCCGGATTTATTGCTACTGAGCTATACAGGTTGTTTCACCTTCCTGAAATGGTTTGAAAACCTGGAAAGATTATATCCCGGTGTAGAGATAGCCATGCTGCACACTCCATATCAGGAAGACGGTGTAATTACCGACGATCAGATACGATATATGGTAAAACAACTGCAGGAAGATGTGATACCCAAGATGGAAAAGGTGACCGGTAAAAAACTGGATTACAGCCGTCTTGAAAAAATGCTGGGCAATGCTGCTAAAGCAGAAGACCTGTGGGTAAAAGTATTGGAGACTGCCAAGCACAGGCCATCGCCAATCGATTCTTATTTTGCTGGTGTATATTATATGGGGCCTTTGAATACCGCATTCCGGGGCACTGAAGAAGCGGTTCAGTATTATGAAGAGCTACTTAAAGAGGTTACCGATAGGATGGATCAAAATCTTTGCCCGGTAACGCCTGAAGGGGACATGAAGGAAGAAAAATTCAGGCTGGTGGTAGAAGGTCCGCCAAACTGGACCAACTTCCGCGAATTCTGGAAGATATTCTACGATATGGGCGCTGTAATTGTAGCCTCTACTTATACTAAGGTGGGCGGTCTTTATGACCAGGGTTTCCGTCACGAGTCGGGCAAACCACTGGAAAGCCTTGCCAAATACTGCATGGGTTGCTATACCAATCTTAACCTCCCTCAGCGCGTAGACCTGATTGAACATTATATAAAGGAGTACAAAGCCGATGGATTCCTGATCAATTCGATCAAGAGTTGCAATTCGTTCTCTGCAGGCCAGTTGCTGATGATGCGCGAGATTGAGCAGCGTTGCAGTGTGCCGGTTGGATTTATAGAAAGCGATCTCGTTGACCTTCGATATTTCTCTTATGCCAATATTAAAAACAGGCTAGAATCTTATTTCCAGATGCTGGGCCAACGCAAGGTGATTCTTGCACAGGAAGAAGAAGTGGTAGCTTAATGGTTTCTCTGGAATTGGGAATTAATTATTTGGAATTGGGGATTGGGAATTGGGGATTGGGAATTTGGAGTTGGGAATTGGGAATTGGGAATTGGGAATTAATTAATGGGATTGGGAATTTGGAATAAAAATTTTTCAAAAATAATCTTAAACTGATGAGCAAATATTATCTGGGTATTGATCTTGGATCAACAACATCAAAAGCGGTAATCATCGATGAGCATGATGAGATCATTGGCCGCGGTATTACCAACACCCGCGCCAACTATTCGGTAGCTGCGGATATAGCAAGGATGGAAGCCATTTATAATGCACGTTTTTCCATACTTAAGAAAAACCTTGCCAAGGAAATTGAATCCAAACCTCAATACCGTAAATACCTGAGCGACCTGGAGAGTGTATTTCAGTATGAGCAGTTTAAGGTGAGGATAGATAAGCTGGGCGATGAACTGCTGAAGACCTGTTACAATCATTTTGAAGGGGAGCGCCGCCTGATTATGATCGATCATCTCAGGTTGATCCGCAGGGCCATCAAACCCAAGATCAAACATATGTATATCTATGAAAATCTTGGTGATAAAAACCAGTTCTTCAGGGATATAGTTTCTGAAAAATACAATGAAGAAGTAAACAAATTCGATATCGCTCTCTTTGAGCCCCTGATGACCATCTGGGATAAGAGTATCACAGCTGCTGAAAATGAAGTGGTTCAGTTTGAATTCGGAGCTTTGATTACCCAGGCTATGGATCTGCTCAAAGAAAAATATGCGCAATTGCCTGATCAGTCGGAGAACATTCCGATTGAAGCGGATAAGAATTTTGATGCAGAAATGTATTTGCTGAAAGGTGATTTCCATAATGTATCAGAATCGTTGCGGGATCGCATAGATGAAGTTGCCAATATTGATTTTAATATTGAAAACATGACTGGTACAGGATATGGCCGTGCATTGCTACCATTTCCGCAGGATTGTATCCGGTCTGAGATTTTATGCCATGCATTTGGCGCTCATGCTGTATTCCCTGAGACCAGAACAGTCTTGGATATAGGTGGACAGGATACCAAAGCCATTCAGGTAGATAAATACGGGCTGGTTACCAGCTTCCAGATGAATGACCGTTGTGCTGCAGGTTGCGGACGGTACCTGGGATATATAGCAGATGAAATGAGTATATCACTCAACGAACTGGGCCCATTGGCTATGGAGGCTGAGAAAGAGGTGACCATCTGTTCTACATGCACTGTTTTTGCCGGCGCAGAATTGCGTGAGCTTACCAATATGGGTGAGAAAAGGGCTGATATCCTTGGCGGATTACATAAAGCCATTATAATGAGGGCAATGTCGCTGATAGCCAGATCGGGTGGGGTATTCAATGAATTCACATTTACCGGTGGTGTGGCAAGAAACCAGGCCGTAATCAAGTATTTGACACAACTGGTAAAAGCAAATTACGGTGATAATATCAAAATCAACATCCATACAGACTCCATTTTTATGGGGGCATTGGGTGGCGCTATGTTTGCCCGCAGAAACATTAAAGCAGACTTGCCAAGTGCGAAAAAAGTCCTTGCATAAAATTATCAATATTATTTCTAAACCATAAAATGACCATTATGTCTGAAGCAGTATATACAATGGGGATTGATGTAGGCAGCAATTTTATCAAGCTGGTTTTGATGGAGTATTCGGAGCACCCCCGCATAGTTGATAAACATACCGAAAAGATACGTAAGCGCAACCCTACACAGGTGGCAGATGAAATGGTACAGATTATGCTGGACAAGCATAACCTAAAATACGAAGATGTGGTGTACCTGGCGTCGACTGGTGAAGGAGATCTTGTGAAACGCAAACGTGGCCACTTCTATGGTATGACAACCCATGCCCGCGGCGCCAACTTCTTCTTTCCTGAAGCAAGAACAGTGGTAGATCTGGGTGCATTGTATGTGCGTTGTATCAGGGTTAATGAAGGATCAAGAGTAGAAGATTACAAGATGACCGGTCAGTGCGCCTCAGGCTCAGGCCAGTTCCTCGAAAATATTTCCCGTTATCTCGGATTAAGTATTGAGGAAGTTGGAGAGGTTTCGCTTCAGGCATCCAACCCCGAAATTTCGTCTGGTATTTGCGCAGTACTTGCAGAAACAGATGTGATCAACATGGTATCGAGGGGTATTAAGACTCCGGATATAATTAAAGGTATACATCTTTCCATAGCCAGTCGTGTTATCAAATTATTGGGTGCCCTTAAAGCCGAATCGCCAATTGTATTAACAGGCGGAATGGCTCTGAACACGGGAATGATTCAGGCTATTGACGAGACTCTGAAGGAAGGTTCTAAAAAGTTTGTGATCAAAGCTCACCCTGATTCAATTTATGCAGGCGCTATAGGTGCGGCATTATGGGGAGGCTACCGTCATTTTAAATTGAAAGAAAAACAGGCAGTTTTAGCTTAAATATTTATACTATGGAAGCAGCGCTTCTTGAACCAGTAAAAAAGGGAACCCATCAGCTGGATTATTTGTTCCAGCCCAGGTCGATAGCCATTATTGGCGCTTCTCAGAAAGAGCTGTCTATAGGGAATGTGATTATCAAAAATCTTGTTCATTATGGTTATACCGGGAATATTTATCCCATTAACCCTAAAATGGATGAGATAAGGGGAATCAAGGCTTATCCTTCTATTGCCGATGTGCCTGGTGAAATTGACCTGGCGCATGTGATCATTCCGTCAAAAATGGTGCCACAGGCTATTGAAGAATGTGGTAAAAAGGGAATTAAGGCGGTTATCATTAATTCGGCTGGTTTCAGTGAAATGGGCGAAGAAGGGATTGCATTGCAAAAAGAGTTCCTTGCAATAGCTAAAGAATATGGTATCAGGATATTTGGCCCCAACTGCCAGGGTATTATTAATACCGATCCTGAATACCGCGCTTATTGCGATTTTACTTTTACTTTCCCCAAGCCAGGTCATATATCCATTGCCGCATTGAGCGGTGGGGTAGGTGCCTTCATTATGCAAAGCCTGTTTGACCTGGAGATTGGTATGAGGCTTTATGCATCTAATGGTAATGCCTGCGATGTTTCGATTCCGGATGTGATAGAATACTATGGCGAGGATGAACAGACAAAAGCCATTATTCTTTACACCGAAGGCCTTTCCAATCCGCTTGAGTTTATGGAGGTTGCCAAAAAGGTAACCAAAAAGAAACCGATACTTGCCATGAAGGCCGGTCGGACTGAAGAAGGCGCCAAAGCGGCTGCTTCGCATACCGGTTCACTTGCAGGTGTCGATATTTCTACTGAGTTAATATTTGAAAAAACCGGCATTCTCGCATTCAATAATGAAGAGGAACTGTGCCAGGTTGCAATGGCATTTGCTACCCAGCCTTTCCCCAAAGGCAACAGAGTAGGTATCATAACCAATACCGGTGGGCCTGCAGTAATTGCGACCGATGAATTGGTTAATTCAGGTTTGCAATTACCCCCTCTTTCCGACAGGGCAAAGGCAATACTTCATGAAACAATGCTGCCGGAAGCAACCATTGGCAACCCTATAGATGTAGTAGCTACCGGCGGTGGAAAACACTACAGGAGCGCCATGGATGTATTGATGGAAGAAGATACTATTGATTCCATATTCATCAACTTTGTAACTGCGCCATTTACCGATACCAACGAGGTAGCAAGGAATATTGTTGAAGTAAGTCAGCTAAGGAAGAAGCCGATTGTGTGCAATTTTATGACCAACATGAGCCTGGAACGCTTCCAGGAAACGGCTAAAATATTGAAAGATGGTGGTGTGCCGTGCTATAGCTTCCCTACTACTGCAGCCAAGGCATTGGGTGCATTGTATCGTTATGGCAAAACCCGCTCAAGGGAGATTGGTTTGCCAAAAGAATTTTCTGATATCAACAGCAAGGTTGCCGAGATAAGTCTTATGCAGGCCAAGAAGGAAGGTCTTTCGTACCTGCCTGCCGACCGTGTTTATGATATACTGGCAGCTTATGGTATTCCTGTTGCCAAATGGTGGCTGGCCAATGATACTGAAGAAGCTGTAAATGCAGCAGGTAATATAGGTTATCCGGTAGTGCTCAAAGCTGAATCAGCAACGCTGGTTCACAAGAGCGATAAAGGAGGCGTGATTATTAACCTGAAGACAGCTGAAGAGGTAAGGGCCGCTGCTGAAAAAATGAAAGATTCATTTGGCGCCAAGGGACTTAAGTTATTGGTACAGCAATTTTTGCCAGGTGGCAAGGAGCTGATAGCAGGCGTAAGTACCAAAGCTGGATTGGGACACCTGGTAATGTTTGGATTGGGCGGTATTTATGTTGAGGTGCTAAAAGATGTAGTTTTCAAAATTGCCCCGGTTACAGAGGTAGAAGCAGGTGAAATGTTGAGCTCCATAAAAGCAGCTAAGCTACTGGAAGGTGTAAGAGGAGAGAAGGGTATAAATAAAGAAAAGGTTATTGATATTATTCAGCGGATATCAAAACTGGTTACCGACTTCCCCGAAATAAAGGAAATGGATATGAATCCGATCATAGCCCTGGGTGATCAGGTATTTGCAGTAGATGCAAGGATTAAGATAGACTAAAAAATAACTACCAAATGTATAAGATAGAATCAGCAAAAGCTTTGAAGGAAATAATGGGCAGTTATTTCCTTGGAATGAAAGACCCCAATAAAAAGTATGCATGGTGTACCAGTGTAGGCCCTGCCGAATTATTACGTTCTTTTGGTTTCGAAGTTCACTTCCCTGAAAATCATGGCGCATTGCTGGGTACCTCCCGTACTGCCGGCGACCTGATACCGGAAACAGCCAAGCTTGGATATTCCAATGATATCTGCTCCTATCTGACAGCCGATATTGGATCCTATCTGAAAAAGGAAACACCGCTTACAAAACATTATGGACTGGATGGCCCGCCAAAACCAAGCATCATTGTATATAATACTAATCAGTGCCGCGAAGTGCAGGATTGGTTCAATTATTTTGGCAAAGAGCTGGGCGTACCTGTTTTTGGAATAACTCCTCCCCGCCATATGGATGAAGTAGGGCAGGAAGAGATAAATGATGTGGCCCAGCAGTTTAAAAACATGATTCCTCTTTGTGAAGAGGTGAGTGGTCAGAAATTTGATATTGATAAATTCAGGGAAACATTAAAACTAAGTAAAGAAGCAACTGACCTGTGGAAACAGGTTTTGTGGACCGCCAGAGTTTCTCCAGCCCCTATAAGCTTCTTTGATGCCACCATACATATGGGCCCGATTGTAGTTCTTCGGGGTACCCAGGTGGCCAAAGATTACTACAAAATGCTGCTGGAAGAACTTCAAGGCAATGTAAAGAAGGGAATCGGATTCCTGGACGAAGAAAGGTGCCGGATTTATTGGGATGGTATGCCAATATGGGGCAAACTCCGGCCACTTTCTGAGTTGTTTATTCAGAACAAAGCGGCCATTGTTGCTTCAACTTACTGCAACAGCTGGGTGTTTGACGCATTTGATGAAAGATATCCTTTCGAGTCTTCGGCTAAAGCCTATACCGAAATTTTCATCAACAGAAGTGAAAGCGCCAAGGAACGGATATTATCAGGTCTTGTAAAGGATTTTAATATTGATGGTGTTATATTTCATGATGCGAAAACCTGCGCCAACAACAGTAACTCCCGTTTCGGAATGCCACAGCGGTTGAGGGAATCATTGGGGATACCGACGTTGGTAATAGAAGGTGATTTATGTGATCTCAGGTTCTATTCGGAGGGACAGAGCATTACAAAAATGGAAACATTTATAGAGCAGATAGAAAGTTCAAAAGTATTCAGTTAAGCAATACAAAATCGTTAGCCATGTATGTGCCTGTTGAAAATATGGAACTGAAACTACCCAATGGACTTTTGGTAGACAGGGAATTACTGGAGAGCGAAATAAAAAAAATCTGCCACTATGTGCACCATGTAGTGCTGGTAGTAAAGGATGAACGAATGCTTGGCGCAATGATTTTTCCTAACAGGCCATTATTTACCAAACCTGATTATGAGAAGTCGCCCGAGGAAGGGTGCTATTGTCCCCGGAACCTGCCTGAATTGGGTAAATGCCTTTCAGGTTGTATGCATTCGTTAAACCACAAACTTTTATCTGGTAATGCGAAAGTTGATGTAGCTGTAATTATAAATACGGAGTTGTCTGTTGATGATGGTACACTGACAGCAGATTTAAAACCGGCAATAAGTAAAGTAGCTGAAAAGTACGGAAACCATATCCGGAATTTATTTGGAGAGCATCTACCTGTAAAGGAAGAAGTTTTTAACATGATCCTGGATTGAAAAAGAGTAAATGGAAATGAGCCTTGCCTTAAATAAATATTCTAACCTGTTTAATTGATTTAATGGAAGATTTCAGTAAAATAAAAGTGGGGGTAATTGGCCTTGGACCAGTGGGCATGATTCTGGCAGTGAAACTGGCTGAGGCAGGTTGTGATGTTGCCATCTGTGATAAAGATGAGTTCAAGCTGAAAAAAATCAGGGAAGACGGGATTGTATTGCAGAATATGTTTCAGTCTGTTACCCGGTTTCATAAAGTATACAGCTCATTTGCTGATATGGTCCCAATGGACCTTGATTTTCTCATTTTCTCACTAAAGTCATATCATACACCAAGCGCAGTAAGAGAAGCAGAAATACTGAAATCAGAGAAATTATCAGTTATTTCTGCACAGAATGGTATTGATATAGAGAGTTTGTTGGTTCCGGCATTTGGAGAATTGAGGTCAATGAGAATGATCATTAATTATGCCGGTAACCTTGTTGCACCAAATATTGTTAGGGGTTCTTTCTTTACGCCACCAAATTATATTGGTCCTATTGATGATGCAAGGGCTGAGCAGGCTAAACTATATGCCACAATTTTGAACAGCGTTGGTTTTTCAACTCAAAACGTAGATTCATTTGAGCTTGTAAAAAGGTCGTGGGAAAAAACAATACTTAATTCATCGCTAAGCGCTTTGTGTGGAGTTGGAAGGCTTACAATGGCTGAAGCAGTAGCCGATGCAGATACGTGTGAGCTGGTTGAGCAGATAATAAATGAAGGAATTGAAGTGGCAGAGAAGGAAAAGATCCGTTTCCCCGATGACTTTGTGAGGAAATGTATGCGTTACCTGAAAAATGGCGGAGATCACTTTCCTTCAATGGCTGTTGATATCATCAACAACCGGCAAACCGAAATTGATTATTTCAACGGGAAGATAGTGGAGTATGGGAAGAAGCACTATGTGAAAACTTCACTCAATCTCTCTTTTACCAATATGGTAAAAGCAATGACCAATAAGAATATCCTTTCCCGTATGCCGGGTGTAACCGGAGAGGTTAATAAGAAGATTATAAATAAGGGACTGGTTGACAAAGAAAAATCAGCGCTTTTCTATAAAGACCTGAATTGCTTCCTGGGCATTGATCTTGGCTCGGCTTATACCAAATTTACTGTTATAGATGATCAGGGTGTTCCGGTATTTCGGTATTTACTGCAGACCCTGAATAAGGACAGGCAGGCGATGAAGAATGTGTTGCAGGCTATTCATGGGGTATTTAAAATCAAATACAGTTGTGCCACCGGCTACGGCAGAAAGCACTTTACTGATACGGATATTATAAAGACAGAAATCAATTGTGGCGCTGCCGGGGCATCGCAATTCTTCAGCGGCCCAAAGAATCTCATTGATATAGGCGGGGAAGATATTAAGATTGTGCAGTGTGATTCGGAGAACCACGTTTCCAATTTTTACATGAATGATAAGTGTGCTGCCGGTACAGGCGCTTTCTTATCTGAAATAGCAGAACGTGCGGGTATTAGCGATGCCGATATGAGCAGCCTGGCTTCACTTTCTGAGTATGATAAAGAGTTGAATAGTTTCTGCACGGTATTTGCCAAAACAGAAATTATGAACTGGGTATTTGATGGTATGCCTGTGCAGGATATTGCCAGGGGTATTTATATTTCAATAGCTAACAAGGTAGCAAAAATGAAGATGATGCCTGGCCTGCCTGTTTATATTATAGGTGGTGTAATAGCCTATCATCCTTATTTGAGTAACATACTCTCACAGAAGTTCAATAAGGAAATTAAAATGGTGGATAATCCGCAGTATACAGTATCTCTGGGCGCTGCTATTCTAGCACGTCAAAACTGGGTAGAACCAGAGGAAGATGCAGTAGAAGCAGGTAGAGAAAAAGTTGCAATTCAATAATCAATTTATATGCAGGCATATCATAACAAAGAGAAGGGTTTCGGAATAATCTACGATGATATTTATTTAGTTAACGGAGCCCGTACTCCTTTTGGTAAGTTGTGTGGCACGCTGGCAAATATTTCGCCGACTGATCTGGCAATCTATGCATGTCGGGCAGCTTTGGCAAAAGCTGGTGTTGCTCCGAGTGATATTGACCAGGTAATGATGGCTAATATAGGTCAATGTTCTTACGACTCTTATTTTCTTCCTCGCCATGTCGGCCTTTATTCTGGCGTGCCGGAAAAAGTGCCTGCCGTTATGCTCCAGAGAATTTGCGGATCAGGTTTTGAAACCATAACTGCCGGCGCTGATCAGATTACATTAGGAAAGGCTGATGTTACGCTTTGTGGCGGAACGGAAAGTATGTCGCTGGCGCCAACAGTTAGTTATGGTAACCGTATGGGGTATGCATTGGGCAGGGTTGAGTTCAGGGATTTTCTTTGGGAAGCGCTCAATGATACAGCAGGTGTACCTATGGGCTGCACTGCCGAAAATGTAGCTAAACAATATGGCATTACCAGGGCAGAAACAGATGAGTTTGGAAAACTATCGATGGACCGGGCTATAGCTGCTACCGAGCGTGGATATCTGAAGGAAGAAATTACTCCGCTGAACAGCGCCATATTTGAAGCCGCAGGTTGCAAGCCTAGAAAAGTTAATTTGCCCAAGAAGGTGGTTGATTTTGTGACCGATGAAAATATCCGTGCTACATCTTTGGATATCATGGCAAAGTTGCCAACTGTATTTGATAAGGAAGGTGTACAGACAGCTGCCAATTCAAGTGGAATGGTAGATGGAGCAGCGGCAGCAATTGTGGCCCGTAAATCATACATTGATGCCAATAGTATTAACCCATTGTCTCGCATAGTTGCTTCGACTACCAGCGCCATTGATCATAAAGTTATGGGCCTTGGTCCGGTGCCTGCAATACGCCTGTTGCTCGAAATGACCGGGTTGAAGATTGAAGACATTGGCCTTATAGAGATCAATGAAGCATTCGGCGCACAGTTTATTGGCTGTGAGCGGGAATTAGGACTTGACAGGAACATTTGCAATGTTAATGGCGGCGCTATTGCTTATGGCCATCCGCTTGCTGCTACAGGATTAAGGTTATCTGTAACATTATCGAGAGAGATGAACCTACGTAAAGCGAAGTATGGAATAGCTTCTGCCTGCATAGGCGGCGGACAGGGAAATGCAATATTGTTTGAGAATGTAAATCTATAAAAATGACAGATCAGAAAATATATAAATGGCAAATGACGGAGCTGAACAAAGAGTTCAGTCTTGTTGAACAAAATATTCCTGTACTGAAAGATGGTGAAGCGCTGGTAAAAGTGGCTGGCTGCGGAGTATGCCATACAGATATCAGCTTCTGGCATCATGGTGTGCAAACCAAACATGCATTGCCCCTTACTTTGGGTCACGAAATAAGCGGCAGGGTAGTGAACGGGCCTGATGAATGGCTTAATAAAAATGTGATTATACCAGCAGTGCTGCCCTGTGGCGAATGTGAATTGTGCCGTAAAGGCCGCAGCAATATCTGCCGTAATCAACTGATGCCCGGTAACGACTTCGATGGTGGCTTTGCGTCGCATATAGTAGTGCCTGCAAAATTCCTTTGTCCGGTGCCCGATAAGGTTTTGAAGAAATACAGCCTGGAGCAATTATCTATTATTGCAGATGCTGTATCCACTCCCTACCAGGTAATGAAAAAAGCCGAAATAGAGTCGGGAGAAGTTGCTATTGTAATTGGCATTGGCGGTGTCGGAATTTATGGCGCGCAGATTGCTAAAATTATGGGAGCAAAAGTAATTGCCCTTGATATTAATGATGATAAACTTGCCCTCGCAAAAGAAAATGGCATAGATGCTACGCTGAATATTAAGGGCCTGGGCATAAAGGAAATCAAGGATGCAGTAAAAGGGCTTGTAAAGGAATTGAAAGCATCACCATTCTGCTGGAAGATATTCGAAATGTCAGGTACAAAAGCAGGTCAGGATACTGCGTTCAACCTGATCACTTTTGCCTCTACTTTGTCTGTGGTGGGATTTACTATGGATAAAGTTGAAGTACGCCTCAGTAACCTGATGGCGTTCGATGCGAAACTTATAGGCACATGGGGTTGCAAACCGGAATTGTATCCCGAAGTGGTGCAGCTGGTGGCTAATGATCAGCTTCATATTGATGAGTTTGTACAAACTTTCCCAATGTCGCAGATCAATGAAGTTTTCAGAAATACCCTCGATCATAAATACATCAAACGTTCAGTACTGGTACCAGATTTTAACAACTAAACTAAATATATGAACATCCTTAAGAATCACGATCTTGTATCGATAGAATTTAAAGAGATCCTGTTTGAAAAACGGCCTTGTCTGGATAGGGACGGCAGTGCAATAGAAGGCTTGTATAATGCCTGGATTATACTCAATAACCCAAAACAGTATAACTCCTATACTACTGCTGCAATAAAGGAAATAATACTTGCATTCCGCACAGCTTCCAATGACCGCAGTGTTGTGGCTGTTGTTCTTACAGCAGTTGGCGATAAAGCATTCTGTACCGGTGGCAACACTAAAGAATATGCCGAATACTATTCAGGCAATCCCCAGGAATATTCGCAGTATATGCGTTTGTTCAACGATATGGTTTCGGCAATATTGATGTGTGAGAAACCTGTTATCTGCCGCATTAATGGTATGCGCGTTGGTGGGGGTCAGGAAATAGGCATGGCCTGCGATTTCAGTATTGCAAGCGATATGGCTCGCCTTGGTCAGGCTGGTCCTAAGCATGGCAGCGCCCCAATAGGTGGTGCAACCGATTTTCTGCCATTGTTTGTTGGAGTAGAGCGTGCTATGTTCTCACTCACACTTTGTGAACCATGGTCAGCTCACCAGGCATATTACTACGGAGTGCTTACTGATATCGCCCCTGTATTAAAATTGGATGGTAAATTCATTGTAAACCCAATGGTGGTTACTGATAGAATTACGGATGAGTATGGCCGTATCACTTTCGGCTCTGCTAAAACAGGAGAAGAACTGGCTAAGGCTAAGGAAATTGTTGCAAAAGCTGAGGTTGATTTGTCTATGCTTGATAAAGCGGTGAATAACCTCATTGCTAAGATACTGCATACATTCCCTAACTGCATGAATAAAACCATCAGCGAGGTGCGCAAATTCAAACTGGAGCATTGGGATAAGAATAAAGAAGGTAGCCGTGAATGGCTGGCTTTGAATATGTTGAGCGAAGCCAAAGCGGGTTTCCGCGCATTCAACGACGGGCCAAAGGAAAACAGGGAAGTCGATTTTGTGTTGCTGCGTCTCTTACTTGCAGAAGGCCATGAGTGGAACGAAGAACTGCATCACAAAATATCTCCTCAGTATCAGAAACAAACAGTTTAATTTATATGGAAAAGATCAAGATCAATTTTCATCATGGTGGCGCCGTTGCCCAGATTATAATGGAAAATGGTAAAGGCAATGTAATTGATAGCGGCATGATGGCCGAATTGATGATTGCCTTTGAGGATTTCAAGTCAATGGCTGAACTTAAACTGATTACATTTGAAGGGGCAGGTAAACACTTTTCTTTTGGCGCCAGTGTGGAAGAACATCAGAAGGATCAAGCGGCAGGGATGATACATTCCTTCCACAATATGTTTATGAAGCTTAAGGAACTGGCTATACCCACCCTTGCCAAAATTAACGGACAATGCCTTGGCGGCGGTATGGAACTGGCTATTATGTGCAACTTCCTTTTTGCAGAGAAAACTTCGAAATTCAGTCAGCCCGAGATAATACTTGGTGTGTTCCCTCCTCCAGCTTCAATCATATTAGCTGAGAAAATTGGTCTGGCAAAAGCAGAAGAAATAATCATTACCGGCATGACTTTTACAGGTGAAGAAGGCAAAGCCTTTGGCCTGATCAATGATGTGTTTAATGATACAATAGAATTGGAAGAAGGCGTTAATAAATTCATAGTGCATCATATTCTCCCTAAAAGCGCTTCGTCGCTGCGATATGCTGTAATGGCATCGAGGGTAAAATTCAACCGCTTGTTGGAGGAATATTTGCCGGTGCTTGAAGAGATGTATGTAAAAGAATTGATGAATACCAGGGATGCCAATGAAGGTATTAATTCCTTTCTCGAAAAAAGAAAACCTATTTGGAGTAATTATTAAATTATTTTATGAAGACTATAAAGACAGTAGGTATAGTAGGCGCTGGTACAATGGGCGCAGCGATTGCTCAGAAATTTGCCCAGGAAAATTTCATTGTAATCCTGGCCGACAGGGAAGAAAGTTATGTGCAGCGCGGTATCGCAAATATTACCAGGATGCTGCAGGAAGGTGTGGAAAGAAAAGTATTTACTACGGAACAGGTCGATAATTACTTGTCAAATATAATGGGCTCGCACCATCTTACCGACCTGAAAAAATGTGATCTGATAGTGGAAGCAATATTTGAGGATTTTAATGCAAAAACAGATTTGTTTAAAACCCTGAGTGCTATCGTAGACAGTGATACAATTATTGCATCTAATACCTCATCTTTCTCTGTAACCGAACTGGCTGAATCTATTGCTCATCCCGAGCGGTTTGTAGGTCTGCATTATTTCTATCATGCGGCCAAGAACCGCCTGGTGGAAATAATACCTGGCGAAAAAACTTCAGCTGAAACAATAGAATCCGTAAAGGCTTTCTCCATGCAGTCGGGCAAGGATGCCATTATCTGCAGGGATTCTTATGGCTTTGTAGTGAACAGGTTCTTTGTGCCATGGCTCAATGAAGCAGCACGCCTGCTTGATGAACACATTGGCAATATAGCTACTATCGATGATGTTTGCATGAAGGTATTTGGTATAGGCATGGGACCATTTGCATTAATGAATGCAACCGGCGTTCCGGTAGCCTATCATGCCGAGAAAACATTGGAGAGATTTGGCAGTTTATATGCAGTGAGTAAGAAACTGAAGGACCAGGCTTTATCTGGTCTGCAGTGGGATCTTACGGGCGATGTTTTGCCAGATGAGCATATTGTGAAGGAAATTACTGAACGTATGCTGGGTGTAGTATTCTTTGTCTGCACACAGTTGCTTGATGAAAAGGTATGCCATGCTGTCGATATTAACCGTGGTGCTAAAATCGGACTGAAATGGCGCAAGGGGCCTATTGAGCAGATGCAGCAATATGGTGAAGAAAAAGTTTGGTACCTGGTGCACAAAATTGCTGGTATATACCAGATGCATATTCCAGCTGCAATTGGCAGTAATCATTGGCAGATGCAGTTTGTTGATCTTGAAAAGAAAGGCAATGTAGCTGTCATTACCATGAACAGGCCAGAGGATCTGAATGCGTTGAATGAAGAAGTGATGAAGCAACTGAACACCCAGGTTGATGAGGTAAATAACGACCCGTCAATTGATACTGTTTTTATCACCGGATCGGGAAAGGCATTTGTGGCTGGCGCTGATATTAAATTCTTTATTAAAAACATTAAAGCCAATAAGATTAATGATATTGAAACCTTCACCAGTTTTGGGCAGGAGGTGTTTAAAAAGATTGATGAATCACCAAAGAAAATAGTGGCAGTGCTCAATGGACTGGCACTTGGTGGTGGCCTTGAACTGGCGCTTTGTGCCGATGTGATTTTAGCGATGCCTAAAGCCCAGATGGCATTCCCGGAAACAGGTATCGGTATTTATCCCGGCCTTGGAGGTACGCAACGCAGTGCCCGCAAAATAGGCAAGCCGCTGAGTAAATACCTTATTCATACCGGCAGAATGCTGAGTGCAAAAGATGCTCAGGAAATAGGACTTGTTGATAAAGTAATAGCGACTGATGAACTTTTTGCTATGATATCAGGCAAGGTTCCTGTACCTGTCAACAGCCACGTTCAATTGAGCTCAAAATGGAAAAGCATCGAACAGTTTTTCAAGATCAACCCAATTGATAAAGTTCTCGCCCACGAATACGCAACTGATGGTATGAATACCGAAGATGCCGAAAAGATTTACAAAACGCTCAAAAGAAAAGCGCCTATTGCCCTGAACACAGCCGACAAGCTGATAGATGAAGCACAAGGCTGCGAATCTGAATTGAAATATCTGGATATGATATTTTCTACTTCAGATGCATTGCTGGGTTTGAGTTCTATCGGGAAACAGGTGGAGTATAAAGGGAATTAATATTTGAAACGTGAAAATAAGAGCTCATAATTTACGATTTATGAGCTCTTATTAAATGGATATCTGCTTGTGTGATGTACTGAATATACATAAACATCATTCCCTGAGACCTCAAAAATTATTACAAAAGGAAATCGTTTCAATCTGATATGTCGTAAAACCTTTCTCTTATCAGTGAAACTGAAAAATTGTGGGTTCTTGCTTATGGATGCATAACAGTTTTCCAAAGCTTCCAGAAATTCATCTCCCAATCCATTGTGCTGTAATTCATAATAATGATAACTTTCCAGTTCATCATTGCGTGCTTCTTCCGAAATGGTAATGGAATACCTCATGACTGTTTTTTACTCAGTCTGATAAAACTATGGGCTTCCTCAACAGTATACCCTTTGTTTTTGCCAGCAATAAAATTCTCTCTCCGACGGTAAAATTCAGTCAATTCCTCTTCTGAAAATTGATAAGGTTGTTCAGTTTTGTCTTCCATATAAGAATACATTGCAGCAACATCTTTATCATCTGCCTTATCAATATACTGATGTAATTGCTGCCTTATTTCCGATGTACTCATATAAACTCATTTATACAAATTTACTGGTTTTTATTCACTGTTGTCCGAGAAAATTGTTGAAATAAATGTTGTATAAAAGGGGGGCGGATCGCCCCCCATGTTGTTAATTTGTTCCTACCACAGATCAAATAACAGCATGAACAAAAGTAACACATTTGTCGGACAGCACATTTTATCTCAGATACTGACCTTATCCTCCAAGAATAGTCTAGCGCCAGTATTTGCCTCGACCAAGGCAGATAAATGGTACAAATCAATAAAGGGGTGGGATCATTATGTAACCATGATGTTTGCAGTCCTATCCGGTTGCACCTCTCTTAATGAGATAGTTATGGGGCTGGAGGCCTTTGAGGGCAAGCTGAATCATTTAAATATGAAAAAGGTGCCTCCACGAAGTACATTGGCAGATGCCAATCAAAACCGCGGCTCTGCTGTTTTCAGCAAAATATATGAAAATTTAAGTGAGCGTTACAGGCTTAATTTGTCGGACAGCACATTGCCACAGGGTATACTTTCCAAACTGTTTATTATTGATTCCACCGTCTTTGGCTTATTTAAAGCAATACTTAAAACATCCGGAAGGTCATCAGCCGATGGTAAAAAGAAAGGCGGCATCAAGAAAAACACTATGCTAAAGGCTACTTCTCATACACCTGTTTTAATAAGATTCAATGCTGCGGCAGATAATGACCAACAGTTTTTAAAGTATATTGATTTGCCCTCTGGTTCTTACCTTACAATGGACAAGGGGTACAACAATTACAAGCAATTTGCACGGTTTACGGAAAAGGGCATATTTTTTATCACCCGGCAAAAAGACAATGCTGTTTATACCTCCATATCCGAAAAAATATTAGGGGCCGGTACTCCTCAGGCTGTACTGAAAGATGAAACCATCCATCAAAACTATAAGGATGATAAGAACAAAGAACAAATCCTGGAACTGCGTAGGATTGCATGGTGGGATGCCCAAAATAATAAGGTATATGAATTCATTACCAACAATTTTGACCTGGACGCTATTACAATAGCGGAGATTTACCGTTACAGATGGCAGATTGAGTTGTTTTTTAAAAAGCTGAAGCAAAATTTTCAATTGCAGTACTTTGTAGGGGATAATCAGAATGCAATAGAGATACAAATATGGTGCTCCCTGATAGGGGTATTATTACTGACTGTCATTCATCAGTATAATAAGTCTAAAATGGCGTTCAGTAATGTTGCAACACTGCTTCGGATACATTTGGCTGGCTATATCAGCATAAAGGAATTACTGGCTTTGCACAATAAAAAGAAAATAAGGCGTGTAAAAACAACAGATGAAAAAGGGCTTTTTGCGTCACAATGACCCCCACCCTGCTTTTTAAAATAAGCCACATATAGGTAAACATCAGCTACTATTTATTGTAATTAATTACAATAAATATTGCTATTTTGTATATCTATACGGCTGAATAAATTAGTCGGACGGTAGTGGTTTTTATTCAAATCAAAATCTACCATTTATAGGGGCTAAATGAGGTCCACGATTTGAATTTTAGATATTGATTTATATCTATTTACTCCAATCAACTGTTCTTGATATGTGAAAATGTATTACTATTCTACGCCCAGCTTGGTATTGCTGACAGTATGTTTCAATAATAATTGATTAATATTGTGTTATTTGGAATTTATGAGGAACTTATGCAATTTTAAATATGGAAATTCTGTTTCTGTATATATCTTTGTTGCAAAATATTATGAATGAAATACCCTCTCTTATTTTTACTTTTAACTGTTTCATTTGTAACCAAGGCACAAAAGTCTGACTACGATGCTATGATATCTGAGGGGAATGATTTGTTGAAGAGAAATAGGGTGCCACTGGCTATTGAGAAATATAAAGATGCTGTAAAGCTTGAAACAACCAAAGTTGAGGGTTATTATAAGCTTGGATTAGCTTATACGGCATATTATGATGGCACAGGTTTATTTGGAGATTCCGCATTATCTTTTTTTAATAAGGTATTGCTAATAGATAATGATTATGGTGATGTGCATTTTTGCCTTGGTCGAATAAAAGGGAAATTGCATGATTTTACCGGAGCGCTTTCGGATTTAAATTATGCAATAAAAAAACATCCTGATACCTCTGGATATACAAGCCGCGCACTTATAAAATATAAATTGAATGATTTAGATGGTGCTTGCAGTGATTTTGATACATCAATAAAATTGGGTTCTAAAATTTCAAAACTCATTTTGACTAATAAATTGTTAGACATTAAATGTAATTTGGTTTCAATTGAGAGCAATGAAGCGTTATATAATATCAAATTCATAAAAGCTATACAGACAACTATAAACAAGGGCAACGAGATTCAGGTAATATTTTCTATTACCCCTAAAGAAATTGAAGATTTTCCACCGGTAGTAAGTACTAAAATTGTTTATGCTCTTGATAATGGTCCTGAAAAAAAGGTTGATTTAATGCATAAAGAGGATAATTTAAATCTTACTCTCTATGATAAAAACATAAAAGAGAAAGCCCCTGAATTGTACGATTTGATTAAAGATTATATTGACCTCAGCACTAATCAAAAAATGACTATCCTTGTATTTAAATTCAAAAATGTTGACAAACCTACTGTAAATGAAATGACTATGGTTTATGGTTGCTGGGAAAAGAGAAACACTAATTTGAGAGTAGAGAAGAAATATGAATTTAAGGTTGAAAAGAGATGAAAATACCAAACTTAATAAAATGTTGCATAATAAAATAGGCATATGCAATATGGTTTTTGTTAACAACCATCAGGTTTAATTCAACTGTATTATTTCCCTGTGATATTCCATGAATTTTAATGATGAAAGTCATTTCCCTTTCTGTAGATAATGCTTACCTTCGCGCCACAAAAATTCCGCTCTAAATGAATCTGCACGAATATCAGGCTAAAGAACTGCTGAAAAGATACAATGTACCCACCCAGGAAGGCGTTGCCGTAGATAAGGTGGATGATGCTGTAAATGCATACAAACAAATGGCTACAAGCCATGGCACCAAGTTTGCCGTTGTAAAAGCACAGATTCATGCCGGTGGGCGGGGTAAAGGGCGTATTAAGGAGTACCCAGATCAGAGTGGTGTTAAGGTGGTAAAGAGCGCTGATGAAGTAGAGGCTGTGGCTCATAATATTCTCGGGCAGACCCTGGTTACCATCCAGACCGGCCCGGCAGGCAAAAAAGTAAACAAGATACTTATAGCCCAGGATATGTATTATGATGGTCCGAGCGAGCGCAAGGAGTTCTATATGAGTATCCTGCTCGACAGGGCCAGGAAGCAGAATGTAATTATGTACAGTACCGAAGGGGGAATGGACATTGAAACAGTGGCCCATGACACTCCGGAAAAAATTTATAAGGAGTGGGTTCATCCCGGCTTCCCGCTGATGCCCTTCCAGGCTCGCAAAATTGCCTTCAACCTGGGCCTTAGCGGGGCTGCTTTCAAAAATATGGTGGCATTTGTAGGCAAGTTATACGATGCTTATGTAGGCCTCGATTGCTCTATGCTCGAGATCAACCCGCTTTTCAAAAGTGCCGATGACAAGATTATAGCTGTAGACTGCAAGATGAACGTGGACGAAAACGCCCTCATCCGCCATGCCGACCTCGCCGATATGCGCGATAAGAGCGAAGAAGACCCTACCGAAGTAGAAGCAGGCGAATACAACCTCAACTATGTGAAGCTGGACGGTAACGTAGGCTGCATGGTAAATGGCGCTGGCCTTGCTATGGCTACTATGGATATGATAAAGCTGGCAGGTGGTGAGCCAGCCAACTTCCTGGATGTAGGTGGAAGTGCCAATGCACAGACAGTAGAAGCAGGTTTTCGCATCATTCTCAAAGATCCACATGTAAAGGCAATCCTCATCAACATCTTTGGCGGTATCGTTCGTTGCGACAGGGTTGCTGCAGGCGTAATAGAAGCCTACAAAAACCTGGGCAATATAAATATACCAATCATTGTGCGCCTTCAGGGTACCAATGCCGAAATAGCCAAAGAATTGATCGTAAACTCTGGACTTAAGGTGCAGTCGGCAATATTGCTGAGTGAGGCAGCTGAACTGGTGCAGAAAGCTGTGGCCGGGAATTAATTTTCCGGATATCCAATCCTGAAAATACTTGTTTTATAACTGCGATACCCACCTTCCTGTTGCAAACAGGAAGGTGGGTATTTTAAAATGTAGCATTTGCCTTTTTGTCCACTCTTAAAACTGACTGCTGCAAAAACATATTTTTGTAATCAATCCTTAAGCTATCTATTTTGCGCGATGTTGCTTTTGATTTTTTATAAAGACAAATCACTTCATGTGATTTTTCGTTAGTTAATTTACCAGTTACCGGATCTCTCCAATAACCATTGGCATCAATTATTGTACTTCCGTCACTGAATACTTTACTTATATGGTTGTCTATAAAATCATTCCATTCGGTATCTGTGACATGTCCGCCATCTGGTTTTGAAGTGCCGAAGTAAAGATCTGTTTCAATCATGTGAGATGCTGCACAAGAGGATATCAAAAAGCAAATGATTGCGAATCTGAGATACTTGCTGCATTTAAATAACAGAATACGCATTTTTGAAAGTTTGAACTAAGTTAGTAAAAAGATTGCAGCTATTTATTCTATCTAAGTCCTGATCTATTCATGCTGAAAATAGTACTGAATGACACCCTCCTTCAGTTGCACCTGAATTATGAATTGCAGCGTTATAACATAGTCAGATAGCTATAGGGTAGTAAAAGTGAATTTCTGATCCGGAATTGGTCGGGTTATTTATTCAGGTATAACACTTATCTGAACTAATTCAGGAGAATCATGTTGCTGAAACATCGGATATAGCAGATATATAAACGATAGATTTCAATTAGCTTACGGAAGCACTTCTGCTCATAAACCGTCGTATCTCAAACCAAGGTTAGGTGAAATGAAAAAGGTGACGGAAATAATCCATCACCTTTTTCAGGATTACAAAAAAATTAATGATTATTCCTTAATGAACTTATTTGTAGATACATCTCCTGTAGCATCTTCACGGATAGTCATGTAATAAACTCCAGATAGCAATGCATCTGTATTTATTGAGAAATTCCTGCCATTTTTGTTTTCAGTGATAACTGCTTTACCAATAATATTGGTGATGATTATCGTCTTGTTCCCTTCCATATTCGAACTGATATTTATTACCTCTTTTGCCGGGTTAGGAAACAAAGAATATGAAGGTGCAGCAGCGTTGATATTGTTAACACCCAGACTTACATTAACTGAATCACCATCCAGAGTTACGTTATCAAAACGGTTGTTGCCACCAGATGTATGATTGCGGCCCAAGGTGTTGATACGGAATACAAACCTTGGATTATTGCTGGCAGCAATGTCATTGACATGTACTGTAATTAAGCTGTAAAACAGTAATCCTGAATCAACCCATTCGCTGAGACCAGCACCCCCCGTAATCCATGTAGCGCCACTATCCACACTGTAAGAGAATACATTTACTGAGTCACCGCTGCTATAGCTTGAAAGTTCGCAGGCATATTTTATAGTAAGATTGGTAAAATGGGTTGTAGGCATGTAAACCAGTATATCCATACTATCACTGGGATTACGCGCACGGAAACCATTGCCTGCAGGAGCGCCCATACGTGCATTTACAGTATCTCCGGTAACATTATCACAGTAAGATGAATAGCTGGAAGATGTACCTGGTTTTGGTTTATAAATCCACCTTGCTTTTGCTGTGTCTTTTCCAGGTGCAGCATAATCAGCCGACAGGCTGGCGACGACAGGCAGCGTATATGTACTTGTGAAATTGTTGAAATTCCAATAATACAATAAAGTACCCTGTGCATTACTTTGATAAGAAGCAACAAAAGATGCTCCGATGCAGAATAAAATAGTCAGTAAATTTTTTCTCATAATTTTTCGATTTTGATGCAAAGAAATGAAGCTTGTATTACCGGAGTATTACGCTCGTGTTAAGGAAAGATTACGCTGAGATTATGGACCGTACTGAAGGAAAAGGTATGCATTAAAAAAGCGCCTTGCGGCGCTTAATTATTTTAGACTATTAGAATTTTTATTGTTTGATGAATTTCAGTACGCTGGTATTTCCTGATTCATTTTCGCGGATAGTAATAAAATACATTCCGTTAATAAGGCTGGAAACATTAACTGGTATCAGGTTTCCTGATTCAACCATTGAGGATACCACCTGACCTGTTACATTACTTATGACAATTGTTTTCTGACCCGCTACTATCGAGCTGATTTCTATGTTGCTGGTAGCCGGATTTGGTGCAATAGTATATTGAGATGTGTTTTCATTAATTGAATTTATACCTAAAGATGGGTTCAATGTATCTGCTTTCAAAGCAGCATTGTCGAAACGGTCGTTACCGCCACCAGTCCAAGCCCCATATGAAATTTTAACTGCAAAATTCGGATTATTGGCAGTAGCTGCATCGCCACTGAAATTATAGGTCTGCAACTGCCATGCGGTTGAGCTTACAGTATAAACGCAACTGTCGATTGGATCTGCCATACAAGTTGGTTTAAAAGTAATTCCGTCTGTGGTATAATATATATATACTGGTGTCGGTCCGCTGCCTGAACGTTGAGTTGCATAAGAGAACTGGATATTGGCATAATGGGTAGTAGGCATATTAAAAACCATAGAATCGCCAGGTGTACGTAAGCGAAGGCTCCATCCAGCGCTGGTATCAGGTGTCTGGGCGTTCATTGAAGTGCCGGGATTGGTAAAATCAATATACCCAGAAGTACCATAATAATATAGTATGCTTGCACTTCCGGCGCCAGGTCTGGTATACTGTGGGGTATGCGGATTGGTTACTGTTGTATCAAGCATGTTAAAACTCCAGTAGTAAAGAAGATTAGCCTGGCCGTTAGCAGTTGAACTCAATTTAACCATAGCAACAAGACAAAACAAAATAGTCAGTAAATTTTTTCTCATATTTTTTGATTTTGAGTGCAAAGGAATGAAGGCAATGTTACCGCAGTATTACGGTAGGGTTAAGGAAATGTTGCGCCAATTTAAAGCCCGGATTTTTAAAAGGGCAATGCTATTTCTTTGAAACAATTAATTTACCTACAGGTAATACGGGGGTAATATTCCGGTAACATTATGGGAGTTCCTTTGCACCCAAATAGAAATTATGAGAAGATTATTACTAAGTACAATTTTGTGCGTAACGGCTGTGCTGGCATTATGCACATCTGGTAATGCACAAACCAAGGTGATCCATTTCTGGAACTTTAACCAGTTTACCAGTGGATACACCGTGCATTTGCCGGCATTTGCCAATATCGGGGCATCCTATTCAACTATTGACACCAATAAAGCAAGGTGGGTATTTAAACCACTACCTACCGGTGTTGCGTCCAGCTATCTGGGCTACTCAGATGTTTCAACAGCATCAGCTTCTGATTATGATACAGTAAATCAAGCTCCATTGGGAATGGCGTTAGCTCCAACCGTGGGCAACTATTTCAGGGCACGTAACCCCAGCGACAGTATGTGGCTTTTGGTTTATATCCCTACAACAAATTACCAAAATATCACTATACGTTATGGTACTGAAACATCCAGCACAAGCAGTGGAGATTCTGCCCAGATTTATTCTTACAGTTTGGACAGTGGTTTGACCTGGAATACTGTTGGTCTTTCAGTTCCTTCACTTGTATTAGGATCTACATATACTACATTCAATGCCGGCCAGGTAACCATAACAGATCCGGCGGCAAATAACAATCCTAAACTGGTGTTCCGTATACTTAGTAAAGGTCGCAATACCGGAACAAGTGGTAATAACCGTTTTGATAATTTTGCTGTAATGGGAGATACGATTCTTCCTGCAGCTAACCTGGAGTATTTCTGGCATTTCAATTCTTTTACTGGCACATATGCAAATCCTAACTTCCCATACATTGCACCAGATTATTTTATTCATGATTCTTCAAAAGCGAAAGTGCACATGGGCTTATTTCCCGGAACATCGCTTGCCAATCCTGTTTATTTTGATAATGTAACATTTGGAGCTGGCGATTATGATACGGTTAATAATGTTTGGCCTTCTTATCCTACTTTATTAACTGTTGCCGCTGGCAATGGTATCCGCCCTCGTAATCCGAGCGACAGTACTTATTTGTATTTTTATTTACCAACGCCAAATTATAAAAACAACTTTATAACTTATGGCACAGAGTCATCAAGTTATACAAGTGGTGATTCATTGCAGATATTCAGTTACAGCTTAGACAGTGGACTTACATGGCAGTCGAGTGGTTTATCTGAACCTTATGACTCTGCCAGGTTGACTTTGACAAGAGTACGTGTAGCTTTCACCGATCCTCGCGCCAATAACAATCCAAAATTGGTTTTCAGGATAAACTTTAAAGGCCGTAACCTTACTACCAGCGGTAACAACAGGTTTGATAATTTATCATTACAAGGGGATTCCATAATTTCTCCGTCACCTACTATTACTACTCCCGCTACGGCATATGGGCCATTTTGTAATACTGCTAACTCAACCATTTCTGTACCATTTACTACAACCGGCGCTGTGAATGGTCCATACCATGTTCAGATAACATATGCAAGCGGTAATTTTCCTAACGACTTTTCCTCAAACATTATAGATAGTTTCCCTGGCACGATGACTTCACCTGTTACAGCTATTATACCAGCGGGTACAACTCCTGGTACAACATACAGGGTGAGGGTAGTATCCAGCTATCCTGGTATTTATGGTACTGATAACGGAAGCAATATCGTTCTGGCAGGAGTAGCTGCTCCAATATCTGGTCCTTCGGTTGTTTGTGGCGGTGGCGCTACAATAAATCTCATTGAAGCAGGCGGTGGTACATGGTCAAGCAGCAATACTGCGGTAGGTACCATTGGTTCTGCTACAGGTGTTGTTACCGGACTTACACCGGGTATTACAACAATTACTTACTCAGCAGGTGTAGGTTGTACTACTTCAACAACTATTACAGTTAACCCGATTCCATTACCGATTACCGGTTTGACAAATGAATGCGTTGGTGTATCTACAACCCTTTCCAGTGCAACTACAGGCGGTACCTGGACAAGCGGTACAGTTGCAGTTGCAACAATTGGTTCAGGTTCAGGTACTGTTAGTCCACTTACTGCCGGAACTTCAATAATAACTTATACATTGCCAGTCACCGGTTGCCGGACTACCCAGGCTGTAACCGTTAATACTTCTCCTGCTGCAATACTGGGATCAACTCCGGTTTGTATCGGTTCTTCTACCACTCTTACTGACGCTACAAGCGGTGGTACATGGTCGAGCAGCGCAATAGCAACAGCTACAGTTGGTTCAACCACAGGTTCAGTTACTGGAGTTGCAGCAGGTATCGCTACAATTACCTATACTTCTGTTAATGGTTGTATCACTTCAACTCCTTTTACCGTTAATCCGAATCCGGCAGCAATTTCCGGACCATCTACAGGTTGTGTGGGTTCAACATTTACTTTGAACGATGCAACGGCATTTGGTGCATGGTCAAGTACCAATACTTCAGTAGCAACTGTGGGTTCGTCTACCGGTGTTGTTACAGGTACTGGTGTTGGTTCTGCAACTATTAATTATACTTTATCTACAGGTTGCCAGATAAGCACATCTGTTACTATTAATGCAGCATCAGCTGCCATTACCGGTACAGCTGTTATTTGCGCTGGTTCAAATACTACACTTTCCTGTACTTCAGCTGGTGGTACATGGAGCAGCAGCAACGATGCGGTTGCAACAGCAGGAACTGCCACAGGTACAACTACAACTGTTACAGGAGTAGTTGGTGGGGTAGTAACTATTACCTATACATTGCCAACAGGTTGTATCGCAACCAAGAATATGACTATAAATGCTCTGCCTGCACCTATAGCCGGTCAGTTTACATTATACTGCTTGCCTTCTTCTACCACACTTACAGATGCTACAGCTGGTGGTACATGGACAAGCGGCACAACTGCAACTGCTACAATTGGTTCTGGTTCAGGATTAGTAACTGGAGTAGCTCCGGGTACTACCACAATTACTTATACATTGCCTACAGGTTGTAACGTATCAGTTGTAGAAACTGTTTACCCTACTCCTGCCGCAATCGTAGGAAGTGCCAATGCATGTGTAGGCGCTACCAATAATTATACCGATGCAACAGCATTCGGAGCATGGTCGAGCAGTAATACTTCAGTTATTACTATTGGATCGGGAACTGGTATTGCCACTGGTGTAGCTGTTGGTATTGCCAATATCGTTTATACAGTATCTACTGGTTGCACAATCTCTAAAAGTATTACTGTTAACCCACTTCCATTGCCAATAACCGGAACTGCACAGGTTTGTGCCACTGGTTCAGGTGCAGCATCAACAACTACCTTAAGTGATGCCAGCCCATCTGGTAGCTGGTCAAGCAGTGTTGCTGCTCTGGCAAATATAGATGCGCTTCTGGGTGTGGTAACTGGTGTTGCAGCAGGTAACCCGGTTATCACTTATACATTACCTACAGGCTGTTTTGTAACAGCACCTTTTACTGTAAATCCGTTACCTGCTCCGATAGGAGGGGTAACCTCTGTATATTGTATCGGTTCAACTGCATTGCTCGCTGATTTTGTGCCTGGTGGTACCTGGTCGAGCAGCAACCCTGGTGTTGCAACAATAGACGGTACAGGCCTTGTTACAGGTGTAGCTGCAGGTTCGACTACTATCTCTTATGTTCTGTCTACAGGTTGCTATGTAACTTATGTTGAAAATATCACTTCAATTCCAGCGCCGATTACAGGCGTTCCGACAACATGTATCAGCACTAATACTACTTTCTCTGATGTTACAGCATTTGGAGCATGGTCAAGTTCTGATCCAACAATTGCTACAATCGGTTCAGGAACCGGAGTGGTAACCGGTGTTGCATCAGGTACAACAACTATTACTTACGAATTATCACCATCGTGTCTGATAACTACCAATGTTACGGTTAACCCTCAGCCATTGGCTATTTCTGGAACAACCAATACCTGTATGGGTACTTCAACTACGCTCACCGATGCAGGTGGTGGAACATGGACCAGCAGTATTCCGGCACTGGCAACAGTAGGGGTGACTTCAGGTGTAGTTACCGGTATAGTTGCAGGCACTGTATCTATCAGCTATACTTTACCTACAGGTTGTGTTACATCGACCAGTTTCATAGTTAATCCTTTGCCACTTATTTCTGGTTCTAATTCTATTTGTCTCGGACTGCCTTCACCATTGGTGGGTAATATACCCGGTGGAACCTGGAGCAGCAGTAACCTAGCAGTAGCTACAATCGGATCATTATCTGGTTTGGTTTCAGGGGTTACTCTGGGAGTTACAACTATTGCTTATACATTACCAACAGGTTGTGTTACTACTTATACTGTATCTGTAAATCCTCCTCCGGCCGCAATTACCGGCACTTTAGGAGTTTGCCAGGGATTGACTACTACTTTAAGTGGTATTGGCGGCGGTGGATGGTATAGCAGCGACCCAGCTGTTGCATCTGTTGGTTTTGGTACTGGTATAGTAAATGGTTTAAGTGCAGGTACCGCAACAATTACCTATTCGTTGGGTACCAGCTGTATCAGCCTTGCTACAGTTACTGTTAATCCGTTGCCTGCAACTATTACCGGTACTCCGGTTGTTTGCCAGGGCGCTACCGGTACTTTGAGCGATGCAACATTGCTCGGTGCATGGAGCAGCAGCAATACTTCTATTGCATCAATAGGTTCTTCAACCGGTATTGTATCAGGTATTTCAGGTGGTTACCCTACTATTACTTATACCGTACTGGCAACAGGTTGTATTACAACAACGCCAATTACAGTAAACCCGATTGCACCTATCACAGGTCTGAATAATGTATGTACTGGTTATACCATTACATTATCCGACAGCCTTTCTGCCGGTGTGTGGACATCAGTACCTGTTTCAGTTGCTACAATAGGTTCTTTTTCCGGTGTTGTAACAGGTGTTGTTGCAGGTACTGCCACCATCGCATATACACTGCCTGATGGTTGCGTTTCTCTAACTACTATTACGGTAAATATGAACCCTGATCCGATATCAGGTAATGACAATGTTTGTCTTGGTGCAACCTATCCGTTTACCGATGCTACAACAGGTGGTACCTGGAGCAGCAGTAATCCATCAGTGGCAATAGTTGGCCCAGGTACTGGTTCTGTTACTGGTTCAACTTTGGGTAATGCTACAATTTATTACACATTACCTACAGGCTGTCAGTCGGCTTCATATGTTACTGTTGATCCGTTACCAGCATCAATTACCGGTACAACAACTGTTTGTGTAGGTCTTACTTCCACATTGGCTGATGCATCAACTGGTGGATCATGGACCAGCAGCAGTCTGTCTCTTGCAACTGTTGGCACCGTATCTGGTGTCGTAACTGGTGTTACCGCAGGTTCACTTACTATTACATACACACTGCCTACAGGTTGTAATACTACTTCATCATTTACAGTTAAACCATTACCTACGCTTTATTCTATATCAGGTGGTGGCAGTTATTGTTCAGGAGGCGCAGGTTTACACATCGGGCTGAGTGGTTCAGATACACTGATCACTTATCAGTTATATAAAGACACCTCAATGTCAGGTAGCGCTATTCCCGGCACAGGTTCATCGCTCGACTTTGGTCTGAAAACTGCATCAGGTGTTTATACTGTTATGGCCACCAATACTGTTACAGGTTGCACACGTATGATGACAGGTAGTGAAACTATTACTATTATTGCGCTTCCTGCTGCTTATAATGTAACAGGCGGTGGTGGCTATTGTGTTGGCGATACCGGCCATCATGTAGGCCTCAGTCATTCTGATTCTAACATTCACTACCAGTTATATAAAGGTACATCAGCAGTTGGTTCTTATATCTCAGGTACTGGCAGCGCTCTCGATTTCGGCCTGTTTACTCCTCCTGGAACATATAAGGTAATTGCAACCAATCCGTTTACTACCTGCAACCGTAATATGAATGACAGTGCAGTGATTTTTGTTGATACCTTATTTACTCCAACAGTAACAATTACTGTTACCCCAACAGGTACTATTAATCAGGGCGATTCAGTTACTTTAACAGCCCATGTTACTGGTGGCGGTACTTCTGTGGCTTACCAGTGGTTGAAAAACATAACTTATATTGCTGGTGCTACCAATTCAGCTTATGGAAGCCGTGGTTTCAATGATCAGGATTCTGTTACTGTTCTGGTAACTGCTACAAGCACTTGTGGCGCTACAATTACACCTAAATCGAAAACACTAAAGATTCATAATGTATCTGTTCAGCCGGTTAATTTTGAAGGAAGCAATCTGCAGCTGATACCTAACCCTAATAGTGGTTTGTTTACCATTTCCGGTTCATTGGGTGTTAATTCAGATGAAGTGGTTTCTTTGGAAATTACCAATATGCTGGGTCAGGTAATTTACAAACAGAATACTGCAACCCAAAACGGAAACCTCAATGAGCAGATTTCATTAAGCAATACTTTGGCAAATGGCATGTATATGCTGAATGTAATTTCAGGTACAAATCATAAAGTATTCCATTTTGTAATTAAAAATTAATAATAAGTATCTCAAACAAAAGAAATAGAAGGTGGGTGGCTTAAGGGCTGCCCATTTTCTATTTTATAAACAACCTCTTGTATTTTCCAATCACACATTTCCTGAATTTATCCGGATAAACCAATAAGTTAAAATGCCCGATTATATATCCTTATAGGCTGTAAAATTGGGGAACTTATTTTATAGCATTACCTTAGCCGCAAATAAGTAGCCAAACCAAAATACGTGCTCCAGTTATTCCGTAATAATAGTCCTTTTACTGTAATCGTATTATTCATCTTTGCATTAATCGTAAAGTTTCAGGCTCTGTTGCACCCGGTGGTACCAGTAATGATGGGCGGTCATTTTCTCTTCAATTATATAATCCGTGTATTATACTTTGTTTTCCGAAATGGAGCTTTTGCTTACAGCCTGCTTGCCGTTATATTGATATTTCTGCAATCGTTATACCTTAAAACTATTTCCACCAGGCATAAGCTGTTTCCGCGGTATACTTATATCCCGTCTTTTGTTTACCTGTTGGTTACATCTGTTTACCCTCCGTTCAATTCATTTAGCGAAACCATACTTATTAACTGGTTGTTGCTCGGAGCGGTGGATATTATGTTTGGTTTTACCCAAACACCCCAGCCCCGTAAGCTGATTTTTAATGCCAGTTTCCTGCTTAGTATGGCTGCACTCTTCCAGTTCAATATGCTGGCCTATTTCTTTTTGCTGCTTACAGGCATGGTTATGTTCCGCTCTTTCAACATTGGCGAATGGTCGGTAGCATTGATGGGATACTCCACACCACCTTATTTCCTGGCATGTATCCTTTTTCTTTTTGATAGAATACGGTTGTTTTCCGAGTGGCCGCAACTGGGCTTTAATCTGTCTTCTGGTGTTACCTCGGTATTTTATATTATTGTTACATTGGCTGGTTTGTTTATACTCCTGGCCAGTGGTATATATGCGATGCAACAAAATGTGGCAATGAGTAATATCTATATCCGGCGCGACTGGATAGCCATATCGTTTTACCTCATTATCTCCGTTTTTGTGGCGTTGCTCACCGCTAGTGAAGTTAAAACAGCGTGGCTGGTTACGATGCCCGCATTGAGTATTGTTATTTCTCATGCGCTTTTACTTGAAAAAAACCAGCGTTTTAGTAATTTTATCTTTTATTTTTCACTCGTATTCCTTGTATTCTGCCTCTTGGCAAATAAATAATTTTAGAAAATGAAGTTTGGTATTATCGTTTTTCCCGGTTCCAATTGCGACAGAGACATGATGCACGCCCTGCGTGACGACCTGAAACAGGAAACCGTTATGTTGTGGCACAAAGACCGCGACCTGAGTATGTTCACCAAAGATGATTGCATAGTATTACCCGGCGGGTTCTCTTATGGCGATTACCTGAGGTGCGGCGCTTTGGCTCGTTTCAGCCCAATGATGGAGCAGGTAATTGAGTTTGCCAATAAGGGCGGCAAAGTACTGGGCGTATGCAATGGTTTCCAGATTTTGTGCGAAGCCGGGTTACTACCAGGTGTTCTGCTTCAGAATGACCACCAGAAATTTGCCTGCAAGAATGTTTACATTAAGAGTGAAAGTTTCAATAATGCAATGGGCAGGCAAGTGGGCGAGAAAGCGTTGAAGGTGCCTGTGGCGCATGGCGAAGGCAGGTATTATGCCGATGCTCCTACGCTGAAACAACTTCAGGAAAATCACCAGATAGTGTTCCGTTATTGCAACGAAAAAGGGGAGGTGCATGTTAATTCCAATCCTAACGGTGCCATTAATAACATAGCTGGTATATGCAATGCAGGCCGCAATGTGTTTGGTATGATGCCACACCCTGAAAGGGCATGTTCACCTGAATTGCATAATACTGACGGAAGGGCGATACTGATGGCGTTAAACTCTTAAGATGGAGTCCGGCTTTTGGCTTTCAGGCTTATTGCCAAAGCCAATTGGCAAGATCTGATTCATTTGCACTAAGTTTTTGCTAACAGAAGTAAAAGTTAAATGTAAGCATAACACGGTTTATTAGGCTTAAAAAGAGCACACCTTGTTATATTTTCGCCTGTCTTATAAAGTATTGTGGTAATAAAATTTAGTCTATGAAATTTTTGAAATTATGTTTGCTGTTCCTTCCCTTGTTGCTGAAAGGTAGTTCGTCATCAGCTCAGATGATCGAGGATCCTACCTCATGGAAGTATGAGGTGAAGAAAATCAGCGCAACTGAATATAAACTGATCTTCCACCTTGATCTGAAATCGCCATGGCACGTTTGGGCGCTGAAACCGGGTGGAGATGGTTATCAAGTTGTTCCTTCTTTTACTTTCGACGCTAATAAGAATGTGAAAATGAAGGGAAGCATCACCGAAAAAGGCAAGAAAACAACTACAAAAATGGAAGGTGTAGATGGTAAAGTTTCTTTTCTTACTGGCAAAGTAGATTACGAACAGGATATAATAGTAACCGGCAAAACAAAAATTACCGGCAAGCATGAATACCAGGTTTGCAATGATAAAATGTGCCTGCCGCCGAAGGATAAGAATTTTGTTTTTGAGATAAAATGATATTTTTCAAAATGAAAGTATTAGCAAGAATAGTAGTTGTCATTTTTGGTTTAATGATGACCAATTGTTTGCACGCGCAGATGATTGCCGATCCTACCACATGGAAAATTGAAGCCAAAAAGAAACAAGGGTCTGAATACCAGATCATATTCCACCTTAAAATCAAGGAGGGATGGCACATTTGGTCGCTGCATCCGGGTGGCGATGGAATGCAGATTACGCCTGCTTTTACCTTTGATAATAATCCAAACCTTAAGCTAAGGGATAGTGTAAAAGAGTATGGGAAAAAAATTACCGGCCCCATGGATGGGGTGGACGGCGATGTATCTTATTTTGAACACAAGGTTGATTATATTCAGCAGGTAACTGTTTCTGCCAATACAAAAGTTTCTGGCACTTATAGTTATCAGGTTTGCACCATGGCCATGTGCCTGCCTGGAAAAACTGTAAATTATTCTGTAGAAATTAAAGATGCCGGCGAAGGAAGCGCTGCAGTAGCCACAGCTACCGTAACTACAACCAAAACAGACTCACCCGCAAAAGAATCTAATTCCCAAACAGCAGTAGCTACAGCCGACTCGTCCAGGAACAAATCGCCGGAAGTAAAAGCTGCCGGCGCTACAACTGCTGCCTCAGGCAGTGCTAACAACAGCAATGATTTAGCTAAAAAACCATTGCTCATCCTGTTCCTGATATCTTTGGGAAGCGGCCTGCTCGCTATCTTTACTCCCTGCATTTTTTCCATGATACCTATTACCATCAGCTTTTTTACCAAGAGGAGTAAGTCGCGCGCCGAGGGTATACGCAATGCTATTTATTATTCACTTTCCATCATCGTAATATTTACCGTTCTGGGGGTGCTGATCTCCGCTGTTTTTGGCGCCGAAAAGCTCAATACACTCTCTACCGACTGGCGGGCCAACCTGTTTTTCTTTGTGCTCATCATGATATTTGCCATTTCTTTCCTTGGCGCCTTCGAAATTACCTTACCTTCTTCCTGGACCAATGCTACAGATTCTAAGGCTGGGGTAGGGAGCTTTGCGGGTATATTTTTCATGGCGCTTACGCTGGTTATTGTATCCTTCTCCTGCACAGGGCCTATCGTAGGGCCACTGCTGGTATTGGCTAGTAAGGGTGGCATAGCCGGGCCTACTGTGGGTATGCTTGGCTTCTCAGTAGGGCTATCACTGCCGTTTGCCCTGTTTGCTATCTTCCCGGGCCTCATCAATAAAATGGCCCAGTCGGGTGGCTGGCTCAACCAGGTTAAGGTGGTACTGGGTTTTGTAGAACTGATGCTGGCATTAAAATTCCTCTCCAATGCCGACCTGGCTCAGGGCTGGCGACTGCTGGACAGGGAAATCTTCATAGCCATCTGGATAGTTCTTTCCATATTGCTGGGCATCTACCTGCTTGGGAAATTGAAACTCTCGCACGACGATGCAAATGCCAAAAACATTTATGGACAGGAATATGTTACCATTTTCAAGCTGTTCCTTTCCATCATCTTTTTCACATTCGCTGTCTATCTGTTGCCAGGTATGTGGGGCGCACCACTCAATGGTATGAGCGCATTCCTGCCTCCTATAGGTACGTTTAACGAATTTGGTGGCGGTGGTGGTGGCAACAATACTAAGGACAGGGATGCGCTTGGCGACCTGAAACCGGTAAAGTATGTTGATGATATGAAGATATATGAGCCTCCTGTGGTTAAAAGCCTGGGCCTGGTTACCTTTTTCGATTACGACGAAGCGCTGGCTGCTGCAAAGAAATTGAAGAAGCCCATCATGCTCGATTTCACAGGTGTAAACTGTGTGAATTGCCGCAAAATGGAAGCTCAGGTATGGTCGAAACCCGAAGTTGCAAAAATACTTAAGGAAGACTTTATTGTGGTATCGCTATACTGCGACCTGAACCGGATAAAACTACCTGCCGATAAGCAGTTTTTCTCCAAAAGCCTCAACTCAAATGTAACCACACTGGGCGGTAAAAATGCCGATCTACAGGCTACCAAATTCGATGCAAATTCCCAGCCATTCTATTTTTATGTCGATGAAAATGGCAATAAGCTGGTAGAAGAAGGTTACTCCTACGACCCCGATGTGCCTAAGTTTGTAGCTCATCTGGAAAAGGTGAAGGCGAATTATAAGAAAGGACATTGAGTATTATTCAGGGCAATACTATTGCCCTGAATAATACTTATATACAATACTCATCCGGTTATTTCTTGACCAACTACTTTGCCCGCATTTTATTTCCCTTGGCTTCATGGGTCACCTCGGCCAGCCCTAAAGCCTCCATCAGTGGTGGTATATACATCCCGAACCGGCCACGCAGGCCTTTCTTCATACCATACCAGCCACCCACGGGGTTGCTTTCACTGCGGCCCCATGCTTCCACAGTGCCGTCTTTTGCAGGCTTCTGTTCATCCGCGCTGCCCAGTTCCATCCAGTCGCCATGCTTTTTCAGCATTGCTTGCAGGTCGTTCAGGCAGTCTATGTTGTAGTGCAGCACCGTCTTGCCCACCGTGCATACCAGTATTTCCTTCCTGTCTTTCTCGTCCACATGCATGGTGTATTCCGATGATAGCGGCGGCGTTTTCAGCAGCAGTGGCTTGTCTTTTGTTCCTATTTTGCTTTTCATTTTTTATATGAGTTGGTTTAGTTGAATAATGGCTTTGATGATCCTACAAGAGTCAGCAATTCCTGGATTGGCCCCGCCTCCGGCCTGCTTGCTTTCAGCGCCGACTGGAAATGCTGAAAAGAAGCCCGCCCAAACAATGTTTTCTGGTCTTCATCACTCTCAAAGAAAGCAGTGTGTATAAATGTTTGCTCATCCGCCCCCAGGCACACATGGTAGTTGATGGCCCTATTGTTCATCGCCTGCAGATCCTGCATTACAGCGCTTATATTGGCTTTGTTTTGTGCCACATAGTCGGCTGTGGTGGTGTAGGTAACCTTTACTATCTTCATACTTCTGATGGTTTAAGATTTAGACGATCCGGACGCAAAAAACGATAGGCAAAACGGCAATTTTTTAAGCATATTTTTCCATTACATTTCTATTGTGCTCCAGGTGATGCAGTTGCAGCTCCGATGCCCCCGATTCAAACGGATCTAATTCCTGCACTATTTTCATCCTCAGGTTCAGCAAGGTTTCCTTATCAACGCTTTCAGCCGCCCGCGCCATTTCTATCTTCACCAGTTCCTCCTGAAATTTCTGTTTCGGATTAAAGATGCCATTCAGCTCAGAGCATTGGTGACAGATGCCCTCTTTATTGATCAGCGAGCAGCGCCCGTCGAAAATCTGTATCATTTTGCTCCTGGCAGTGTGCAGGTAGTACTTCACCATTGCCTCTGTGGTGTCCAGTATCAGGGCAGTTTCGCTCACCTTGAACTCATATACCTCCTTAAGAAAAATACACAGTTGCTGCTCCAGCGGCAGTGATTTGGAGATGCAGGTAAAACAGAACGCTATATGCTCCCTGATCTCAAAAGCCCCATGAGGCGATGTAGCCCTTATATGAATAGCCTCACCAAAAAATTGAGGATTGCCCATCGCTTCCTCCCTGCATATATCCGAAACGTTTTCCACCCATCGTTTCTGTGCCCTCAGATTATCTTTGGCAATGTTCGAAGCAATGGTAAATATCCAGGTCTTGAGTGAAGACTCCCCCCTGAAACCATGCAGTTTTTCCGCAGCCCGCACATAGGTATCCTGCACTATATCCTCGGCATCAGGCACACTGGCAGTGATCCTGAGCAGATAAGATTTTAATTGCCCGGCAATGCCGTGGAATTCTGTATTGAATAATTCTAAACTGGGTTTTGAGTAAAGCATGGATCTGAAGCCGAGGATTAAAACTACAAAATAGGTTCCGTTATTGATTCATTATTTCCGGTATCTTGAAAAGGTTTTTGGGTCCGGAGGCTTGCATATCTATTTAGCTTCACTGGCTATTGGTACAGTTCAGGTTAGGAGAACTATTAAGCCTTGCGTTGCCTGGCACATAAATTCCCCGTTGTGCTTTTAGAGTATGAATTTATCTTTGCCTGTTTTCCGGTTTGAATATTCGGGCCGATTATTACAATCTCAGGGCTGTACAATAAACAAAAAATCCCAGTATAAACATCCGAGCCAATAAGGTATTAAGAAGAAAACAGACTTCGGTTTCACTTTAATAAAAAAATAACTCATTACAACCGCACTTGTAAGGTGAATTATGCCAAGCACTCTGAGAAGCCCATCATACCCGGTGCCATAATGATATCCGAAAATACAGGCTATAAAAAAACCAACAACAAGCCTGGAAAAGTAAATGATGATTGCAATGGAACGGTATTTGCTCTTATCTGTATTTGTTATCATTGCTGCACTGATGCCCAGAAAAATCAATGGTACGGAAATTGGAAAATAAAAAACTGAAGCGACTAATATGCCCACGATACCATCATGAAATTCCGAACCAATGCTATATCCTAAATTGCAAAGAAGAAGCGGAAATATTATTTGTAGAAAATCGAATATTGCTCTCCTCATTAATTATCTATTATTATTGAATGAAAGTAATTACTCTTGCTGAGATAATTGACTCTGCTGATAAGGAATATTTTCATGCAAATCTGTAAAAAAAGGAAATTTTGGACGAAAAGAAGAAGTGAGAGTGAAGCCAAGTGGAGGCTAACGTGAAGTAAAGATGAAGTTCTTCAAATGCCAAGCAGCAATAATTGATAAAGTAATACACAATTAATAAAATAATTAATTTAATCCATCCTTCCAGGGCAGGAATCTGGAAGTGTTTGTAATTTCATCTGAAGTTCCTCTTGGACTATCCGAATAGGCCTTGAAACGGAAATAACTTAGTTTCACCCACAACTGCATTTATTGTTCATCACAACCACCCAATCTCACCATATTAAATCCTGGTGGTTGAGCACGGTAATTCCACAAAAATTTAAACATCGTCTGGCAAATTTTAATTGAGGTTGTGTTATTTATGATCCCGGTTTTTCCGGTGCTTTTTTTTAGTTTTGCGCTGAATAATTATTGTATGACCATAGATATCGTGTATAAATTTCTAACCTCCGATCACGGATTTCAAATTGGCTATTCTGGTATACGCTTTAAGAAGTTACGAGATCTGGATAGTGTTGCCACGGGATTTGAACAGGATTTTGAGGGTATGAGTTTTAATTACGACCGGGACAAAGACTGGCCTAAAAACTGGTTATTGATTGGTTACGACAGGGTTGTTGGCGACCCTGTAATAATAGATGCAAAATCTGAAAACCTGGTAGTAATGACCGCAATCAAGAGCGAAAAATGGCAATCATTTGTCATAGCCGACTCATTTACGAATTTTGTGAAAATAGTTGAACAATTTAAAGCAATATCTACAGGCAGGGAAAATCCTGAAGCATTACAGCAGAATCCTTACAATTCCACAGAACTGAACCAGTTTATGAATTCCATACGTAACAGTAATCCGAAAACAGATGTAAGCTACTGGCAGGATTATTTCAAATTGTAGTGCAACATCAGTATTTGGGTATTTCAAATGGAGATACAGTCCGGGCTTAAATTGACACTACTTGGTTTTCAAATAGCTTAATTACATTTGCAATTATCAATACGCATATTATGTCCCAGGAGAAAAATTTCAGATTATCTGCAGATGAAATAGTAAAGAGGGTAGAGACCAGGCTAGGTTGCATCGCAACTGATAAAATCACTGTGGATGGTATGAAGGTAGGCCATATGTTCAGAGATGAACCAGATAATGACCGCGACAGTGGCTGGCAGTTTTTTTCAGGCACCGAAACAGATGAATATGTGGATGATGAAGAAAATCTGAGCATATATGCAGTAAACACCATTGCCAATTACGACCCTGCCATCATCCCTTATCTCGATATGCCTATAGGCACAGAACTGGAGCGGATACCAGGAACCGATAAATTTAATGTGGTACCACGTTAGTTATGGGTTTCCGGGGGTATTTCTTCAGACGCAGCAGACCCGGTTTTGTGCGGATGAAGCAAATCTCCTTGCATTCTTTTTTTTCGTTTAAAGATCAGGTCCCATCGGGCCTGCCATTTTACACCTGAGTGCACATCGGGTATATTTGTTCCTAAGAGATGCCCCCATGGTTTCAGCCCGTCTATGTGGTCAAATATTATTTTGAGGATGGCTACTATAGGTATTGCCAGAAACATACCCGAATAACCCCACAACGCCCCTCCAGCCAAAACAATCAGTATAGAAAACAGGGCGTTGATCTTCACTTTTGAAGATACAATCTTCGGCATCAGTATATTATTGTCTATAAGCTGGATGACCATGTAGCAAATGGCTATGGCCACCTGGGTAGTATATCCTTCTTTTGTAACGGTAGCCATAAGCAGCGGCAGCAATATGCCTGCAATGCCACCGAGGTAGGGGATCACATTTACTATACCACCCATTACAGCTATAAGGATAGCCGAGCGCAGGCCCAGCACCAGCAATGCAACGCTGTTAAGAGATGAAACAATGACCATTTCAATAAGCAGGCCCACTATATAACTCTGTATGGCGCCTTTGGTTTCGCCGAGTATTTCGGCTACGCGCAAAGAATGTTTTTCTGAAAATGCCTGGAATATAAAATCAAGTATTAATGGCTTGTAAAACAACAGAAAAAACACATAGACAGGAATGAGCACCAAAACAGATAGCCCAATCAGCAATGTACTTACCGTTTGCCCCACATAAGACTCGGTACCCTGCAGGGCATTGCTGATCATCTGGAACTGCTTGCTGACAGCGATGCCAAACTGCCTGTTGATCCACTGCTCTACCTGCGAAGCGATCATGAAAGATTTTGCCTTGAGGGCAGGCATCGATTCGCTGAAGACAGATATTTGGCGCGATAAAAAATAGATCAGGCCGCAAGCGGCTATGAGTACCAGCAATATAGAGCAGAAGATGGCAAAGCCCCTGGGTACTTTGCGCTGTAGCCTGTTGCTTAACGGGTTGATAAGTATAGCAATGAGGCAGGCGAAAGCGAATGGCACCAGGATGGCCGTCAGCAAATGAAGGATGTAAAAAGTGCAGATCAGGCCTACCAAAATAACAGTAGCCTTTATATAAAAAGGATAAGTAAAGTCCTCTCTGGCGGTTTTTTGTGTTTCCATGAGTCCTATGCAAGTTAGGTAGTTAAATTATAAATGAACCGTTTATATTTTTTGAAATCCATTTTGGCTGATCCCGATGATTGCCATTTACGACTCCTGCAATTATCCACTGTCTCGATATGCCTAAGGGTATAGAATTGCAGCGAATACCATGAACAGATAAGTTCAATGCGGTACTCAGGTAAGCACAATTTGAATTGACTATTACCTGTTTTAAGCCAGTTAGTATCTTCCTTTGTAAGCCAAATAAAGACTTACAATTGTAATGTCAGATAAAATCAGAACTAATGAATTGTTCCAAAATTATCTGGCATTTAATAGTCATGAGTTGCTTGGTGTAAATAAAAGGATCTCTTAGTACTTTTATCTTGCCAGGTATACTCATCTACAGGATAATAAATTCCGGTAGCAAGCGGTGCTTTATTGCTTCTCAGCCAAGTGATCAGTTCGGCAACCTCTTCGCTCATGCCAAGCGGCCTATTTAAGCTCGGCATATAAATATTTTATGATGTTGTAAACCACATTCTTCAATTAACTACTATTCAATGAAAGGTATTATTGGTAATTTATGAGTATTTAGGTTCAAAATTTAATAGATAATTTTCTCCTACTAAAAGTTAGTTCATAGGTTCCATTATGACTTGTACCTTTAGTCCGATGATTTTATTTAGTTTGTTTATTACTGCGCTGCTGATTCAATTTGGATTTGCTCTATTTTATTTTTTGCGGATTTTCAACCTGAACAATAAAGAATCAGTGATTGATTTCACTCTTCAGGCGGTCAGTATAATAATCTGTGCAAAGAATGAGGCTAAGAACCTTGATGACCATCTTTCCCGGATTTTGTTGCAGAAATATGCCGGTAATTTTGAAGTGATTGTGGTTAATGATGCATCGAACGATAATACCGGCAATGTATTGAGGAATTATAAAGAAGACTTTGATAACCTTAAGGAAGTGATGATTTCGTCTTTTGAGAAGCGGAAATTCAAGGGGAAGAAACATGCACTGAGCAAGGGCGTGGCGGCAGCAAAATATGACTGGCTGTTGCTTACTGATGCCGACTGCCTGCCAGCTACTGAGAACTGGTTGCAGCAAATGGTTGCACCATTAGGAAGGGGAAAAGAAATAGTTGCCGGATATGGAGGGTATAACACGGCGCCTGGGTTGTTAAATGACTTTACGCGGTGGGAAACAGTTCATTCGTTTTTGCAGTACAGTACTTATGCTATGGCTGGACTGCCCTATATGGCTGTGGGCAGGAATATGGCCTGCACCAAAACCATTTTCGTGCAGGCTCAGACCAGTGAATTATGGAATGAACTGCCATCTGGCGATGATGATCTGCTGGTACGAATCTGTGGCACCAGGGATAATGTAGCTGTGGTTGGCAATAAGGATGCATTTACCCATTCTGCTGCAAAGACAACATGGCAGGAATGGGCATTTCAGAAACAGCGGCACCTATCGACAGGTAAGTATTATAGATGGAGCATAAAACTGCTTCTGGGGACATATGGTGTGGGGCATGCTGTAATGTGGCTGGGTTTCTTTCTTTTATTATTTACGCAATACCGGGTAATAGCGGGAGCGTTAATAGCTGTAAGATGTTTGGTATATTGGTTGATTTGGGTAGCCACTTCGCGAAAGCTAAATGAGAAAAAGCTTGTTTATTTTTTCCCACTTTTCGATTTGGGGTGGATGATCTATAACTTTGCCTACTTTCCTTACATAACCTGGAAAAATAAACAACAGTGGAAATAATATTGAAATACTTCGCCGACTTCAGCCCTGCTCAGATTGAACAGTTCACGAAACTGGAAGGATTGTATAAGGAATGGAATGAAAAAATTAATGTGATTTCGCGCAAGGATATTGATGCCCTGTATGAGAAACATGTGCTGCATTCACTGGCAATTGCAGTATTGTGCAATTTCGATAAAGGCGCAGAGGTGGTTGATATTGGTACAGGTGGTGGTTTCCCCGGTATCCCATTGGCAATATTTTTCCCTGATGTGAAATTTACGCTGGTAGATAGTATTGGCAAGAAGATAAAAGTGGTGCAGGAAGTGGCCGCAGCCATAGGGCTTAAAAATGTAACAGCAATACATGGTAGGGTAGAGGAAATAAAAGGAAAAACCTTTGATTTTGCTGTTTCAAGGGCAGTAGCGCCCTTAGGCGATTTATGGAAATGGATCAGTCCGTTGATAAGGCTGGGGCAAAGGAGTGATGAATTCCCAAACGGGCTACTATGCCTGAAAGGTGGTGATTTAACTAAAGAAATATTTGAATCCGGACTGAAACGGATAGTTCAGGCATGGAGTGTGCACAATATTTTTCAGGAGCCAGCGTTTGAGGATAAGTTTTTGCTATATGTGCCCAAATTGCAATAATAATATTTTTGTTTAGTTAATTATATTTTGCTATTTTTACTATAGTGATATTAGTATGTTATTATCCACTATTAAAATTATTCTATGAAAAAGACCGTTCTCCTATGTTGCATTGCCCTGGTTGTGGTAATTGTATATTCCTGCAAAAAGAACAATAACAAATCATCCCTTAATGTTGTTGCCCTGAATCTGCCAGCATCACCTGATATCTATTATTCGGTAAATTTTGGGGACCCTCATTATGCCGACAGTATGAACAAAGTAGCCACACTGGGCAGGGTTTTGTTTTATGACGGCCACTTATCTTTGAATAATGCAATATCGTGCGGCAGTTGCCATAAGCAGTCTATTGGGTTTTGCGATAATGCAACCTTCAGTACAGGCTATGAAGGTCATCTGACCAAAAGGAACTCACCCGGCATTAATACACTGACTTTTGCTGGCAGCCTGTTCTGGGATGGCCGGGAAAATAATGTTTTCAACCTTTCACTTAGGCCCATTACCAATCATGTGGAGATGGGTATTGATGATCCGGCCACACTGCCGGACAAGTTGGCTGCATTGCCCTACTATGGTCAGCTATTCAAATCGGCTTACGGCGATAACACAATAACTGTTGAAAAGATTACAGTAGCCATTGGAGCTTTTATAAACTCAATAGCCTCTGTTAAAACAAGACTGGATGCGTATAACCAAGGGGATAAATCCGCAATTTCTGCCCAGGAAATTTATGGCATGAATCTGTTTAACACAAAATACAATTGCGGCACCTGCCATAATGGTGGAGGAGGATATTATGGTGGTGGCAGCTTTAAAGATATCGGGCTTGATGAGTCGTATACAGACCTTGGTCGTGGCGCCATTACCGGCAATGCTTCTGATAATGGAACTTTCCGTATTCCCAATCTGCGCAATGTAGCCATTACTGCACCATATATGCATGATGGCAGGTACAAGACACTAGGTGATGTTCTGGATCATTACAGCCATGGTATTGCCAACTCTCAAAACCTAGATCCATTTCTTAAAGATGCCAAGGGCAATCCACTCAACATGAATATATCTGACGATGAAAAGAAAGCAATAATTGCTTTCCTGAACACGCTTACAGATTATACAATGATCACTGACCCAAAATTCTCTAATCCATTCAATTTAAAATAACATTTAAAGATGAAGAAACTTATCCCCACCGTCCTGTTACTGGGATGCATTCAGAATTGTATTGCACAGGGTTCAATAATTGACACAAGTAAGATGTTTGAGCACACAGTTTGTGTTCAGATGAACGGACTCATCAGACAGGTGTTTAATTTTAATAACAATACCTCTTCTCCTGTGCCAAACCCATACCTGGTTACCTATAATATTAACCTTGCTAAAACTGGTTGGGGCCTTCGGATAGGGACCGGCTATAACTATACTTCAGGCACCACCAACGATGGCATTACGAAAACTACATCAAACATCGATGACCTGCAGTTCAGGCTGGGTATTGAAAAACGGTTTGTTCTGTCGGATAAATGGAGCGCAGGTGCCGGTATTGATGGTATTGTGCAACTTAATGACGATAAAACAGTAGCTGTTGTAAATCAGTTTGATACAACCACTACGACCACTAAAACAAATATAACAACCTATGGTGCAGGCACTATGGTATGGCTTAGGTATCACCTCACAAAAAGCATAGTGATAGGCACCGAAGCCAGCTTTTATTATACCTCAGGAAAACAGAAAAACAGTACTGATGTAGTTACTATTAGTCCCGGTTTTATTCAACCTATTTCCACGTCCTCTTCTTCCTCAAACCCAACAATATCCAATGGCACTTTTAATCTGCCGGTAGTCTTTTACCTGGGTGTAAAGTTCTGATCAGGTTAATAGTAGTGAAATAAAGCGATGTGGTTGTAATCCGCAAGTATGCTTTTATCGGCATAAAGAACCTGCCCGCCTGATTCCAGTACCCGCTCAATAATTATATCCACACCATCTATAACCAACTCAGGTAGTGCATCGGTAATGTTGCTGTTCAGATATTCTGACCCATCACTATTGTTGTGAGGGTAGGTGAAATTACGCTCCAGCAACAGCATATTTCCACTTTTGTGCATTACATTGCTCCAAACATCCTGAATACCGTAACTGAATTTATTGGCATTCAGTGCCAGTTCAATCTTATTTTTCAAACTGTCATTTTCCAGTTTCCAGAGGTCTGCAAAATGATGCTCAAGATGATGAAGTAACTGATGTATTTTGGATTCATCAAAATTGCCATGTATGTATGCAATTACAGATTTTTCATTGTGCGACAGTTTCTTGAAATGACCGTTCATTCGTTCAGGCCCCATCACAAAAACCGGGAGCGGGTATTGATGCAGCATCATTCCCAATTCTTTATCTATGTGGTGGATAAATTTATCAAGCATGATTTCTTTACGGTCAGTAGCATCACTGAAATTCTCGGTTTTATTTGCAATATCATTTCTGTATGCATTAATATTATCGGGTATGCTTGAGCGCAGCTTGGTGAGATAATTCTGGCCGCCCATAAAAACCTTAAAATTATCAGCGCTTTGTACAAGAAGCAGATACTGATGTTTTGGCTGCAACAAATCAGTAAGGTCCCTGATTCCAAATGGTTCATTAACAATAATCTGCTCCTCCAGCAGAGCATCTATATACAGTATTTTTTCATCCATCGAAGACAAAAACAAGAGGAAGGTTTTTTTATCAGTATTCAGATTTGCCTTTGCAATACCTGTCCTTAATTGCGCAAGGATGTCGCAAGTTTTAAAATCAGGTTTAGTCTTCCTGAATTCCTCATCTACCTGATTGATAATGTGAGAAATATAATGTTCATCGGCCATTTTCAGAATGTGCATTATAAGTGCTACTTCATAATTATTGACGAGCTTATTTGCAATGCCTTTTTTATTGAGATTTTGTGTTATAGTATCCATACAATATATTTTAGTATGGTAAAGGTATCTAAGCCTAGCAGTGACCCTATTGATTTGAGTCACTGCAGGGTTTGATATTACTCAGTTATAATCTAACAATTCGATTTTCAGTCATGCACTTATTTTGCATTTGAATAACTACTTTCTATAAACTTCTTTAAACACAATTAGGTGTTTTATCTTTTCAACTATTACCTTTGCACTCTGATAAAAGTATTGTATCTTTCTCCATGCCATTCTCATCATTAAACGACAGGTCGTTTCAGGCTTTATTCGACTATGCCAGTATTGGCATCCTTGTTACTAATGAACAGGGCACAATACTGATGGCAAATAAGTACATCGAAAATCAGTTTGGATATGATCATGGCGAATTAATCAATCAGAAAGTAGAAGTTCTTATCCCTCGCAGGCACACTGCAAAACATGTAGGTCACCGACAGAAATATAATGCTGATCCTCATAGTCGCCCAATGGGTATGGGTATGGAATTGTCAGGACTGAAGAAAAACGGCACGGAATTCCCGGTTGAAGTAAGCCTGGGCCATTACATTGTTGATAATGAGCACTTTTCTCTCGCTTTCATTAATGATATTACCCAAAGAAAGGAGACCGAAAGAGCTGTAATACAGTTAAATGCTCACCTCGAAGAAAAGGTGAAAGAAGGTTCACAATCTTTGGCCAATACTGTAGAACAGCTGACTGCCCAGATCAAGGAAACCGAAAGAAAAGATAAAGAATTGGAGCGGGTCAACACCTTCCTGAATAATATATGGAATCATGCCGGCGCTATAATAATTGTTTGCGACAAGAACGGATTAATACAGTTTTTTAATCCAGCTGCAGGAAAGGCTTTGGGCTATACCGCCGATGAAATTGTCTATAAGTTTACCCCGGCCTTGTTTAACGATCCCGAAGAATTAAAAGTCAAAGCCAGGGAACTTTCAGAGCTGACAGGGAAAACGGTTAACCCCGATTTCGAAGTTTATTCTGCACTTGCAGGCCTTAACAGGAGCAATGACCTGGAATTGCATTTTATCCGTAAGGATGGCAGCAATTTCTTTGTTACCCTCGATATTACCCCGCTCAGGGAAGCCAAGAACGAAATAACCAGTTACCTGGCCATAGCCATAGACATAAGTGAGAAAAAAGAGGCCGAAGCAGAATTAAGATCGGCGTTGGAAAAAGAAAAGGAATTAAATGAACTGAAATCCCGTTTCGTTTCCATGGCCTCGCACGAATTCCGGACGCCCCTCAGTGCCATACTTTCATCTACTTATCTGTTATCCAGGTACACTGATGGTGATAGCCAGCCACAACGCGATAAACACATTCAGCGTATTGTTTCTTCTGTATCTTCTCTTACCGAGATTTTGAATGACTTCCTTTCGGTGGGCAAGATAGAAGAAGGCAATATCTTCCCTAAATTCGCCCAGTACAGTATTGTGAAGCAGATGAACGATGTTATACAAGAGGTGCAGCATTTGCTTAAAAAAGAACAGCATATAAACTATACCCCCTCAGGTAATAACCTGGTTTATCTCGATCAGTCGATGATGAAACATATAGTTACCAACCTGCTTTCCAATGCCATTAAATTTTCACCCGAAAATTCCACTATCGATCTGAACACTTACAATAGTGATCAGGAGCTGGTACTTACTGTTACTGATAAAGGTATCGGTATACCCAAGGAAGATCAGGATAGCTTGTTTAAGCGGTTTTTCCGGTCTTCCAATGTTACCAATATTCAGGGCACAGGGCTGGGCCTGCATATCGTGAAAAAATACGCAGAATTAATGAATGGCTCCGTAACTTGCGAGAGCGATTTGGGAAAAGGAACTAAATTCACAATCAAACTAAAGCAAAACAGCATACAATGAAGACAATTCTGATCATTGAAGATAATGAAGACATAAGGGAAAATGTAGCTGAGATCCTTATGCTCTCCAATTATAAGGTTGTTATGGCCAATAACGGGAAGGAAGGAATAGAAGCTGCCCAGGAAAAACAACCCGATCTTATTATCTGCGATATTATGATGCCTGGTGTGGATGGGTATGGTGTGTTGCATGTATTGCACAAAGACCCTGAAACCCAGAACATTCCTTTTATATTTCTAACTTCCAAAAGCGAGCGCAGCGATTTCAGGATTGCCATGGAAATGGGAGCCGATGATTATATTACCAAACCTTTTGCCGGCAACGAACTGCTCAATGCTATCGAGAGCCGGTTTAAGAAAATTGATATACTCAAAAAACAGCTTACCCCCGACCTTCAGGGCTTTAATGAACTGATAGCTACCATAGATACCAGCAAGACCCTCGAAGACCTTAAAAACGAAAGCAATACCAATACGTACAAGAAGAGGCAGGTGATCTATAAAGAAGGCGCTCACCCTCACTACCTGTACTACATTCAGAAGGGCAAAGTAAAAACCTACAAGACTCACGAAGATGGCAAAGACCTGGTAATAGATCTCTTCAACGAAGGCGACTTTTTTGGTTATCTCTCTCTGCTCGAAGGAACTTCCTACAAAGAAAATGCCGAAAGCATGGAAGAAACCGAACTGGCCCTGATACCCATGAAGGACTTCGAAAACCTGATCAACAGCAATCCGAATATCTCCAAAAAATTCATAGGGCTGCTGGCCAAGAACCTGGTAGAGAAAGAAAAACAGCTGCTGGGTATTGCCTACAATACACTGCGCAAGAAGGTAGCCGAAGCACTTGTGAGTCTGTGGAAAAAATACCATGCCGGTAAAAAAGAGTCTTACCTAATAGATATCAGCCGCGACGACCTGGCAACCATTGCCGGTACCGCTACCGAGTCGCTGATACGTACGCTTAGTGATTTCAAGAGCGAAAACCTCATCGACATCAAGAGCGGTAAAGTGGTAATATCTGATATCCGGAAACTGGAGAACCTGATCAGGTAGTTTCAATATCTTTCAAAAGTATTTATTTGCCAATTGCATAAGTTGGTTAGGCTCCAGATCGACGCAACGGGGGGGGTATTTCTATATAATAAAGTTTGTCTATTAATATGGTGCTTAAAAGGTTGTTCAATTTTATGAATGCTTTAAAAAGTATAAAATTGTGATTTGCCATTAATAAAGCAGACAGATTAAGTGCCAAAAACTCTCAGGCAGAGCCACGGAAGCTAAATAGTAGTAGCTAAGCCCGGACAACATTTATATGTGGAAAAAAATGTATGCATTCTACATATTATCCAGCTTATCCCTCAGCTGCTTTGTCATGCCGCCTGTATAGCTGCGCCATTTTTCTATTATTTCGGCCATGTCGGCGGGGAGTTCAGAGTCAAATTGCATCCATTCATTTGTTTCGGGATGATTGAAACCGAGTTCTTTGGCGTGGAGAGCCTGGCGGGTAAGGATGGCAAAACAATTATCTATAAACTGCTTGTATTTATTGAATACCGTGCCTTTTACAATCCGGTCGCCGCCATAGGTGGCATCGCCAAAAAGTGGGTGGCCTATGTACTTCATGTGCACGCGGATCTGGTGGGTACGGCCTGTTTCAAGCCTTAGCTCTACCAGGGTTACATAGTTGAACCGCTCCAGCACTTTGTAGTGGGTAATGGCATCCTTGCCATAGTCGCCATCGGGGAAGGCATCCATCACCTTACGAAAGCGGAGGTTGCGGCCTATGTGAACCTGCACTGTTCCTTCATTTTCAGCCACATCGCCCCACACCAGGGCTATATACCTGCGGTGAACTGTGTGTTTTTTGAATTGTAATGCCAGGTTGGCCATTGCCCGTTCTTTTTTGGCTATTGCCACAAGGCCGGTGGTATCTTTATCTATACGGTGAACCAGTCCAACCCTGTTCAGGTTTTCGAGGTCTATTTCTTCTTTGTTCAGATAAAATGCCAGTCCGTTTACCAGTGTGCCGGTATAGTTGCCACAACCCGGATGCACTACCATACCCGCCGGCTTATTGATGATCATAATATCGTCATCTTCGTAGGCAATGTTCAGCGGCATGTCTTCGGGCACTACTTCCTGGCTTTCGGGGCTGCGGGTTTCGTAAACTACTATGGTATCGAGCGGCCTCACCCGGTAATTGGGCTTGACTATTTTATCATTAACGAGTATAAAACCTAATTCTATGGATTCCTGCAGTTTATTACGGGTAGCGCCCTCCAGCCTGTTCATCAGGAACTTATCGATACGCAAAGCTTCCTGCCGCTTATCGGTGGTAATACGCAGGCGTTCGAGCGGCTCCTCAGCCACTTCGGTTAGTTCCGCTTCCGGGTCCTCATCATCCCAAACTTCTTCAGTAATCTCATTTGCCATTGGAGCAAAGATAAGGAAAACATACCCCAAACCCCTCCCGAAGAAAAATCGGGACCTTGTTCCGGAGCTTCAGAGGTGAATATGTTTTCTGCTTCAGTTCAGTATTGGGAGTTAAACAAATTGCTTAATTGTTAACTTAAAGATGAGAGAAAAAATGTGGCTAAATGCCTGCATCCCCATCAGGTGTGGGGTTTTCTACCTCTTCAAAATCCGTATTTCCACTCTCCGGCTCATTTCGGAATTTTCTACTTTCCATGGGGGTAGATCGGGGTCGTTCGAGTCTGGCACTTCATCATAGATCAGGTTATGGTTGCCCAGCCCCACGCATTTCATGCGGGCCGAGTCGATACCATAATGTATCATAGTGTCTCTGACCAGTTCGGCGCGTTTCATGGAGAGGGTGGTTTCATCATAAGGTTCATCGCCCGGTGATGGACCTATACAACAGATGTGGCCCTCGAGCTGAATTTCATAGGTTTTGTGTGTATTCAGGAAATTGAACAGCATCTGAACATAGGGCTTGGATTGTGGTGTAATGCCCAGTGAACCCTGGAAAAAATGAATGTCGTATAATGGGTAGGTTTCGTCTTCCTTAAGGTTGATCAAGGCATAGTTGAATTTTTGTTCTATGGGGGTATCAATTATTTTGTAGATAATAATCTCCACCTTACGGTCTTTGGCGCTGCCTGTTTTGCCATTTGCATTCTTGCTGTTTATTTTTCCTTTGCCAACGCATAATTTTATATCCTCCTTTTTGAATCCGGCAAATGAAAGGTAATACTGCACATTATTGGCGCGGCTATAAGAAAGATTTTCGTTGTAAGCATCGCCGCCCAGAAAGTCGCCATAGCCAAGAAGTGTGATTTTTTTGCCGGGAGCCAAAACCTTTTTCCTGATAAGGCTGTCGATATATCTGGTCGATTCAGGGGTAAGTTCATTTTTATCCAGTGGGAAGTAGATATGCAGTGTGTCCAACGACTGAGCAACTGCTGGCAGAGCAGTTGTCACAATGAGCAGTAAGCAGAATACTCTTTTCATAAACGATAAGAAAAGAAGGTTATCAAAATTGATCCCGGATGCAAGGTTATTAATATGAAACCTGATTTCCATTCTGTACTTTGCAGTAAAGATTCAGGAGTCAGTGGGTATTACCATAAAAATAAACAAGAACGGAGTATTATTCAGTAAAATTATGCCTGGCGCTGCATTTTTATTTTTTGCCGCTATGGCCGTTTTTAGTGTGTTTTATCTGTTCACCGGTTACTATCATCTCATTAACTGGTTCTGTGGAATGAACGGTTGTTTTTACCGGAACACAACCTGGACTACTGATTTTTTTACCGGAAAAACCAAAGTTGCAGGGAATGTTTATTGCATTATTGGTTTAGTGATCAGTATAGCAGGAGGATGGTTTTCGGTAAAGAAAATCATTGATAAATCGGTAAAACCTAAAGAGTACATAGGCTGTTTTTTTAGTATTACCGACCTTATTATTTACGGCCTGTTAATCATTTTTAGTACAGCCATGTGGTTTTATGGCGCTTCGCTGGTATATCCGTCCAATGATGAAGTGTTTTCGGCAGTTAATTGCGCCGCCTTACCTCCCTTCCAGACCATAGCCTACTACATGCTTCCCAATAACCATATACTTTTCAACCTGGTTAATAATATTATTTTTCATGGTTTTAGTGATAAGGTGGCCACCGGTAGATTTATGTCGCTGGTTTGTTATTGGAGCATAATACTGATATCCTATTCGTGGCTAAAGCAGTTGTTCTCGAACCGTTGGTTAGCTTTTGCGGTAGTTATTGCATTGTCAGTGCAGTTTCCGGTCTGGGGGTTTTCAACCCAGGCTCGAGGTTATGAGTTGCAGTTGCTGGCAGAGTGGGGGGCATTCATTTCTTTATTCAGATATTTGTATACTGGTCATAAGCGGTGGTTGTATGTTTTGACAATTGCATGTATGGCTGGCTATTTTATAGTGCCCACTTTTTTGTATTTTCATTTTGCCATAATCCTGTTTGCGTTGTTCTGCCAGTTGAAGAACAAGAAAGCAGATATTCAATTCTGGAAATTCCAATTTGTATCAGTGCTGATGGTTTTCCTGCTCTATCTGCCGTGTCTCTGCTTTTCAGGCTTGTCGGCTATTTCCGGAAATAAGTACGTTTTGGCTTATCCCAGCAATACAGAGTTTATTGCTGATATAATGCCAATGATCAACAATTATATGGACTATTGTTTTTTCAACTTTATTACTTCAAATCACCAGATAGATATGGCACTTTTTCTATTGCCCCTGTGTTTGTTCTTTTACCGGAGAAACAGGCTGGCCGTTTATATGAGCATGTTCTATCTGGCTGTTTGGTTGGCAGTTGTTTTTTTAACGCTCAATATGAGGTTTTTCCCTATAGACCGTGCATTGGCAGGGCAATTCAGCATTACGCTTGTTATCGTTATTTATACCGTTTACCTGCTGACTGGTACAGTTACTGAAAAGCTAAAGTTGAAAATAGCGCATTGCTTAATTTTAATCCCCTTCCTTGCAGGCCTGTCGCTGAATTTTTTCTTTAAGGGCCGTATACATATTAATCACTACCTGTGTCATTTTCCTGTGAATTCCTGGTATGATATGGTGATTGATAAAGGAGTTAATTCACTACCCCGAGGATGCTCGGTTGCGTTTTCGGATGAGAGTTTTTATTTATATTATTTGTGTGCTAAAAATGGTATTAAAACCGTCAAATGCAGTACAGCCAGGGAAGATTATTTCATTAATTTGAATGAACCTTTCCCGCCGGGAATTGCAAAGCATTATGAACCTTTTAATACCGTGGGTGATTATTTTATTTATAAAAAAAAATAAAATAGTTCCATTTTGCAGCTAAGTGATGTTGATTAAATAAAGTACAACATCTTACTTGTTCTTTTTCCTTTTTACTTCGTTGTAAAAGTCTTTAAATAGTATACTATTCGCAGATTTTACGCCTCATAAAAAAGAAAAATAACTT
>CAIVEH010000106.1 GCA_903904855.1 uncultured Bacteroidota bacterium | reverse complement strand
GCTTAAACTATAGCTTGGGCCGGAGTGTAACTATTCCTGCTGCTGTAAGCTATACTGCTCGCTGAGTAAAATTGTGCAATGATATTTTCACGCGGAGGCGCAAAGCCGCAAACCAATCAATTGATAATAGATATTCTATAAAAGCAAGACCGCAAAGCCATCAAAGATTGCAATGCATAATTTTATTCGGCTTAAACTATAGCTTGGGCCGGAGTGTAAATATTCCTGCTGCTGTAAGCTATACTGCTCGCTGAGTAAAATTGTGCAATGATATTTTCACGCGGAGGCGCAAAGCCGTAAACCAATCAATTGATAATAGCTATTCTATAAAAGCAAGACCGCAAAGCCATCAGCATAATTTTATGCGGATTACAGTGTTGCTTGGCTAGAGTGTCTATTCTACATTATCTACTTATTTATTTGCTGCAGATTCGTAAATTCAATACCCGATTTACAACAGATAATATGGAATTTAGACGAATTCATAGTTGATTTATTTGTTATTTTTGATTAATTTCAGGACAAATGTATAATAAGCAATTCATTTTTCCTAATTTTTTAGCATATTTATTTTTATACCGTAGCTGAGGCGTGGATTTTATAAGTTTTGGGTGTTATAATCGGACATCCCAGATGCAAATGGGAGAGAGGAATAAAACCTTTAGATGAGCATCTGGAGGTTTCTTTCGTTTTATCTGGTTATCCCAACTTTTCAACTTGATCCTAAGACTACTCACTTTCCTTTACGAATTGCATAAAAAAAGGGACTGCGAAATGCAATCCCTGCTAAGGTGGTCCCTCAGGGTATGTATAAAACAAATAGAAAATAACAGAATTAGAGCGGTCTAAATATGGGCTTGACTGATGTAATAAAAATACTATCTGATTTTGTCGGGTTCTATCATATATTGTTGCCTCTGGGTTCCACCTATCTGCCACCAGCCCTGATTTTAAGCAATCTTTTCATTTCTGATAGGGTTGCATTAAAATCAGTATTTCAATATGCTTATCAACTCTTTTTAATTTTATTGTGATATGAAATGAAACTATAAAATTAAAATGTGTTGATACAATTATTTAGTTTCATAATACTTGCCATTTACCACAACTGCCTTTACATTCATTTCCGAACAGATAGCCCATACTTCTACTGATGCAAGGCTATCCGGGTCTTTCACATTAAACTTGTGTAATGTGTTCTCTGTCTGGTGTCTTATTGTAATAATCATAAATATATTTTTTTAACCCTTTTTTAGTTCCCTCAAAAACTTACTCCAAACATACCCTCTGGCTTCGCTTTCAGATTGGAACCAACTTTCGGGTCTTACCAAATCATGGGGGTCAATTTCTTTCAGTTCCTTAATTATTGGTAAGTATTCAGGTTTTACAACCTGTTCTATCTCTGTGAGATAATTCTCATAATTTACAACAAATTCTATTGCGTCCATATTTCAAATTTACTTTGTTTCTACTATATTTTTAATCTACCGGATTGTTCCCTAATCTTATGCTGCTAATGATTTGCTGATTAAGCGCCTTACTTGTTCGGGTCCGAACTGATTGCCCTGTGCCGTCTTAAAGCCTGCCTCATTCAACTCTATGGCTATCTCCCGTAATGATTTCCCGTTTTTGCTTAACAGGTTGATTACTTTTTTTGCTTTCTGGTTATTCGGGTTGGAATTAGCAATTTGTTTAATTTTTACTGGTCCCATCTGCCTTGCTTCCAGCGTAAAGTTTGCCGGGGTGCCCAGTTTCACACCTCTATTCTTTAATTGCGCCATGGCGCCCTTTGTGCGTTCGCTTATTCTTTTCCGCTCCCACTGGGCTAATGCTGCGAATATATGGATCGTCAGCTCATTAGCATCCGGCATATCGGCACAAATAAATTTTACTTTGGTATCCATTAAGGTACTTACAAAAGTTAGGTTCCTTGAAAGCCTGTCTAACTTGGCAATTAATAAAGTTGAATTTGTTTGCTTTGCCAGTTCAATCGCTTTAAGCAGTTGCGGGCGGTTATCATTTTTCCCGGTTTCAACATCTGTAAATTCGGCTAATATGGTTCTGTTATTCAGGAATGATAACACTGAATTTTTCTGTGCGTCTAAACCTAACCCTGATAAGCCTTGGCGTTGGGTGCTAACTCGGTAGTATGCTATAAATGCTTCCATGTGGCTAACCTACGGAAGACCTGCCACAAATTGGAATCGAGCGTTTACAATTTGTGGCAGTATTTATCCACATGCTTTTTGAGAAATGGGGTTACTTTCATTGATAGTATTTAAGCCACGCTTTTCTTACGGGCTTTCGCTTAAAAACAAATTTAGCAATGCCGCCACTTATATATGCATAGTTCAACCACCATGCACTTAATCTGGTCAGCATTTTTTTCCTCAATCTGTATGTCTCATAATGCTTCATTATACCGAGATAGGAATTCATGCTACTCAGGAAATGTGCTTGCTGTGATTTATCCGGCTTGCCTTTTCTTACTATTGCATTCTGTTTTTGAATAGCAGTATAAAAATTACTTTTAGTTCTGTTAGCAACGCATATCCTGCCGGGCTTTATTACTGAGCCCAGAAACTGCAAGCCTTTATTGTAATGTTGCAGGAGAATTTTTTTGGGATGTAATGTAAGTTGTAAATCAGATTGAAGAAATTCAGCAATAACCGTGATGAGCGATGTTAAATAGTCTTTGTCTTTATGAACCAAAATAAAATCATCAACATACCTGCCATAATAACGGATACCCAATTTACTCTTAACAAAATGGTCGAGGCTGTTCATATAAAAATTAGCAAAAATCTGGCTGGTAAGATTTCCAATAGGAAGACCGCAACTGGCAGGACTATGAAAAAGACTTTTATTATCAGGTAATCCCTCCCAATCTTTTTTTCTGCCTTTTATGATGCAGTTTTTAGTCGGGTCATTAAATATAACTATCCTGCAAAGTTCGGTAAACAGCAGCATATCATTTTCTTGGTATTTATTCCTGATAAATTGTTGCAACCTGTCAAACAGTATTTGCCTGTTGATATGCATAAAGAAGCCCTGAATATCCAGTTTCAGTATATAGCAATCTGATTTATAGTTTTCAGAACATTTCCTGATAAATGTGTCTGCCCTTCCAATACCAAAATGTGTTCCTTTACCTACCCTGCATGAGTAATTATCATAAATAAACTCCCGCTCAAAAAATGGATTTAGTTTGTTGATAATTAAGTGATGAACCACCCGGTCTCTGAAATCAGCGGCAAAAATCTCCCGCTTTACAGGCTTATCTACAATAAACGCTATACTCCGCCGTGGTTTATATTCGTGGTTGTTTATTTTAATCAGCAACTCTATGAGGTTATGCTCGTAATCCAGTTCAAAAGCCAGCGCATTGTAAGTATTACGTTTATTTTTCCGGCAGGTAAAATAGGCTTCAAACAAGGCTTCAGCGGTTATCTTGCCATTTCCGGCAGGCAGTTCATTAGTAGGTTTATCAAACAAGTTCAATTGCATAAACCCAAAATACAAACGAAGCGAAATAAATAATCAGAGGCTATCCGTTATTTATGGAGATAGCCTCTGATTGTCTTGTTTAAAATCCCGAACCGCACGCACATAGTTTGTGTTGTTCTTGTTGTTGTTGTTCTGGTTGCCACTGTTGAAATTCTGGTTCCACGCGTTGTTGGTGTTGTTCTCACTCGAACTCCAATAGTTGGCACTGGCAAAACCACTACCATTAATTAATAAAGGCGTTGTTATAAATACAAGGCTCCTTGCATTTATTGCAACCACAGGGCAACACATTTGCCATAGCATTTTCTTTGGATTTGATTAGCCTGCAATCCGCGTTTAACTACCCTCTGAAAGAAAGCAGTCCCCTTATCGCTTTTAAACAAAACATGCTCTCTTATTGCCACCGTGGCAGCAATAATTCCGGCTTACTCAGGCTGGGTTTTACGCCAGCCAGTAATTTGCTTACCTATACTATCCAGCAAAATACTTAACTCTGCTTGTTTACCCGCAGGTAGTATTTTCATATCCGTAGCAAGGCGGATTTCTAATTTCAATAACTCAAAATCATCAATAAATTTATCCAGATGCTCGCGTTTTTCTGTGGCTTTATTGGCTCTATAAATGCTCCTTACCAGTTGCAGTGCATCGCGTTTCATATCCTGCCCCAATGTATATTTATATTCTCTGCTGAAATCTTTGGTGTATTCAAATATCATAAGTATCAGCTTGTACGTATCCTTATACACAGGCAGTTCGTAATACAGCGCCATTTTTTTGAAATTTTTCCGCTTCGCGGATATTCTTTTTAAATAGCAAAATAGTTAAATTATTAAAAATCCCGAACAGCACGCACGTAGAGCGTGACGGTCTTGAAGTCGATGGGCTGGTAGCCAAAGAGGAAACCCTGGTACCAAGCGTAGGCGTAGCCGAAGGTGAAGACCTCACTCGAACTCCAATAGTAGGCACTGGCAAAACCACCTATTGCGGTTTCATTAATGTATAATTTGTTTAATTCATCTTTACTCGGTAAATACCAATCGTTAAAGCCGCCACCGGAATAAGAACGCGCTATATGAGCGGCTGTGCTAGAGTAATTTGTTTCATTCAAGATATTATCAGTATTAACTTTACCCGTACCAATACCAGTACCACCGGCAGCAGAAAAAACGCCACCAGATGGGTCCCATGCCACCCCGGTACTTTGGTCAGAGGTCGCCGCTATCAGCCCATGTTGCACTGTCGGGTCATATCCCGGATCACCGGATTGTAGCAGGTAGGCAATTTTTCCCCCGCCATAACTGGCACCTACGGTCAGTGTTGTTGTAGGTGCCCATGCAGGTACGCCGCTACTCATTATCAGCACCTGCCCACTGGTGCCTGCCGGCAGGCCCGTCCAGCTACTGCCATTATAGTACATAATGGCACCAGTTGTTCCGGTTGGCAGGCTGCTGCCACCCAGCGGAGTCCATGATGGTGATGCAGGCGTGCCGCTGTTGTAATAAAAAGAAGCCAATGTGCTGTCATACACCAGCAGCCCCTTTGCCGGAGAACTGATACCCGTGCGCTGTGTGGTCGTCATGCGGGGCACCAGCATGCCTTGTGTGGTACTTGCCACATCCAACATAGCAGATGCATTGGCAGCAGTGCCAGTGGTGTTAATAGACATGCCCTGCCCAATAGCATAGTTTGTAATAAAAACAGAAACAAGCGTTAACGCCAGTAAGTAAATTGTTTGCTTCATAAAAATAATTTTGGTATAAAAATACTAATTTCATTTTCTATTCAAAATCCCCCCCCCCACATATAAATAACCTTAATCATTCCGCCGTCCGGAATATCCGCCAGACATTAGCCATATAAATACATAGAATATGGCTACAAAGAAAAAGGCGGCAGCGGCAAATACCAAGGCTCCCGCAGCAACAGAAAAAAAAGCGGAGGTTAAAGCGGCAGTAAGCAAACCAGCAAAAACGGAGATGGTTGCCATCTTCAAAACCACCTACGGCTATTATCGCTACTGGGTTAAAAACATACTGGCAGACGGCGGCATTATCAAATACAGGTTTATTAAAAATCGGGATAGTTATGCTGGTGTAATATCGGTTGCCAAGGGAGATGCAGACAAGGCAAAGAAGGTTCTGGCAGAATACAAGAAGCAGAACCCCGGCACGGTAAGCATGTGGGAGTAATCTTTAATCAGGTTTCATAAAGAAAGGCACTAATAGTGTCTTTTTTTATTTTTATAAAAATTGTGCTTTTCCATGCCCGACCGCCTATTAAAGGTGATGCCAGTTTAAGCAGGGTTTTATAAAGTACGCCCGATATAATCATTCAATAAGCACCCAATAAGTGCATTTCTTGCTATTCCTTGCTTGTTTTGGTCGTAGTTGGTCGTAAAGTGATACAAATACACTGCTTAAATCTAAATCGCTTAAAAATCGCTTGTTTTTTTGTGCTGATAAAAACATGCTTGCACGTGCAAGTATGTTTATTTATTATTTCTTTTCTTAATTCATTTTAACGACATGCTTGCACATGCAAGTAGGTCGCTGAAATCAGTTTGGTATATATGCTGGTTTGCTTATCAGGTTTTCAGTATTTTTTCTTTTTTGCTTTTCAAGTTTTTACCCCTTCCTGCGAATAGTGCAAATAAAACCTATGCTATCAAAATAATCCTTAACCATATTCCCTACTTCGTCTGCCTGTGATTGCCTAATTCTTAAAGCATCATGTATGGTAAATACATCATAGCCCTTTTCTATCAGGCTGGCAAGCAAGCCATCAATCATTATTTCGGCTTCCTTCTTTTGCAGCAGATTAGAAAACATTTTATACCCGTTCTCATTTTTATAGGTATCTACCCAGTCCATGAACTTCGGAAACAGGCTTCTTATCTGGTTGTATTGCTGGTTGTCTATAACTTTATCAAAAGCAATTCTAAACATTAATTTCTTACCTGTTCCTTCGCTCAATCCAAGTTCATTTTCTACATAGGCATATAATGTGCCTCCTTTTGCGTTTAGTATGAAATTTTCGTCTGTGGTCGGGTTCAAATAGGCGGCTATGGCAAATTGTGCATTGGCTATATCCAGTTCAATCAGGTTTTCGCCGTCCAGTTTCAATTTACCGAACAATTCTCTTTTTAAGGCTGTTAAATTATAGTCCAGACGGTTATTGGTATCGTTCCTGCCGCAATAAAACAGGTTATTCTTTATATTGAATACGCTCTGGCAATAGATAAGGTTTAGTTGCTTGCTTTTATTTTCAATAAATTTTTCGGGCTTATCAAAATAGAAACCGTCTTTATATTTTATTAAATCATTACCGTCCAATATAGCCTTTGCTATTGCTTTTTCTTTTCCGTATCGGTATTCGTCTTTACCATGCCTTATATCAACAAAATCATCTTCAATATAATCGTTAAGGATAAGGTCTTTATTGCTTATGGTTGAAATTTCATTTATAAACAGGTCGGTATCGCTATCAAAATATAATTTGCTTAAATTTTTCAAGCAATAGCCTTGTAAATCGTGCTGTTTTGGCAAATGAGGGAACAAAGATGATCCAGTAGATTTATTAGATTGATTTAGATAATTTATTGGTTCTGTAAAATGAGGGAACAAATATGATCCTGTAGATTTATTAGATTGATTTAGAATTGTAAATGTTTTATCCGTGCTTGTAATTTCCGGTATTGCGAAATACTCATTACCAAACTTATACCCCTTGGCTATGCCTTTATCAACATTATATTTATTATCGCAATTCAAGATGCCAGCATCAACTAATCCGGCTTTAATAATATAGTCCCTTTTAGATGGCAGGATAGTTTCAAAGTATTTACTGGAAAGGCTTAGAGGCTGCGAAAAATTATAACCGTTAAGCACATACAGGTTATAGATACAGGCACATAATTTATTGGCTTTGTCTTTGTGTTTTGGTGTTTGCCAGTTAATTTCATTAACTGATTGCTGGATAGAGACCAGCATGGATTGGTTATACATAATTTGTGGTTATATTTTGTGTGGTTTTGTTTCAAAGAGGCGGAGGGAGCTACCCCCCGTATAACCACATGAACCTCTTATATTATTTATAGCGTTGAAAAATTGAAAGTTTGTTTTCGCTATTCATTACATTCATGGCAATTACAAGCGGAAGCGTGCGCCCAAGCGCACAGCGTTCTAAACCTTAACCAACTTTGGCTATCATGATTTTCAGCTCGCAAACCTTTATTTCCATTTCATATCTTTTACGCTTAATCAAATCCTTTTCCGTGCTGATTTTTTTACGCAGGGTGTTGATTTTCTGGCGTTGGCAATTTATTTCGTCAATATCATAGGTCATTTTATACCATTATTTTTATTTACCAGCACCGCAATTATCGGCAATACCAGTTCTTACATTTTCCTCAACAAGGAATACAATAAAATCAATTACCGCATTCTGGCTGTATAGGTGCCTGTTCTTATATTTAATATAATCGCCAGTAGCAAAGCCATATCTTTTTATGTCTCTTTTCAACTGCGAGGCATGAACCCGCAGTATATGGGCTACCATATTAAAATCATAGTAAATTTCATTATTGTAATTTAGATAGGTCATCATAGTCTTTGCATATTTCATTAAATTTTTCCTGCATTTCATAAATCCATGCCGTGGTAATTGGTCTGTTATCATTTGTTGCCGCTGGCTCAGGCTCTTGTTTCTTTGCCACCTCATTAAGTTTGTTTCGCAGAAACTCCTTAAAGTTTTTAGTCACATAGTTCATTTCTATATTGTTTCTTTTTTATTCCGAACCGGATTAGATTATATATTAAAAATGCCCCCGCTCCTTTTCGGTTTTTGCCAGTTTATGTTGGCATTTAATACCGTAGTTTTTTAGTTGGTTTTTATTATTTGGATAACTCAATTATGGATAACTAAAAGTGGATAAAATGGTGGTGGTTTTAATGATTTGGATAACTCAATTATGGATAACTTAAAAGTGGTAAGAATATCGTGGATAGGCTGTTTGGAACGATTAAAATGGATAAAAAAAGAAGATTGTGAGGGTGCAAAGTATATATGTTTTAATCGTTATTTATTCGGTTTCTTTTTGTATCTTTGTGAAACAATTCAAGCATAGCAAAACAAGCCTAATTCTAAAATTATTTATCATGTATAAGCCCGATTTTTTACCAGTATTACCCCCGCCTCCATAGCCGGATTACCAAAATTATAGTTGATTTCAAAAACGATTAAAAACCGTAACGGCTGCTTATTGCTTGAACTTTTCTTAACCCTTAACCCGCATCATCATGTGCCTATTAATTTGCCATACCGCTAATTCCCCTCCCGGCTAACTATGCTTGAATAACCAGTTATGCAAACGCTCCAAAAAAAACAACATGGAGCGTAATGAGAAAAAATTGCCTAAACAAAACACATTAAAATAAAACAAATTATGATACATAAAATTAACGCTGTTATCAGCACAATAATTATTACCGCATTATTACCGCACCCGCTATCCGAAAAAATATATCAGGTAGCCGATATACAGGCGCTGAAAAACAGCATAGCCAGCGATGGATTAATAGAACCGCTATTGATAGACAGGCAAAACCGCATCCTATCCGGTAGGCACAGGTGGTTAGCCTGTATAGCACTCGGCTGGACTGAGATACAGGTGAAAATTGCCGATGACCTGGCAGAGCCGCAGGTGGAGCAGCTTATTATCGGCAGCAACCTGCAGCGCAAAAAAAGCAAGTCCGAAATACTCAACGAACTGGAACATATATTGGGTATTCTGGGTAAAAACCAAGGGCAGCGCCGGGATTTACTGGGTAAGGATGACGAACCGGAAACCTTTGGCAAAATCGGCAAAGACCGTTTTCAAATTGCCGCAGAATGGATTGCCAACGATATGTCCGCCGCTACCCTCCGCAGGCTAATGTTTGTAAAGGAGTTTGAAACAGATTACCCGGACGCTAAACTGGGGCTGGTGGAAAAGGTTCTGAATAACGAGATGACTATTAACCGTGCCAAGGTTTTAGCCAAAGATTATGTAGCCAGAGTTAAGGAAAAAGATGATATACCATCTATACCATTTGTTCCGGCATCCGAAATTACTTCGGAGAATTATTCCATACATACCAAATCCTCACTGGATATGTCCGGCGAAATTGCGGATAATAGTATTCAAATGGTAATGACCTCAGTGCCTTACTATGATGTGCGTAAATATGGTATCGGCAAAAAGCCGGAACTGGGATTGGAGAAAACCTATCAGGAGTATATGGCTAATATGGTTAGGCACCTGAAAGAAATATACAGGGTGCTTAAACCTACCGGATCATTTTTCCTGAATATCGGGGACACCTATTCTAAAAAAAGTAATTACCTGATTTCGTCCCGGTTGGTAATTGCGGCTTGTGATATGGCTGGGTTCCACTGCATATCAGAAATTATCTGGAATAAAACCAATACCATCCCCAAAACAACTGACCGGAAGTTGCAGCCCAGTTATGAAAAAATATACCATCTGGTAAAGGACGCTGATAAGTATTATTATAAACCGTTTAAGATACGGGACGATAATAAGGAAATTAAATTGAATAAGATTACCCACCGCAATAACCGGGGCGGGTATGATAAAGGCAAATTTGCCTTATCCAAGCCTTACAAGAAATTTACCGACTTTATTAAACAACAGGAATACGAGGATATTATTAAAGGTTCATCGGCAGCCGCCGAAAGTGCCCGACTGCATCAACTCGACCCCTCGGTGGATCACCCAGCCATATTTACTACCGCAATTTCCGTATTGCCAATACTCACAACCACAGAACCCGGCGACTTGGTGCTTGACCCCTTTTCGGGTTCCGGCAGCGTAGGCGAAACCTGCCTTTTGCTCGGCAGAAAATATATCGGCTACGAAATTGAGGAGCGTTTCAGCGCCTTATCAGTTAAACGGTTGCAGGCAGTCGAGCAGAGCATTAAGCCTGACGAAATTCAGCATATCCAGAGCATGGTTAAGACGGCGCAAATAATGGATATCACAGGTTTTGCCAAAGTTGACGAAAAAGCCGCATAGCCCCCAAACCAGTAAAAAACAATAAAATAATATAACAATTAAACAAATTAAGTATGTCACAACTCGTAGTAATTGAAATGGATGTCCTGCAATCCATGATAAATAAAGCAGTAGCGGATGGACTTGCGGAAAAAACGCCTTATCCTAGCCCCACGGCAATCAATCCGAACCTGATGACCCGCAAACAGGCAGCGAAGTATCTGGGTGTAAGCCCCAATACCGTAACGCTGTATAACAGGCAGGGTAAGATTAGCGCCGCAGTTATCAACGGACAATATAGATTTTTTGAAAGTGATTTATTGAAATATCTAAATAAGACCAAAGCATGAGAGTATCATTTTTACTACGCAATCCAGAAAAAAAGGGCAAAACAGCCATATACGCCTCTATCTGTTATAGGAATAAAAGAGTTATAGTGTTTCCGGGTGAAAGCATAGACACCAAGAACTGGATTAACGAAAAAGACAAAAAGGAGCCTAAAAAAATATCAGCGAATAATGCCTTAATCGGCAGGCTTAACCGAAAGGAACAATTATATCGTGATGTGTATGACGACCTGCAAAAAACTATTGCAGGCGTTATACCACCAAAGACCCTGAAACAGGCTATATACGATATAACCAAACCATCAGCAACCGCTATTGAAAATAGCCCGATATTAGTCACCGACTTCTTTACTACCATGATAGCCGATAGTAAATCAGGGGAACGCCTCGGACAGAAAAATACTGAAATGACGGAGCAGAGTATTAAAACCTATACTACCGCCATGAACCACTTTACGGAGTTTCAGACCAAGCAACGCCGGAAACTATATCTTACTGATATAGACCAGAAAATTATTGATGCCTTTGCCAAGTTCTTAAATATAGATAAAAAGTTAAGTCTTAATTCCAGCGGCAAATACTTAAAGATTTTCAAAACGCTTATGAACTATGCCAAAAAGAAAAAACTGGTTGATGGCAATATACTTATTGAAAATAAGATTACCGTGACCAGAGAAATCAGCGATAGTATCTATCTGGACGACCAAGAGATTAACGCTTTAATGGATATAAAGCAATTTATATCTCCGCTTTACGAGGTAGTCCGGGACCTGTTTATTTTTGGTTGTAAGTCCGGTCTGCGTTTCAGCGATTATTCATCATTAAGGTTGGAAAGTATTAACCACGACTTCATGGAGGTTATTACAAAAAAGACACAGACTAAATTAATCATTCCTGTTCACAACATTATAAAACCGATACTATTAAAGTATCCTAATGGCATCAAATGCCCGTCAAATCAGGTATTCAACCGATACCTTAAAGAAATTGGCGAACAGGTGCCGGAACTACATACCGAGTTTGAAAAAAAGATTACTATTTCAAATAAGCCAGTGCGAACCATTTACAAAAAGTATCAACTATTACAAAGCCATACCGCCCGCCGGAGTTTCTGTACTAACGAAATTCTTAAAGGAACGCCGCTTAATACTATAATGGCTATGACCGGACACAAAACAGAAAAATCGTTTTTCACATATACCAAGGCTACCAGCATACAACAGGCTCAATTACTCAAAAAGGAATGGGAGCGCCGGGGCGAATAGTCTTACTGATTACAAATTAAGGGGAGGCTATGGCTTCCCCTTTTCTATTAAATATGATTAGCCATTAAATACAACCCTTGTTTTGGTTATTCGTAATTTTGTAAATTATTTTAGAAACTACTACATATTATATTTTTTATGCCGATTGATTTTGATAAAGTTGATATAGCCGACAAAATGCTGGATGCCCTTACTATCCATAAATACCAGTTAGTTATTAAAGCACTAACACCCGGATCGGCTATGCGTTTTATGCCACAACTGAAAAGCAAAAACAAGAAAATTATTTCTAATTCGCTCGACCAGTCCTACATGGTGCAGATACTGAAAACCCTGCGGGAAAGAAATTTAATTATACGCCATACATTAGAAAAGGGCAGAAAGAAGTATTCATATAAAATCAATTACCCGGTAATGGCAAAGGTTATTGATTTTGTGGAAAAGATAAATTCATTAGAAAATGAAAAAAACGAACTTGAATAACTGCCACCTAAACTGCCACCAGCAAGCCCTATAAAATGACGAAAGCCTTGCTGGGCAAGGCTTTCAAGATACTACAAGTGGTCCCTCAGGGACTCGAACCCTGGACCCGCTGATTAAGAGAAGGCGTTGGAAGTTATCTTTTTGATGCAAAAAAAGCAATGTTAGGATAATTCAAATGCTTGTCTGTCAAGCAAAGAAGCTGATTTTAAACACAAATATTGCGTTTTTGATGCCTTAAGTTAAACATTCAGCCAGAAGTACTTTGGAGACAACTTTACTGCAAGTTGCACTGCAAGCTATTTATTGTTACTAATATTTTAGTTTCAAAACTACCCCTCTCCTTTTTACAAGCACGCAATACAACTCACAATTTTTGCTAAGTTGAAAGTCACTTCGGTAGTTTTCAGGTATTTCAAATAAATACAGAAGCAACGATTTTTTACAATTATTAAATCAAAAAAATACAGGTTAACGATATTCAAAAAGGTCAAATGACCTTTCGGACGGCCACATTTCTTGTATCTTAAGAAAAAATCATGGTATCGGATTGAAGTCTCCCCAATAGCTACTATCCTGGCTCAATAGAGGCTTGTTCTGGCAAGCCAGACCATGAAGGCTTGCAACTATATGAAACAGGCCGAAATTCAGAGAAACGAGAAATGAACCGAGCACCAAATTAGAATTTTGTTTTACAGAAGCGAGTTAAGGCGATTAAAAGGAATTGATTTAAGGTTCTCCGTGTTCGTTTGATTAAAAATTAGCATATACTTTTAGGAGCCAATAATCTCTATTTTCATAGTTACTTTGGCTGCTGGATATATGGCATATCGCATTATAGATTGTTAGGCAATGATCAAAAAATGAAAACATTATGAACAAAACTGTCTTTACAGATCCCCAAATATTAGATGAGATAAAAAGGTTTGCAAAGGTTAAATCCATAAAAAGGGATACGGTACTTATGACACCAGGTGAAGAGGTGTATTTTGTTCCAATTGTCCAGCATGGTGTTCTACGTATAGTAAGACAAAATGATGAAGGAGATGAAATATTCTTATATCACCTATATCCTGGTCAGACTTGCGCAATGGCTATAAATTGCTGCCAGGCGCATAAAAAAAGTATGATAAAAGCTATCGCTGAAGAAGATACTGAAATACTTCAGATACCTGTAAATTTAGTTGAAGATTGGTTTAAATACCCAGAATGGAAAGCATTTGTGAACAGTACTTATAGCAATCGTTTTGCAGAGCTTATTGAGGTGATCGATCTTATTGCATTCAGCAACATGGATAAGCAGGTAATGCACTATTTGCAGGAACGGGCAAGAGCAGCAAATACCAAAGCAATTTATATAACTCACCAGCAAATAGCCGATGAACTGCATACACACCGTGAAGCGATTAGCCGATTACTGCGGACAATGGAGCAAAAAGGTATTTTGAAACTTGGTAGGAATGTCATTGAGATGCTACATTGATATGATTAGCAGTTTGCGGGTACGGTTTTGATCAAATTATTTATAGCTACAAAATATCGAAATGGATTCCGAAGAAAAGAAACAAAATGTAAGTGATCATTTAGCAAATGAAAGGACGCTTCTGGCTTGGATCCGCACTTGTATCGGTATCATGGCATTCGGATTTGTTGTGGTTAAATTCTCACTGTTCATTAAACAAATCAGTTTAGTTCTTGGGAAAGAATCGACTATTCACCAATATGGATTTTCAGCTCCAATAGGTATTATTCTTGTGCTAGTGGGTGCAATAAGCCTGCTACTTTCAGTTATGAGATATAGCAAAACAAAAAAGGAGCTTAACAAAGGTACTTACTACCACACTTCCGGTCTGATATACATTATTGCAGGATTTATTCTAATAACGAGTATAGTTCTGGTAGTGTACTTAATTAAGACTACATAGCTATTCCCGATAAGGGGAAAAACGAGGGCAAAAAAGGCCTTCTTTATTTTGCAAAAAATTAAACTTCAGTTCTTTCAGCCATTATATTTCTTGGCACTAACTCATGTGTCTTTGCATCTGCCGTGCTTTTTATAGAATGACTGCCATATTTCACGAACAGATAAATGTATAGAACCCTGGAATATCTCATTATCAGCGGTTGCAAAACTATAACAACTGCTACAGAAGTTATCAGGTAGTAAAAAATGCTATTGTCTTTGTACGATAAACCGAAAATTGCCCAATACCAAACAAGATTAAATACAAACAGCGCTACTGATAGCGCATAGCTAACATAGCCCGTCCCATAATAAAACCCCACCTGTAGTTCCATTTTCTGGCCGCATACCGGACAATGGTTAGAGCAGGTGGATGGAAAATTCATGATGAGTGAAATTATTCTTGAACCTACAGTAACCATTACCGATGAAAAGGACCGTGAAAAAGCTGAAAGAGTATTACAAAAATCAGAAGCCGCTTGCCTGATTTCAAATTCTGTAAAGTCAAAAGTTACAATGATCTCAGTAATTCAAGTAAAATTAGTTGGATAGTTTTGGATCAGGTAGGGAATAGATTTCGTGTGAAATAAGCACACTTAACCTGATCTCAAACGAGACTTCATACCGAAGCAGCAAACGGTACACAACAATTAATTTTATTGAAGGAAAATCACTTTTAGAGAAAAGGAAAAAATCTGTTAGTTATTTTAGTGTATGCTTCATATTCATTAAAATGCTTTGAAAGCATGGTTTCTTCATATTTTGATTTGAAGAAAAAGAGAACCCATAAAATAATTCCAATGCTTATTTTAAACATGCTTCCGTAAAAAAATCCTAAGCCGATAGTCGATAAAATTATGCCTGAATAAATCGGATGTCTGACGAATTTATAAAGTCCGGTTTGAATTAGTGTTCCATTTTCTTTTGGTGAGGGAAATGGAGTTAGATTTTTGTCCAGTTGTAATATTGCAAGTGCAATAACCAGTAGACCTATGAGAGCGACAAATAACGAAAAGTATTTGAAGAAATAGGTTGATTGAAATGCAGAAATCGGGAATGGCATAAAATAGATAATTAGAAGTAAAAACTGAATGCTTACGAATAAAATATCTTTTGATGCAGGAATTTTCATTTTGTAAAATGGAATTATCAATATTATAAAGTAGCTGTTTTCTTAGGAAGGTGAAAATCAAATTGTGCTCAACTATAACAATCCATACTGTCAGTAAAACTGGATGAGTAAATTAAATATCTCGTCATGGCGGTAAACTCAAAGATACCATAACAAGTGAATTAAATTACTCCATACTATCTGGTGCCGCCATGTCCATGAGCTACCACGCTAAGTATTTTTACGTTCAAATACAGAAACATATAAAACTGTATGAACGGATTTTTCATTACAAACTTTTCAAAACGACTTATTTTCTTTGCCATGATATTGAATTTTATTCTGGAATTAACCACCAGAAAGGTTTCATTTTTGCCTTGTATATAAATGCATAATGTAACGAAAGTTTCACCCAATGGCCAGCAAGGCCAAGCGCCCCGATTGTCTTGTTCAAATCTCGCCCACCGGATTCAGGATACTTTTTATAGTCTGGAGCAATAGGGAAGGTTGTGATACTAATACCACTACCTTGAAGTAATCCATACCCGGATGAAGCAATGCAGGCTGCGCCCATATTACCGAGTGACCCTTTGTGCTTCCTTGATTCTGATCCAGTTGTTATAGAATCAATAATGTTGTCGGCCACTAATTTTGCAGTAATTCCTGAAGGCATCCCGGTCCTTGGAGGTGACGGGAATATATCAGTGCCATTTTTGCTTTTGCGAGGTTTGGATATGGAGTGTGGCGGTGCAAATGCAATACCGGGCGCAAATATGTTTTGATAGGTAGGATTCTGATAAGTTTCTGGCCAGTCCTGAACTGTCCAATCCTCATAGGGTTTAGAACTATAATCTGCATCAACAATCATAAACCCTTTAAACAATTTCTCAGTAATGTCTTTATTAGCCTTGTCATATGCCTTGAAGCCGTGACCTGAAAACGCAGGAATGAGCATAGCAAAATCAAACTCCTCTGTTTTGAATTCGCCATCAAGATTTTCATAAAACGCCTTCCCTTCTTCCACCTTAGTTACACCGGCTCCTAAAATCCATTTTATCCCTCTGTCAGCGAATACCATTTCAACCAACTCGTCTGATTTCATTGGTTTTCCCGAAACACGCATTAACATTCCATCCATCCCGAAATCACCTAACTTATATTCATTCGAAATCCAGGTCAGTTCCACTTGTTCTCTCACCTTATTTCTGCGTAATTCTTGCTCCACATTCAAAATATATTCAAAAGCAGCACCCTGGCAGGTAGCCTTTGGATGTCCGGTGCCAATAAGGATTCTGGCTGTGGTATTAGTGTTTTTCAACTTCCCGATCAAGTCTTTTAGCCCACTCCAGGCATGAGCGGCATGGTCGTAAGTGCAAACCGAGTAAGTTTTATTTGTTCCTGGTAATAAGTTTTCTGTTAGGTCAAACGCCAGTTTCGGGCCAGTCGCGTTTATCAGGTAGTCGTAAGTAATATCTTCCTGAATTCCTTTTTGTTCACCAAAAACATATTCGACCCTTACGAAAGGCTTATGTTCAGTATCACTTCCTTCCGGATGAAAGGAACTCACTTTTGCCTGTTTGTAGCCGATACCTTTCTTTTTATACAATGGCTCTAATGGAAAGATCACATCTTTAGGCTCCATCCGACCGATACCTATCCAGATATTAGAAGGAACCCATTGGTAGTTCCTGTTTGGAGAAACGACCAATACTTCGTGCTCTTTGGAAAGCTGCCGCCTTAAATGCGCTGCAGCTGTATGACCTGCTATACCTGCTCCTAATATTACGACCTTTGCCATCCTCTTTTTTTATAAAGGTACCATGCCCGCTATCCTTATCTCGGAACAATTGTTACACAGTTGCCAATAAAAAAAATAATTAGTGTTTTATTGGCTCAGTAGTTATTCGTAATTTTGCGAACATCATTAATACTGCAATAATGAAGTCAAAATCCGGATACTATACTAAAGATCAGGAACAGGCAGCACGCTTTGCAAAAGCACTGGGGCATCCGGTACGCATAGCTATTTTACAACTGCTACATTCACAAACCTGCTGCTACCATGGTGATATGGCCGAAGAATTGCCTATCGCAAAATCAACAATTTCACAACATCTCAATGAATTAAAAGATGCAGGACTTATTCAGGGAGAGATCAGCGCTCCCAATATAAAATATTGCATTAATAAGGAAAATTGGACTCTGGCTAAGAAACTGCTCAATCAAATTTTGGAGTAATTTTTTTGATACTGACGTTCGTCATTTTACGAACTACGAATTACATATAGCTTTGTGGAAAATTAGTACAATGAAACATATCAAAGTATTAGGTCCGGGCTGCGCGAAATGCAAGACCACCTACAACAATGTATTGGAGGCAATAAAACAAACTGGCATACAGGCAGATGTAACCAAGATAGAAGATATCATGGAAATGATGAAGTATGATGTGTTGACCACGCCCGTTCTGATGATAGATGAGGTAGTAAAGGTGAAAGGGAGGGTTGCGGATGTTCATGAAATAAAACAATTATTAATTGCCTGAATCAATTAAAAAATAATGGAAACACAAACACTAGTAAAGGAAATATGCCCTACAACAACTCAGGTATGGGTTAAAAGAGGTGCATTATTGGTAGATGTCCGGGAAAGAGCAGAGGTAGCTGAACTGGCTTATGGTGTTAACAACATTGTTAATATTCCGCTTAGCGAATTCGAAGATCGTTATATGGAATTACCCAAAGACACGGAATTGGTTATTGTTTGCCGCGATGGCAGCAAAAGCCTTCGTGCGGCAGGGTTCCTGGTTAATCGGGGTTATAATGTCGTCAATATGAAACATGGCATTATTCGTTGGGTACAAAAAGGATTCCCGACTATTGGTAACACATCTGTTGTTGAAAGCCTAAATGAAAACAGTAGCTGTTGCGGCACTTCAGATAAAAAAAGCAATTCCTCTTGCTGTAATTCACATAGCACTGAAAGCAGCAACTGTTGCTAAATAAATCTCAACGTCATGTTCAACTGGTTGCAATTCTTTGCCGATTGGCTGGTTTTTTCGGTCTTTAAACTATCGCCTAAAAGCCATCTGGGAGAGGCGCTTGATTTCTTCGTTTTGGATACCATTAAAATAGCCATACTACTATTCTTGAT
>CAIVEH010000105.1 GCA_903904855.1 uncultured Bacteroidota bacterium | reverse complement strand
GAAGAGTGCGACCTTTGGCTAATCCAAAGTACGCTGAACGTCTTGGGGCTGGTGGGCGCTATCGGCGCTATGGCTGGGGATGGGGGTTTAGCGGGGGTTTTGAATTGGGGTGAGGTTGGGCTGAAAGGTTTAATTTCAGCCCGTTTGGGGGGGTGCGGGGGGGCGGTGTAGTAAAATGTAAGACTCTATGTGATTGGTAGAGAAAAATTAGTAAAACCCCAGACTCAATTACAGTATTGGCTCATTATTATAAATTTTTTCCATATCGCCAAGACAAGCATCAACGTCAATTTTTTCGATTGCAATATTACCTGATTTGCTGCCGTAGACTGACACTGAACAATCCACCAATTCAATTAAGTCATCAGTTTTTAGTTGAAAGTAAAAATTCGCAGCCATATTTATATTTTCATCTTTATACCTTTTTCGATATGAAAGATATTTCTTTAATTCAGGGTTATACAATGTTGCTGTAGCTTTCGCATAGCGGAGACCTGAACCATTCTCTCGCTCTTTAGTGGTATCACGATCAGCGATTTCTACATGACCATATGGGAAATCATTTCCAAGCCAATTAACGGAGCTGAAATATTTATATTTTCCTAATACTTGTCCAATACTTATCTCTTTGTCAAATCCTGGAAGGGATGCATTTTGCACACGACCACTGACATCAATGTGCAGTATTTTCTGTGTCAAACGAATAACATTTGGCGGATTATCTTGCCAAAGGTATGCTATTACAACGTATGCCACCACACCTATTACAAGAGTAGTTAACTCTTTCATGTTTTCTCCAAATATGAATATTTAATTTTCTGAAAATCAGGTCTGCAAAAGGCGGACTCATAATCAAGTAAAGAAATTGTTATCGTGTGATTGTCTAAGAAATAAGTTGATGTGTTTCAAACAACTTCACCCGATTTGTTCTAAATGGAACAGGTATTAAACTGTGCTAGATTAAAACTTACCGCGTATGCACTGCCACCCAGTTTTGTATAAATTGAGGTGCATTATCCCAAGATGAGCCAAATCCGAATGCAGTTATCTGCCCACCTTGAAGAATTACAGCATAAACTTCCCCAGATTTTGCATTGATAGCGAATGCGGCTTCATCGTTTGAATGAGGAGCATTACCTTCCCCAGTTATCCACTCGCTGCCTAAAACTGTTGGACTACCGACACTTAATCGCTCAACAAATGGCTTGTATCGTCCATTAGTTATTGCAACAAATTTACTTTTCCAAGTTTTGGAGCGTACAAGGTCATAAGGAAGCATACCGACAGCTCCAGTTATGTTTCCTTCCTCTTTGACTGGCAGAGCGCCGCATTTTGTCTTTATTACATATTCAATACCAGACATACCGACATCTTGATAGTTAACGGATGCTTCAGCTTTATCTCTACACAGCTCCCATTCTTTTGTCGTATTGAATTTCGCAGCAAACGAAGTGGTTACGACACAAGTTAGGAGAATGCAGATCAGTATATTAATTGATTTCAATTTATTCATTTGCATCAATATATGATGCCTAAAAATGCCGCATTTGAATTATGAGTGATACCCACTATAGTGGGTTACTTGCATTTAAAATTCTCTAATACATACTTAGCATCACTGTACTCTTTCCTCGTAACGCTCCCACCATTTTTCATAAAATCAATAGTCTCTTTGGCATTCGAGCAAGCTATATTCCCATTAACCTGCCCCCACAACTTTAAGCTGTCACTATTCTTTTTGTCAGCCCTTACTTGTGTTTTCCTATCTGCAGGGACCATTTTCCCATCAACTTCTTTCCAATTTCCACCTTCAGCATCTATAGTAGTTTTCTCAACGATAGTTTTTCCATCTTCCGCAAATTTTATTGTAGCTACGTTGCCATCTTGCGTTTTCACAATTACTTCTTTTGGTGTTGCTCCGTCGTCTGAAAATTTTATGAGAACATTCCATTCTTTTTTAGCAATATACAAGCTTAGGGATTGTGCGATTCCGTTTTTAAATACCATCTCACCGTCACCGATTTCAGATTCAAAAGGAATCCCCTTGGCTTGAATACGAGATGCAAAGCCATTTTCAAATGTGCCAGTAACCGTATTCCCAGTACGCCCCCTAAGGATGCCTTTCCCGTGAGCGAAGCCATTGCGACAAGCTCCTTTGTAAACGTAAGGAGCATCTTCCTCCTCTACCACTCTTGAGCCATTAACAATTTTAGCCCCGTTGACGACACAATCGCCAACAGAAGATTTTTTCTCTCCTTCAAGTTTATTTTGCGTTCTTGGCTCCTCTGCTCGCATTGTTGTAGGCGCTACAGGAACACCATTTACGATTTTCTGAGCCAAAAATCCATTTTCAAATGTCCCATTCGCTTTTGTACCGCCTTCTGTTAGAGATCCTTCCCCGTGCGCTAATCCATTACGACAGTTACCTTTGTAGATATAAGGTTCGCTTACTTCCACAACATTTCGAAAACCATTATCCATATTGTATTTGACGACCAAACAATCACCGGCGGCATACGCAGCACTTTGTATGGACAACGCAAATAAAGCAGAGACGGCAACACATATATTTCTTTTCATTATTTTTTTGTCTGTCTAATCAATTTAATTTACTTAGATATTTCTCATGAGTAAATTTCAAAGTTTCATCATTTTATAAAATTCTATACATATAAACTCTGCCTGACATAAAACATCTAGCACAATTTAATTATTTAATATAATGAGTCAAGCCTTTTCAGGCATCCTCAGAATTATGATCAAAAAAAGGCGATAATCCTTACCAATTCCAGAAAATGACGAGAATTCTTGCCAATATTGGAAGAACAATCGTTATCAGTACAAAATATCCGACCATAGTAAAGTCACTGCAACTTTGGATGTAGTTCGAATCAGTGCTCATACAATATCCCAATTGATAGGAACTTCTATACGCGTTAGAAATGGAATCAATAACCCCATTGGCACCGATTGCATTTAAAAAAACTAGAGTATAGTGAGCCGTTGCGCAAGCAATAAAATCCATTATTAAAATCCAGAGTTAATTAAGTTTAATATTTTGACTAGAGATGAATCAGAGGGTGTTTGTACCTGCAATCAGAATATACAACACCCCCTTCTGGCGCAGCTTTTACTTCCCAAACATATTGCAAACACGATTTTCCATTATGTCCAAATCTTCAAGAGGCACCCACCCAATTACATTGCCGTCCAGTACATCTCCAGTCTTTTTGAATTGCCGGATCTTAATGAACTTTCCTTTTTTTGCCGTTGCCCAAAAGTAAAGCTCATTATTGGCAACTGAATTCAAATAGTCATTCACATTAGGCGTGTTGTAAATTCGCATCGGAACCCGTTTGCCTGTAGTACCACTAGATTTTGTTTGAGCACATCCAACTTGATGTCCATCTTCTACCCAATCTGCCATTTTCGCAGCGGAAGCATTGACTGAAAAAGCGAGTGATAACAGCAAGATGATTAGTTTATTCATTTGTATAGTCTTAATATTTACGGGTTAAATTAATATTGCTGTCAAACAGCGTGCAACACTTTCCAGATTAGGCGGAGCTACGCGCCCAGTTTTTTCTTTTGTGCTCTTCGACACCGATCAACTATGCGCGTCAACTGAATTGCCATTTCGACCGACTCTGGAGTGAATGCCTCTAAATTCCACAGTGCAGCGTGCAATAGTTGGTTACGGGTTTTTGCTTCTGCAATCAATCGCTCTGCATATCGCCCAGTTTCACAAGTCCTCGAACGAGTAATGAAAAACTAGAGTTGATATATTTAAGCGATGGATCACACTGGTTGTCAGCTCGATAACGGACAACCGCCATTGCACGAATACGATCTTCAATCAGAGAAAAGGCAATTGTGTAAGCAGCAATGAAATTCCCCTGCTCACGATAATGTGAGATGGTTTCATAAGCTGTTTTGAACGCGACGTATTTCTCTGACTGTGATGCTGTTGATCTTCCCATTCTGACCTCAGCACTTAAACTTCTTTAAGAATAACCCATTTTGGGATATACCGCAATGGGATATTACGCTGTGGAATGCCAAGCTCACTGCACTCCTCCCGCTATCAAATATTCAGAACGCTACTCGTTGAGGCTCGATGCGCCTCTGGATTAACGCAAGTTCAAGCAGCTGAAAGACTAGGCAAGCCGCAGAGTTTTATATCAAAGTATGAGCGAGGGGAGCGGAGGCTGGATTTTTCTGAATTTATTGAAATCGCTGACCTATTTGGCATTGACGTGATAGATTTTATCGAGAAATACCGGTCTGAATTAACTCCTCGCCAATTCACTTAATACATATCTGATAGGGCTATAGCAGCCTTAGCCGTAGTCGTTCCACTTGGAACAAACAGCTTTTTGTTTATTCAGGAAATGCCGATAGTTAAAGGCTTGTGGGGTATTCGCCCTGCCTTTAATGATTGGAGAAGGATGATGTTTGATTTGGGTCAAGTAGTTGCAACACCCGCCGCATTGGAGTTACTGGCAGAAAGTGGTATTGAATATTCAGAGTTGCTATGCCGGCATCACAGCCTAGAATCACCTGAGCTGGATGAGGATGACCGGCAGGCGAATCAATGGGCAATTAAAAACGGGGACCGAGTTTTATCTCGATACACCGTTAATGGGGTCACGCTATACATAATTACGGAATGGGATAGGTCTTACACGACTATCCTATTGGCGGAGGAATATTGAAGGCTGGGACGTGAGGGGGATGGATTTCGCGCTGTCACTGAATTCGCCTTGACCACCCTCGCCTTCGCACCCCATTCAATGGTGAGAGGTGGCTTATCGGCAACGAGGGTGCTGTCAGGCATTATTTCAAACGGGCTGAAATTACGCCAGTCACGTTTACTTGATAGGAATGGCGATCAGCATCATTTTGTCACTGACGCTGATTGTTGCTTGAAATGCTGATTTACCACTTGAGGTTATGGCATTTTGAATTGCAGCCCTATCCAGCTTCAACCCTGATTTAGCGGCTTCACGCAGCCACGCTTGAAAATTAAACATCGTTGTATCTCCTGAAAATATTGAACCGACAAGTGACGGCTATAATTATTTAGCAGAATCTGTCGAGATTGAATTCCTTGCCTTTAAACATATAGACGCTCCAGTTCATCAGTTTCCCAACCTGAATCGGCTCCATTAACACGCTGGATACGGTTTCAATGGAATCAAAATCCTTCTGGAGACGAGTGGTGATTTTATTGTTCTCAGCATCCCATATTTTATGGGCTATTAATTTAGGAATGGGAATTACGCCGTGAACATGATGGGGCTTACGACGATCTTTAACGGATTGATAAAGGCTGGATTCCTCAAATTCATAACAAACGAAATCATCAATCTATTGTGGACCCCTCAGTCAAGACAGTAATGTGTCGAGTTTAAGATGGTTGCCTG
>CAIVEH010000104.1 GCA_903904855.1 uncultured Bacteroidota bacterium | reverse complement strand
TTAGAACCATTGCCATATAGAACCCAGAAATTATAAAAAAGAAGTTGACCGCATAATAAGCACCTATTCCGTTAAATCCAAATACTGTGGTTTTTGCATGTCCCGCGACAACAGACATTGCAAGAAAAAGTCTTAGAATACCCATTTATAAAATCTCCGCATCAAGCTTTTCTAGTACATCATAAATATTGTCAATTTTTCCACCCAGCACTGAATAACACCCAGGTAACTCAAGGTGTTTCTCGAAGAGAATAGGCCGACCATCGTCGCCCTCGTTTTTCACCAGTACGGTTTTGATCTCAAATAACGACTCGACATATTTGGTATCAAGCACTGAAGGGAGATACCGCCCCACATCTCTGATCATACGATCGACACGGGTTATACGTTCATATTGCTGGAGTATTTGATAAGGATCTATGCCTTGTTGATCATTCCAGTGCTTATGCGGCGTGTAACGAACATGTGAAAGCGTATGTAATCCGCAAGCAGGGAAAGGCATTATCGAGAAGAACGGACCATCCATCACTGTGATACCTAAACCTTCAAGTACCGGTGGTACTTGTATCAGTGCCATTTCAGTGATTTCCTGTTTAAGGCCAGTTTGGATTCCCGGAAAATCACCTTTGAACTGATTAAGCCCGCTATAGGTACAGTTGAATATATAGCGGCAAGACATCAACTCTTCAATTGCGTGATTAGCCTGTAGAGCAACTTGCAATACACCATTAGGGCCGTTTGATATTTGGGTTGCGCATGTTTTCAAACGAATTTGTACGCCACATTCTTGTAGTTCACGTTCAGCCCAATTTGCCAATTTCGTGGTATCGAAGGCATATTCTTCAACCTGAAATACCTCTTCAATTAAGCGAGGTTCAAATAAAGCCTGCAACCTTGGGGCTGCAGGTTGAATCTTGGCGTCAATTTCATGACAGAAGCGTTCAAACTGTTTGGCTGTGACTTTAGAATTACAGCGTGCAATAGCATAAAGCTTGGTAAAGTCTTGTTTCACCGCATCTGGCCAATCACATACGAACTTGGGCAGATTAACCCGACTTCGATACGCTGTGGTATAGCTGCGAGGATAGTGGTAGCCGTTATGTATACGTGCTTGATTATTATAAGAGGCGCGTGTCAGTAGCGCGGTTTCACGTTCTACTAGGACGATACGCTTAAAATTACGTTGTTTAGCCAAATAAACAGCAATAGCTGCGCCGTAAAAACCGCCCCCTATAATGATGGCATCTTTATTTGTGTCTATAGTTGCCATCAGAAAAGGTGCTGAGGATCATTGCCTCGGGTATGAGAGCTTTTTGAAATGACTTCTTCAATATTCAGCTTTTCTCGGCGCGTCATACGAGTACTGGTGAATTCTTGCCCGACATGATAAAGCGGTCCTTCATTAGATAAACTGACCATTTGCATGATGTATTCGCTTAGTACTAAGAGAACCAGTGAGATCAAAAAAAACATACCCGATTGCTGGAGAGAAAGACTGATCCAGCCGGGGGCAACATCTGATTTTAAAATCCCAATAGCAACGACATAAATAGAATAAATTAGGTTAGCAAACGCCCCAAATAAAGAAAGAGAGGTGACGATACGCATGGGGCCATGGGGCCGGGTGTGATTAAAAGTGCGGGGAATTCACAATAATCTTATGCAGCCACTGCGGTGGACAAATTATTCCAATATTTTTCCCAATCGCCATTGGCCCTTACAACACGTAGCGCCAACATT
>CAIVEH010000103.1 GCA_903904855.1 uncultured Bacteroidota bacterium | reverse complement strand
GTCGCATTACAAGGTCGTACCTCAAAGGATGGGAAACATTTGATTTATCCTTTTATTAAATCTGATTTTTCGGAAGTTAAATATTTTGACAATACGCATAATGATGATTTCCTTTCAGTATATTGCAGAAAAAAATACAGGCATTAGCATTAAGTTATCATCAATTCTTTGTGATTTGCCTCTTGATACTCGTAAAACATTAACTAAGCCAGACCTTGATAGTATTTTTAGATATTTTCTCTTTAGACCTTCTCAGGGAAATATTCAATTGTTATCGAAAGGAGAAATATTGAATAATAAATATACAAAATATTATTTGCCGTCTTTTTTGATTTTAGATCATAAAAATGATAGTTCGCTGGGAAAAAATAAATCCAAAATATATAATTTAATCAATTACATAAATGATAATTGCGACAAAAACAATTATTACGCTTATTTTGCTCCATCAGTGATGGCTAATTATGATCCTTATGTACTTATATCTATTAATGAAGGTATGGTTTCAGAAAATATAAATGAATTTTACATGAGTTTTAATAATGAGCCTATCTTATATAATATTAAGGTTTATAGTGCTTTTTATTTTTATTAATGTTAAATATTTTTGTTTACGATGCCTCTTTCAAATAATTTTAAGTTATGAAAATAAAATATGAAAATTGCATTTCAACGGAAATCCACAATTGTTCTACCGAAACCGGAGGGTGTTATAACTATCAAGAATTACCAGCTAGCAAGAATTTACCGTAAGAAATTATATGACTTGCTTGAGAAGCAGGCCAAACTTAGGGGTAAGAAATATACTCCAAAATTAAAATTTTATAGAGGTGTTGACACAAGTACTTATTTTATAGGTCCTGGACATTAATCGTAACATTTAAAATTATGAAATTAATAAAAATATTGATCTTATTACTAACTGCAATTCTGATTGAGAATTGCGGCAACGGCGTCCGTAAAACTTCTGATGGGAGAGGCAAAACACCGCTGCTTGACACAACATTTTTTGTTGGAGAACATAAATTGTTTGTTGGCGACCTTGAGTGTGATACTTCATTCTTAGATACTATTTTTTATGTCAGGCCGACAAATGATTCGATAATATTTTTTGTGAATTACGTTCTTTGCAATCATTTTAATAGCGAATTTATAATAAGAAAAGATGATTATCATTTTGAATTTGTAAGTGGTAAAGAATTTAAAATTAGTAAGTCAATTGACAGTGATAAGTTAGTTGTCTTTTTTAATTTGGATAGCATTTCAAAAAATGGAAGGCCTTATTTCGATAGTTTATATTATTCATATTATTTATCAATCAATGCCAACAGGCAAGTGCATTACGACAAGTTCTTAGGTCATGTTATCAACAAATAATGTCAATGGTGTAATTGCAGAAATATAACTTTAATTGATTGGATGAATATACCCCCGCTGGTCGGGATTTATAATCCCGGCCCAAATGGTTGCGGATTTGCAATCCGCGTTTTTTTGGGAAGCGTCTCAAAAACTAGCACTGTTCGAAAGTTAATCCCGCCTTTGCAGGACTCTGTGGCCACCTAAACCCAAATGGCAGATAGTTCGCTGTATCCGACCAAGCAACGAAAACTATAACTTTTGCTGTTACTTTTTAGGTATTCTTCAGTATCAACAAGCTCTTCGGAATTTTATTTACATTTATGATCAACTATTGTAAAACTATGATTAAAGCTACCCTTTATACCCTGGCATTTCTATTTCCCATCATACTGGTCCAGGCACAGGATACCGCCCTTCTTGGCAATTACCTGTTAGCCCATAGATATAGTGTGGATATTAATTCGGAACATGCATTTGCCATGCTACCCGGAATGATGGTCGGTAAGAATCTCTTCATATTGGGTGAAGGTGGTCACCATGACCTTGAATTATACGATAACCTTAAACCTGCAATACTTAGCCAGTTGGCTCAGCATAACCTGAAGTATTTTTTTGTTGAGATGGGCAGGTCTACTGCAATACTCCTGGATAAGTACTTACATAACGAAACCGCCGATTGCCACTCAGCCTATAAACATGGCTGCGCGGCCATCAAACAGGAGCAATCCAAATTGAGAAGAGAACATGATTTCAAAGTAGTAGGTATAGATTTTGAAATTCGGATAGATTTCCATACCGAAATGAATAACCTATTCGGACAAATAGACCTCAGCAAAACTCCTGTATCAAACGCATTTCTGGCTAACCTGCTGGACAGCACCAGCCTGAAAATGACACACAAGAATTTCATGAAATTTTACAGGAAAAAACGCAAAGAATTTTATAGCAGCCAGGTAGCCTTAAAACAGGAATTGGGCGACAAATATAATGAACTGGAAAGGCTGATGACCAACCAGAATACAACACGGCCATATATTGACAGAAATCCTGCACTGACAAGAAACTTGTTGCATGAAATAACACCTATAGATACCTCGGCAATATATTTTCTTGCTATCGGAAATGCACATACATTTCCCTTCAGGCATTCTACTGTAGTTTATAAACTGGGTAAAAATGAGCAACTTAAAAATCGGATTTTACTCATGAACCTCCATTGCGAAAACTGCACTGTTGATGGAAAGAAATTGGAAAGCGAAGCGATATTAAAATTCTTAAAACACTCCGACATTTTAACCTGTTTCAACAATGCAGCAAATTCCGATATGGTATTATTCGATCTGAGGCAACTACCAGATGAGTTTTCGCATATAAGGAAGTATGGCGACCTGTTGTTGTTTGCAAGGAATCAGCATTAGCCCCTTTTATAAATAATCACTTCGAAATTGCAGCTGATTCATACCAAAATCACCCTTTAACATTCTATTTATCTAATAAATTTGGAAATTAAAATCCCCCATCTTACCTTTATGCCATAATTAGCCGAAAACAATCTCATTCAAAACTATGAAACAATTTAAATTCCAAAATATTTGCCACAAATTAACTTTTGAATCCCCAAATTATAATCCTAAAAATACATTACTCTTGAAAATTTTCAACTAATTTGCATAATTAACTGACAAACAATAAATTGCAATTCCAAAATCTGCAAAAAGACGCAATTTTCAACAAAAAGACGCAGTTTTTTGCAGAAAAGACGCAACTTTTTGCAGAAAAGACGCAATTAACACGCAGTCTTTTTGCAGAAAAGACGCAGTTTTCTAAATGCAATCAGAAACTATAAATATAATATATCAACGATTAACTCAGCAAAATAAATAAGATGCAAAAGAGACTATTAGGAAAATCCGGCCTCGAAGTATCCGCCCTGGGACTGGGTTGTATGGGCTTCAGCTCCACCTTCGGACAAAATGTTGATAAGGCCGATGCCATAGCCATGCTTCGTGCCGCCGTAGAACATGGTGTTACTTTTTTCGACACTGCTGAAGTTTATGGCCCCTTTGGCAATGAAGAATTGGTTGGCGAAGCATTGGCGCCTTTCCGTAAGGATGTGGTTATTGCTACTAAATTTGGTTTCAATATCGAAAACAGAAAGATGATAGGTGTTATCAGCACACCGGATCGTATAAAAAAAGCGGTAGAAGGCTCGCTGAAAAGACTGAAAACAGATGTAATTGACTTGCTCTATCAGCACCGTGTCGACCCGACCGTCCCTATCGAAGATGTTGCCGGAACAGTAAAGGAATTGATACAGCAGGGTAAAGTGAAACACTTTGGCATGTCGGAAGCCGGTGCCAATACCGTCTGTAAAGCACATGCCGTTCAGCCGGTAACGGCATTGCAAAGCGAATATTCATTGTGGTGGCGGAAACCGGAACAAGATATTTTACCCACTCTTGAAGAGCTGGGCATCGGATTTGTTCCCTTCAGTCCGCTAGGCAGAGGTTTTCTGACAGGCACATTGAATGAAAAAACAACGTTAACCGATAATGATTTCCGAAAAAACCACCCCCGTTTTCAGCCCGAAGCGCTGAAAGCAAATCAGGCAATGGTTGATCTGCTCAACACTTTTGCCCGACAAAAAAATGCTACCCCTGCCCAAATAGCCCTGGCTTGGCTGCTGGCCCAAAAACCCTGGATAGTACCAATACCCGGCACAACAAGATTGAACCGACTGGAAGAAAATATCAATTCGGTAAATATTCAGTTGACAGTGGAGGATTTACGACAGATAAACGAGGCAGCAGCAAAAATACAAATTGAGGGTAGCCGTTATCCCGAAGCGCTTGAGAAAATGACTGGGCTTTAGTCAAAAACACAACACGGCTTATAGTTTAAGCCTCATAAAATTATGCATTGCAATCTTTGATGGCTTTGCGGTCTTGCTTTTATATAATACCTATTATCAATTGATTGGTTTGCGGCTTTGC
>CAIVEH010000102.1 GCA_903904855.1 uncultured Bacteroidota bacterium | reverse complement strand
TTTCATTTTCAATTCCTTATCTTATCTTCAGAAAATCATTCTTCACATCGTTCTGCCTGCTGCTATCAGTTCTATCCTTTGCACAGGTTAATACTGTAACCCTGACAGGTACCATAGAAGTCAATACCGGCGAGTATTTTCCGTATAAATTAATATTGACGGAATCAGATGGCAATCTCTCCGGATACTCGATGACTTATACTGCCCCCAGTGAAACCAAAGCAAAAGTTACAGGTACAATAGACCGGAAAAAACGCATTCTGAATTTCCGGGAAACCGGCATTGTATATTCCAGCGGTTTTCATACCAAAGCTTATATGTGTCTGATTGATGCCAGCCTGAATTATGTGCAAGGCGGCAAAGGGAATATACTCAGCGGGCAAATTGTCAGTAAGGACGTTGATAAGACGTTATGTACACCTGGAGTGATAACTTTCGGTAATGATGCCGAAATACTGAACCTGTTCAGTTACCATGACGCTTTCGATACAGTGATCTCCATGAAGAAAAAAAGTAAAATCCCCCCTCCTGCAAAAGAAGAAATAAAACCAGTGATGCATGAAAAAACACCTGAGCTTACCACCATTACAAAGGGCATCAATAAGACCTATGAATGGCACAGCGATTCGGTAATAATTGATATCTGGGATGGCGGCAGTGAAGATGGCGACCGGGTTACAATGCTCTTCAACAACAAGCCCTGCCTTACCGGCCAGATCCTGATGAAGAAGAAAAAACAACTACGCCTTGCCTTATCATCCGAAAAAATAAACACCATTACCCTGGTAGCTGACAATGAAGGATCAGAACCACCTAATACAGCAACCATTATGCTCACGGATGGCAAAACCACCTATAGCATACTGGCTTATAACAAAAAAGGAGATCAGGCAGTTATCAGCCTTAAAAGAGTACATTGATGCATTAATGTCACCTCTTCCTTTGCTTTTCAATTACATCACTTACCTCCAATACCAGTTCATAGGGCACACTAACGCCCTCTTCAGAGATAATGTCATACCTCCCCAATGCCGACCAGGACATATAAAACCGGGGATACCCTTTAATGTTAACTTCATAATGCATCCCATCAGGGCGCAATTGCGGGACAATCACTGCCAGCAATGGTTTTTTATTGAAAATTACCTGTTTTGAAAAACTGTTAGCCACGGCCCAAAGGTAATAGCAACAGGCAAATGATAGCTGTTGTTATTTTAGTAAAATGAAAATTTGTTTTTTACCAAACGTTTTTCTGTTTATACCCGTCTTCTTATACAGAAGGATAGAATAATAATCAGAAGTTTAATAAAAGAAATTACAAATTATCTGTAGCATACTAAAAACACCCAACAATGAATATCGGATTAGCCATCAAGTCGATTAGGAAGAAGTTATCTATCACGCAATACGAACTTGCCGAAAAATGCGATCTTTCGCAGACCTCCCTTTCGCAGATTGAAACCGGGGTAAAAAGGCCCAGCCAGCGAACGATAACTAAGGTCTGTATGGTTTTAGATATTCCAGAATCAATTATATACATTGTTGCGATGCAGGAAGCTGATGTGCCACCAAGCAAAAAAGGCGTTTATGAGTTGGTTTACCCATCCATCAAAAGCCTGGCATTGCAAATGGTTAGCTCTGAGCATCTGTCCCTGGTGGGAGCCTGAGTTGAATTAAAACATACTGATATTTCCCCATAAACCTTCCTGCGGTACTTACCGCAGGTTTTTTTATTTTATGCATACCTTAAAATGTTATCGGGAATTGCTTATTTTGTAGTGAGATTATAAACTGAAAAAAGTAAATGATGAAACACAGTCTTTATCTGTCCATACTCCTGGCACTGATAACCTTTAATAGTATTGCACAGGAATCAAAATATGCATTAAGCGAACCGGTTGATATTAAAGAATCGGGCTGGAACAAGGTATTGTGTATGAAGAACGGCAATACATTATTGTTTCATTTCGAGAACTCAAAGCCGGTAGTGCTGTTGGTCTTCGATAGCCTGCATAAACAGATAGCTTCAAAGAGCTATCCATGCAACGTGCTGGAAGTAAATAAACTCAAGGAAACAATCTATCAGGGATTGTTTGAAATAAACAATGAAGCAGTTTTATTTATGGACCAGGCGATCCAGAGCAAGCGTAGCCTTATAAGGATGCGTTTCAGCGGAACAGATGGCGTAATGACTGAAGAAAAGAGGATATCCGAATCGCCTGCAATGAGCACGCCTACAGATTATACCGTCGTTCATACCCGTGATAAAGATAATTATTCCATAGTTTATTGTACAGATAAGCCTTCTTTTAAAAAATGTGACCTTCATGTAACTTTCTACGACAATAAGCACGAACAGGCAAAAGAAATTCCTATTGAAGTAGACCGTAAATTCTATGATAAACTGGGTGTAATAGGTGCTCAGGAAAAAAACGATGGCGTTTGTGTAACCATTGGCCTCGCCAACAAAGTTGCTGATGCCACGCCTGCCGCTTCAGGCAATATCGCATTTGAATCTTATCATACCTTTTTGCAGGCATTTTTTATTGCAAAAGGTTCCAATATGGCCAATGCTACCCAGATTCTAGATTTGTCGACTTCGGTTGTACCTGCCAATACAGAATATACTTATAATGCTTTTGCCAATGCCCATAATATTCTTCTTTTCAGTTTCAAATCTATTGTTTACAAAAAAGGAGATGAATACCAGCCGGCAGCAGAGATCAGCGACTTGTTTTTGAAATTTGATGCAGGCGACTTTAAACTCAACTCCACATGGATCAAAAACACAATGGCCAATGACTACCTGCACAAAAACACTGATAGCACTAAATTCTTTACTGGTATCCCGCTTTATTTAAGTACCAACGACAACGGACTATCAACACTTATTCAGGAATCTTATGCAATGGAAGTAGACCCCAACCCATTTTCAACTGAAAGGCTTAAAACGTACATGGGCAACATTGCTGTTACGCAATTTGATGATGATGGTAAAGAACTTTGGGGGGTTGTTTTACCTAAGTCCCATTGTTATAAAAGCATAACCGGATTTTATGACATCACCTTGATGTCGCAGAAGAATCAAAGCCAGGGGATCCTGGCCGACAAGCCCGAACAGGAATATGACAGGCAGTTTTATACAGTGAATACCTACAGCAGAACCAGGATTTTCTACATGATATTTAATGACAACAACAGTAATTTCAATAACACCATCAAAAACCCCGGTGATACTGTTGGCAGCACTGAAAAAACAAACGCCTGTTATTACAGAATGGACCGCAAAAAGGAGGTTACCAAAAAACATTTGTTTGGTGAACCCGCAGCAGGTGAGTATATAAATAGTTTTACTGAAGGAGCCGATTTTGTTGAAAAATCGGGTATGTATGCAGCCCTGGTGCGGTGCAAAAAAGGTGAAACAACCACCTTGCGTATGGCCTGGGCATGGCTGGATTAAAAAGAACAATGCGCCTGAGAAATTGTATTTCGGCATTCCCCTTGCCTGAAACTGAAATATTTTGAAATATTTTCTTCCTGACACCCAAGATAAGATACAATTTCTACGTCATTATTAAGCAGGAATGTCTATACGCTCATTGATTGCCCCAAAACCGATTGCTTTTGTTAGTTTTGGTTTTGCGGGCGGTCTATGGCATATTTTAGTCATTCCAGCCAAAACAATTGATTATCTTGCATAATACTGTTTCGCTGAAAAAAAACAATCCTGAGTATGAAGCACATATTTACAATTTCGTTCTTGCTGCTTGTCTTTTCGGCTCTGGCCCGGGAAAATAAGTCTGAAATGAGCAAGCCTTTGGATATTAGCCTGAAAGGCTGGAACAGGGTGTTGTACATGAACAATGGCACTACACTGCTGTTTCACTCTGAGCCTTCTCATATGATCCAGGTTAAGGTATTCGACTCTGCAAGAAATGAAAAACTAGGCAGGGAAGATAATTACAGGGTGCTCGACCATTTTGGGTTTAATGAACCGGTCATAAAAGGAGTTTATGAAATAAATGGCGAAGCGGTACTTTTTATTGACCAGCAAATCAATTCGCGGCATTGCCTGGTGAGGCTCAGGTACGATGCATCAAATGGCAGGCTTATCGAGGAAAAAAAGATAGCTGAGTCCAGAAGTGCCAACAAGCGGATGGAGTTTTATGTGATCAAACATAAGGATGAGGAGAATTACGCTGTTCTGTTCAGTACTGATATAAGCTATCCCAGATCTAGCGATATTTATATGGTTTATTTCGACAAAACGCATACTGCCCTGAAGGAAGTGCAACTGGAGGTGAACAGAAAGAAATTCGATTATCTGAAGGTACTGGGTGCAGAAGCCCAGCCAAACGGAATTTTAGTCTCGCTCGGGCTTGACAAAACCAGAGTATGGGCATCGCCCCATGACGCACCTATTACTGAGGGAAGCGGAGTTTATGATCATTTTGTTCGTTTTTTCTACATCCCGAAGGACAGTGCGAAGCCGCTAACAACGATGATTAACGTATCTGAAACCGTTTATCCAAGTTTTGGTCTGTATACTTATAATTCGTTTGCCAGAACCATCAACTACCTTTTATATAATTCTCATGCCATTGCCTACGAGTTCGGGCTGGATGGATTTCACGGAGTAATTACCAGCACTCTTTTTTTAAAAATGGATGAAGAAAAACTTGCTGGCAGTCTCAGGCAGTTGAAAAATAATCTGGCTAATAACCATTTGAAATCGGAAACAGATACCTCAAAATATTTTGCCGGAATACCAGCAAAAATGGTAACCAATGAAAACGGATTAACAACCATAATCAGTGAAGCGTATATCAGCCACAAAGACCAGAGTACAGCCTCGCGCTATGACACATCTTACACTACCCTGCGCATCGGAATTACCCAGACCGATGATGATGGCAGGGAACTATGGGGTACCGTTTTGCCTTGCGGCCAATATTACAGCCTGATGCCAAGAGAAAGTTACAGCTATCATTTCAACTCTTTCAGGACTTATTCGCGCGGCAAAGATTTTTTTATTCTGTTCAATGATTATGATCATAACTTCAATAATTCATTGAAGGAACCTGGTTATACTATTAACAACTATGAAAACACCAATGCATTTTATTATAAACTAAACAGCAAAAAGGAAGTAACCAAAAACTATGTATTCGGCCTTCCTGCCAAAAATGAATTTAAATGCACCTTCATCGATGCTGATTATTTTAATGAACATACCGGCGGATATGCCGCACTGATACAATACAAAAAAGGGGAGACTGTAACAGTAAGAATGGCATGGAGCAGACTCGAATAAAGAATCAGAGTGTATCTTTGATTTACTTAATGATCAATTTAAGCTCATCAGCTATGAAAAATAAGATATCCATACTGACACTTATCCTTATGGTCATTACTATTTTTGATAGCAAGGCTCAGAACAATAATTACGAACTCAGTAAGCCCATTGACCTGAATTTAGTTGGGGTAAATAAAGTGCTGCAAATGAGCAATGGCAATACTATGCTATTTCATTTTGAACCAATGAAAGCTATCTCCATCAGGGTTTTCGACCCATCAAGGATAGAAATAGCCAGCAATGAAGAGTGGTGCAGGAGCCTCGATGTTTTCCTGCTCACAGATGCCCGTTTCAAGGGCCTTTTTGAAATTGGAGGTGAGGCAGTTTTATTTTTTGATCAGCAAAACTTACTTGGAAGGCACAGACTAGTGCGCCTGAGGTTCAGTGCAACGGATGGCAAGCTTACAGAAGAAACAGTTGTTGCAGAAGCAAAGAATAAAAAAAAGCGTATTCAGTTTTTTGTGATGAAAAACAAACTGAAAGATAACTATGCCATTTTAATCGGCTTGACAGAGAATTTCAGGCGTACTGCGGATCTGAATGTTTCGTACTTCAATAGCAAACATCAAACAGAAAAAACAGTTCACCTGGATGCAGACCGCTCCAGGTTTGATTACATGGATATTACCGGTGCCGATTACCTGGATAGCGGAGTTGTAATTACCCTTGCCCTATCAAAGATCATACAAAACGGCACCATAAGCCATGGCTACACCTACGACCCGGCTGGTTATGTATATGCCCCAATGGCTTCAAATGCTTCAAAATCTGCAACCAGAAGCCCAGGCGGAACGGGTCTTAAACGCCCGGATTTTGTTGATCCGCAAAGTAATAGTTACGATGAATTGGATCCTACTTCAAGCACCTTTAGTCATTACTTATCTATTTATTTAATCCCCGAAAACGGGATGCCTGTAAAAACAAAGATGGTAGATGCCACGCAGGACATTTATCCCTATCATTCCTATCTTACTCATAACAACTTTTCAGGTGCCATAAATCTCCTGCTCTTCAGCTATAAAGACGCGTATGTCATGTATGGCCTTGAACGTTTACCTGCCGCTGTAATGGATAATATCTTTCTGAAATTGGAAGATCAGGATATGAATACAACTATTAATCCCATAAGGAATGAACTGGCCAATAAATACCTGCATGAAAAAACAGACACCGGCAAAATCTTTCTCGGCGCCCCTTTGGCTTTATTTACAAATGAGTACGGATTGAGCACCCTGGTTTCAGAATCATTTGCCCGTTATGCCAATACAGAAACTGCTGCAAGGCCAAACCTTTTTGAAACCTGGCTGGGAGATATAGCCATAACCCGGGTTGATGATGATGGCAAAGAACTCTCAGGTTTAGTAATACCCCGGGCCCAATACTATAAAAGCTACAGGCATTATTATTATGCCCGTAATCTGTCGGCAAGGTGGCACGACGAGATGCTGATAGAAGATCTACCGGAACAGGTTTACAACCGCCAGTTTCTTTCATTGAATACCTATGCAAAAGGGAAAGATTGTTTCATCATATTCAACGATGAAAACAGAAATTTCAACCTGCCCCCTGGTAAATCTGTTGATTCAGTATATTCATTTGAAAATACAAATACTGTCTACTACACGCTGAATAGTAAAAAAGAAATAATCCGGAATTACGTTTTCGGAACGCCCCAGAAAGGAGAATATAAATGTAGTTTTATAGAAGGCGCCGATTACGATGATAAAACCGGGGAATATGCCGCCTTGATCCAATATAAAAAGGGAGAGAAAATCACGCTCCGGATGGCGTGGGCCCATTTATAACCAACAAGACTACCACAATGGTTTACCCTAAATGAGATAGATATTAGGGCGAATTAGTGTCCAGATATACCACTGATAGTGCGTAATACTGCAATAACACCTTTCACAATGCCACTGTGGCCTGAATTTGTATTAGAAGTAGGATTAATGGTAACAGCAGTTATAGATTCAGGAAGAGTTGGGTTGATAACAGTAATGTTATTCCTGCCGGTCATAGAATTGCGCACTTCATCCCAGTTGAGAGCAACCATCATACCTGAATAAAGGAGGATGGACCATAAAAACGATTTTACAATAAAATTGCAACGCCTCTGATTATAGAGTTTCATGTGTTCTGATTTATGCATATCAAAATTACAATATCAAAACCATATATTCAAAAATATATTTTAGCCTTAACTGATAGAATTCCGGGATTATGGCTTTAATAGTATCTTTGTTTTATGGGACTGGTCTATACTGAAATCGAACTTTCCAACCTGCTTGCTCCGGATATGGCTGCATACCGGACAACTGCACTTGTTGATACAGGTGCATTACACCTGTGCATACCTCAGCATATAGCATTGCAACTGAATCTTAAACAGCTTGAAGAACGAGAAGTCATCATTGCCGATGGCTCCAGAAAAATGGTTCCATATGTAGGCCCTGTGAAAGTTACATTTAAGAACAGGAACTGTTTTACCGGCGCTATGGTGCTGGGCGATGCAGTGTTGCTTGGTGCTATACCAATGGAAGATATGGACCTTATTGTGATCCCTGCATTATTAAAAGTTGATGTTAATCCGCTGAGCCCGAATGTGCCTTTAAGTGTAGCGAAGTGATAACCGGTAATTGCCTGTTTAATATCTCCATTTAACCAGTGATTCAGGCTCACCAGAATAGGTATTTATATGGAAAATCTACTTCCCATCATCTGATATCAAAAAGCACAATTCACTTTCAAAAGGGCCATTTACAGGCTCAAACGCAATCAAGTAAAAACTACCTTGGGTTTTCGGACGCTCAACTATAGTTGCCAAAAAATCATTGGTATTATATCCCCAATAGGTTGCAATTTCTTTTGTGCTCTGGAGTTTTATTATCAACAACTGCTCTTTTTTATTGCAGGCAATTTTAAGCTTTAAGGCAGAAATAAAACTGTCACTTAAATGCGGAATGGTATTTTGGCTTAACTCATAAACAATAGCTCCTGCCCTGTTCATTATACCATACCTGATACCAGCATAACCACAACAATGCTCATCATCAGAACTAAAGCGGGTATACCGGCAATCATAGCAAACTAAGGCATAGCCACAATAAAAGGGCTCAATATAATTGTACTTTGCAGGGATAACCTTTTTACCGAAACGATCTGCAAAGCCCATCTTGCCATTTTCTACAAACCTTGTTAACCCTTCAACAAAGTAATCGGGCCCGTTGTCGAAAATGTAAGGACTGTATAAATAATTTCCCTTTCTGTCGAAAAACTTAAATCTGTAAGAATAGGACATGTTTGAATCATATCCGGCATTTTTATCGAAAAGACAGAATTTTTCACTATTAACTTTTTCCCCGGGCCTCCCGGTAAAACATTCATAAATAGCTGGTATCACCACTTTACCATTCGCTGTTTTTACCCCTATACAAGAGTCTCTGCCTGCAAAATAATAAAGCGCTTCATTTTGCCCGAAGCAAATGAACGAAAATAACAAGGCTAAGAATGAAATGATGATACGCATTCAGTATCAAATTTAAACCTTTTCCACTGCAAGTATGTAAACCATTGTAATAATTAAAAGACAACTTATTTCAGGGAATTTCTTCCCCGGGAAAAAAACTTAGCATTAATTCCAGTTAGCCCTTTCTTTCTCCAACCTTGGAAATATCTTATTGTTACTTTCTGCAAGGCCGATATCAAAAAGGCAAATCCATTACCTGCCAAGTCGAGGTTATCAGGTGCTGACTACTGTCCTTGCAGGTTTGTATTATTCAGATTTACATCGTATACTTGCTATATGGCCTCACACTCACTATCAAGGTTTAACACTTATATGAACCGGTTATGGGTAATTATCCTCATTATTCATTTATTTACCTTCCCATCGCCATTAAAAGCCCAGGAACATTTTATTACTGACACTACCGATTACCCTTCCCTTCGCGGTAAGATTGCGGATCAGGATTTCCTGATAAAAATGGATCCGGGCAGCTCAATAGAATACCTGAAACGGGGCCTTTTTAAGTTGCAGATAAAGGATTATAAAGCAGCCATCGCGGATATGGATATTTCCATAAAACTGAAACCTGAAAATAATGCAGATGGCTACAGCAACCGGGGAATGGCGAAGTCTTTCTTAAAAGACTATAAAGGTGCTTATGAAGACATAACCAAGGCTATTGAGCAGGATTCTGGCAATGCCATGTGGTACTTAAACCTGGCCTGGGCGGAAAGTGAAAACAATGAATTTGAAAAATCCATAAAAGATCTCGACAAAGCAATTGCCATAAAACCTGAATACACCAAGGCATGGAGTAACAGAGGATCAGCAAAGAAATCAATAAAAGATTATAAGGGCGCGATTGCAGACTTCAACAAAGCGCTGGAGCTGAATCCCTATTATCCGGAAGCTTACCTTAATCTCGCAGAGGTTTACCAGATGCTCAAAGACTATAAGAATGCAATAGTGCTTTACAGCAAGGCTATTGATTTAATACCCACTTTTTATCTGGCCTGGGGTAACAGGGGAAATACCTACGCTGAACTGAATGATTATCCCAAAGCGTTAATCGACCTGAACAAGGCTATAGAACTAAACCCTTACTTTGAACGATTTTATAACGACAGGGGAAGTTTAAAGACCGATATGGCCGATTTTGCCGGAGCATCGGTCGACCTGAATAAAGCCATTGCAATGGGCTACAACGATGCCTATAACAGCAGGGCGATACTGAAGATAACCCTGAAGGATTATACCGGGGCTGTAGCCGACTGCACCAAGGCTATAGAACTCAACCAGGACCTGATAAAAGCCCACGAGAGCCGGTCAATAGCTTATGAAAAACTGGGCGAAACCCAGAAAGCGAAAGAGGATAAGGCAAAGGTTGAAGCCCTGACAAAGGAAGGTAAATGAGCTGCAAATTTACCAATGGTTGATTCATTACTATCTGTAGCATCCATTTATGTGGCATTTAGCGGTCAGAGAAATATCAAAACTGGAAGAAGTAGAAGAGATAATCTGCTGGAAGAGATAGGACCAGAGAAAATTAATGCTGAACGTATATTTTGCAAAATGCTATAATAAAGGGTTAGGCGTTCTTTAAATCATCCAATTATAAATAACTTTACGAAATTTGAATGATGAAAATAGATACTGCCTATTTAGAACGTTGTATTGCCACCCTGGATAAGGCGCTTAATTTACTTTCTCTGGCCGATCCGCAAAATTTAGATTACGAAATGTATCGTTCTGCCTGTATCAAAGAGTTTGAACTTATATTGGAGCAAAGTGGCAAACTGTTGCGAAAAGGATTGAAACCCTATTTTCATTCTTCAAAAGAAGTGGATCGTTTGATATTCAAAGATGTATTCCGGCATGCTGTTTTGCGAAATATTATTACTGATGAGGCATGCGAGAGGTGGCTGCAATACCGTGATAACCGGAACAGTACAGCTCACGATTATGGTGTTAACTTTGCCGAAGAAACCGTTATTATCTTGCCTCAGTTTATTGCCGATGCCACTGCGCTAGCAGAAGCAATCAAACAATTAAATGAAGAATAAAATGCTGATCAGGGAAAAAGATAAACAAACACTGCTGCAAATTTTTTCTACCCTAAAAAACTTGCCTGTAGAGGTCTGGGCCTATGGTAGCCGGGTAAACGGTACAGCCCACACTGGTAGCGACCTCGACCTGGTAATGCGAGGCCCGAATCTTGACCCTCTGCCTGTATCTGTTGTAACCGGGCTATTTGAAAAAATTAAAGAGAGCAATATTCCCATATTGGTAGAATTAAGAGATTGGGCCCGGTTGCCCGCTACTTTTCATAAAAACATAGAACAGCATTATGAGGTGTTGTTTGATAACAGGAATAATAATTGATTCCATAAAAAATGTTTACTTATAAAAGTAAAGTTATTCCCATTGTCATTCAGCAATTAAGCTATTCAGTCATTGAGCCCTTGTTATTGCTTTTAACCTGCTCCGATTCTCCCAATTTATTCGCACATTTGCAAATCAATCCATTGAAACATTAAGCAATGAAGTCATTGAGTCATTGAGTTATTGAGCCATTGAGTTATTAAGCCATTGAGCCATTTTTTTTATGAACGCCGAACTGAAAAAACTCTTCCAGACATTACAAATGAGGCAGTTTGCCCCTGTCTACCTTATTGATGGGGAAGAGCCTTATTACCTTGATCTGATTACAGGCTACTTCGAAAACAACATTCTTAACCCTGCAGAGCGCGATTTCAACCTCATGGTACTTTACGGCAAAGACGCAGAGTGGAGCGATGTGGTGAATGCGTGCCGCCGGTTCCCCATGTTTGCCGAAAAGCAGGTAGTCATACTCAAAGATGCGGGCTCATTGAAAGGTGGAAAAGACGACATAAAAGGCCTCAATTCACTCATTGCCTACATCGAAAAGCCTTCCCCCACTACCATCTTCCTGATCGAGCATCCGTTCAAAAAAGTTGATGGCACCACAAGGTTTGCAAGACGCATCAAAGACAAGGGCATAAGGTTTACTTCGGACAAAATAAAAGACGACAACCTCCCGGCCTGGATAATGGATCATGGCCGCGAAATCAACTTTCACATTGGAGAGCAGGAAGCCCAGATACTGGCATCTTACCTGGGAGGCGACCTGAAAAAAATAGTTAATGAAATAGAGAAAGTACGCATCAATATCCCCGATGAAAGAGCGCTCACAACTGCCCATATCCAGAAGTATATAGGCATCAGTAAAGAGTACAACATGTTCGACTTCCCGGTAGCCCTTACAGGTGGCGATACCGATAAATTTTATAAAATGCTCAGCTACTTTATCACCAACACAAAGGCTGCCCCCATGCCACTGGTTACTGCAGCATTTTATATGCATTTCAACAGGCTCTACCTTGCCTGCTTTGTGCAGGGTAAAACCGATAAAGATGCTGCCGCAGCAATAGGTATGTCACCATATTTTGTAAAAGATATAATTGCCACAACTCGCCGATGGCCCCTCCAACGGGTAGAGCGTTGCCTTATGCTGCTGGGCAAATACAATACCATGGGTGTAGGTATAAACACATCCACCGATGACCGCGAACTCCTCAAAGAAATGATTGCCCAGATGATGGAATAAAATGCTACTGCTCGCAGATGATTCTTGCACTGCTCGTTACGATGCCTGCTCCATCTTTATTTTCTTATGATAAAAGATATAAGCTACGGCAAACAAAACCAGGAAGCCGGCCATAAAAAACAGTCCGCTTACAGGCGCCCCCACTGAATACATCGACCAGGTCGCTGCAATAAGATCATAAGCAATTCCAGCATAGGCCCATTCCTTAATTCTCGGGAAACCTGGTATAAGAAGTGCAATAGCCCCCAGCAATTTGGCAACCCCAATAAATCGCAGAAAATATTCGGGATAGTGAAGTTGTGTACTGATAATTTTAACGGCATCCGGAGTACATAAAATATCCGGAATGGCTGAAAATCCGATAAATCCGGCAAGGAGAATTGTAAATGTCCAATATATAATTTTTGTTTTTTTCATTATTCAGGTTTTGATTTTGTTTATAAATATACAAGTATTCTTCCCGATTTTCGGGGGCCATCACTTCAAGAAATGTACCTCTTCACATGATTCGGGAAAGCAGGATGATCTTCATGAATGAGGATGCTGCCACCCGGCCTTACATCCACTTCGCATACCTGCGCCAAAAAACCATGCGCCCCCTCGGTCCAGACCTTATAAACAAATTCCCTGGGAGCATTCATAAGGCGGGTGATTTTTACTTCTTTTATTTTTTGCATTTCTATTATATTTATTGTGCAAGTAGGTCCGCAAGGTGTTTTTCCAGTTGTTCAAATGTACCGGCAAAGCCCTGTTCCATATTACCAACCATTGATTCAAAAAAAGCAGTTTCAGCTTCGCTTGCATTTACAGGCCCGCCTTTCAGAACCAAAGTAGTCTTCCCATCTCCTTCGGTTAGCGTAAGCTCATTTGTTATTTCCATCGGAAAGTCAGGAAGAAATGGATTCTTACTGATGTTTCCTGCCTCGTCTGAAAATGAACTGACAAATGCAATTCGCAAAGGCGCCTCAATCTCAAGGTACCTGAATTTGCCCCACATTGCACCGCCGCCCATTTCAATACTGTAGTGAAAAATACCTCCCGGCTTAAAATCAAATGAATGAACCACCAAAGTGCTTCCCTTTGGCCCCCACCATTGAGCCAGGTGTTGTGCTTCCGACCACACCTTAAATACCAGCTCGCGCGGAGCTTCCAATACCCTGGTTATTACCAGTTCCTTTCGGGATGTTTGTGTTTGTTCCATTATGTTTGTTTTTAGATCATTACATAGTTTCAATTGCGTTCTAATGTAGTTATTCAGTTTATCTGCATTCTGCCTCAACCCTTCATCAGCCCGGAATGTCTTCACAACCTGAATGAATTCCTCCTTTGTTTCAAAAAGCATATGCCAGTCGATCTGCGTTTTATCACCAGCATTGCTGAATTCAATTGTAGCAATAAATCTGGGGCCGCTCACATGGTCATAGACTATCTTTTTAAACTTAACCACTTCCTTAAATACACTCCGGTTTTTATAGTCCGTACCATCCGGCCCATGCATTATAAGTTCCCAGTCTCCACCTTCGCGCATATCCATTTTTGTAATGGTATTCGTAAATCCGTTTGGCCCCCACCAGTTTTTTATATGCTCCGGATTTGTCCACACTTCCCACACTAGTGATATAGGTGCATCCAGCAACCTGCTTACCCTTATTTCACGGTCCGATGTTTCATTTATTTTTTGCGGCATATTCTTTATCATTTTGAATTTTGTGCAAATAGGCCTCCAGGCTGTCCAGTTTGTTTTCCCAGTATTGCCGATACTGTTCTATCCATTCATGTACCTCATTCAGTTGCTCCAGTTTAGCCTCACAATACCGTTCCCTGCCTTTCTGTTTCATATTTATCAGCCCGCACTCTATCAGTATTTTCATATGCTTATAAATAGCTGCCCTGCTCACATCAAAGTGCTCTGATACGGTATTTACATTGAGCGGTTGTCTTGCTACCATATTCAGAATCTCTCTTCTCGTCGGGTCTGCAATCGCCTGAAACACATCTCTCCTCATAACACGAAACCTTTTGGTTGCACAAATATAGGAAACCTTTTGGTTGCACAAAATTTTTTCGAAAATATATTATCCACCTTCTTTCTGGCAAAGCCAATACTATGCTGAATAGGTAAATTAAAAATGGTAAGTGGTCAGGCACTATATCCACATCCAAACAGGCATTAATAGGTGAGACTTACTGACTATAATTTCATTCCAAAGATTCTCATCCGAAAACTCAATAAATACAAGTAAACCCTTTCACGTTTTCACGAATGAAAGTCAAAGCTCTCCATGATAAGTATAAAAGGATGATTATTTCTCCAGCAGTTTCTTCAGGTTAGTAAGTCCCGTTGCCAGATCATCTCCTCCGGCCTTATCCATATTCATAAACAGCATCATAACATTAAATGGGTAGGGCATATTTCCGCGCATACCCCACCTTACCTTGGTTTTACCGCCATCATCATTGGTAATCATATACCCGGTAGCAGTATTCTCAAATGGCTTTACAAAGTGTAGGTCTACAACCAAACTATCTCCCTCAGCAATCGTCCGGATCGTTTGCGTTCCGGTACCTAATTCTTTATTGGTGCTTTCCCATGAAGATGCAAATCCAACTGTCCCATCTGTGCCGGTATAACTCTTTTTGGCATTGGGGTCCATAGCCATCCACTTGCTGTAATTGTCCTGGTTTTTAATAAACTTAATGTAGTTAAACACCTCCTGTTTCGGCTTATTGATGGTAATGCTGCGTTCAACAACAAAATCCTTTTTTGTAAAGAGGGCTATGATACACAATAGAACAGGGATAAGCAATATGACCCCGACAACGATCAGAATTTTTTTCAGAATTTTCATTTTATTTAGGTTTTGAATCGGTATAATATTACAAAATATTTCCTGAATTTTCCAAATGCAGGTTTGTTCACTTTATGCAGGTCGGATGTCTTCGTTTATTTTCAAACGTTATTCCAGTATAAAGCAATCAAATCCACCCTCCTGCAATAATTTAATTACTGTAACAGGGCAGATCTGATTACCTTCCACTCTTAGAATTTTATCACAATCCTCAAGGTCGAAACTGATCCTGCTTTCCGGAAAATACTCCAGCAGTCGTGCAACCATTGTTTCTGAATGGCTTACTTCCACGATGTTTGTTTTAAATACCTCAACCATTATTGTTTCGTCCTTTGTTATGGATTATTGTGGCTGCCGGTCATCATAGTTCACCATCCACCGTATACCAAATTTATCTACAAACATCCCGAAATAAGCGCCCCACATTTCCATTTTTAGCGGTACATCAACTTTTCCACCAGCCGAAAGTCCGTCGAAAAAATGATTGGCCTCTTCCATACTCGAAGGAGAAATCGAGATTGTATAGTTATTGCCGGTGGAGACCTTGTGCCCCATCGATTCAAGAGCATCTGTTCCCATCAGTGTATTGCCATTACCCACCGGCAATGCCACATGCATCAGTTTATCCTGATCAGCTGGATCCATCTTATCGCCGCCGAGCATATCCTTAAAGCGCATCAAAGCAGAAAATTCCCCGCCAAATATCGATTTGTAAAAATTAAATGCCTCTTCAGTATTACCCTGAAAGTTCAGGTAAGTGTTTAAAATTGCCATTGTTTTATGTTTTGATTTTTAAATTATATTTACTTGTGGCCTTAAATTCGCCTTCCCATTATTTATGTCCTTTGTGCTTCCCTTGGTGTCCTTTGTGGTAAAAATCAATAGGATCTTAGCGTTTATTATTAAATCCTTTTTTTCCTACTCACCATTATTTAACTACGTTACTTTGTGACC
>CAIVEH010000101.1 GCA_903904855.1 uncultured Bacteroidota bacterium | reverse complement strand
GTTCGCTGATGTGCTTTTCATCTTTAATGGTTTTATTTATGTCGTTAATAATCTGTTCTAATAGGCTGTCTTTTTTTGAAGTAACCCCTATATTATAGGGTATGCAATTTTAACACTTTTCCTTAAGTTAATGACATTGATCAAATGCTAGTAAATGCTCAATGTCATTAACTTAAGGATATCAGACGGGTTTATAATTCATATGATGCTTTTGTTTTGGCTGATGATGTCGTTTGAACTTTCTTCCTGGCCTAATTGGCTCTGTGATTTTAGATATTCTGCCAATTAAACGTGAGATTCCCTTCGCTATCTGGCCTGTAACAAAAAATGAGACAACTGATCTTTTCATGGTTGCAATAGCTTCTATGGTATTGACCTGATAGGTGTATTTTACCCTCACCGTATCTTTTTTCAGAGCTTCATTAATGGGCCTTACAGCGACGGCAGTAAGGTTCATGATAAATAATTTGACATAAAAATCCTGTAAGACAGCCTTTTGGGATTTGCCGGAAAAATTACCTAAGCAGACCTTATGTTTGAATGTTTTGTATGCATCCTCAATGGGCCATCTGAACCCATATAATTCCTGCAGATCAGCAACGCTAATTGTATTTTCCAAAAATGAGGTTAATAGTATTTCTGTTTCCCCTCCTTCCAGTTCCACCCTTACCAACCTGCATTTAAACTTCCTTTCCGTTATCTCAAGCTCGGCAGCAGATTCATTTTCTCTTTCTGGCAAAGTCAATGTAACAACAGCGCTGGCATTACCACTATTATAAAACCGTTCTATATCCTTCCACCAGTTTTTTTGCATCCGAAAGCAAAACTGAACTTTCCGTTTTTGTAAATAAAGAAACAGCAGGTGCGAAGGATAACCCCGGTCAAAAACCAAAATATCCTTACTGTTTAATTGTAAGTTGGGCAGGCAGTCCCATAGCATAGCCTTTTCTGATTGTTTTATCGTTCCCATAGCGCCATACAGCGTGATGTGATTGAGCACGTCATAAACCAGCATGGTGCGTCCTCTGCTAATGGCTCTATTGCCCTCCTGTGTCCGGAAAATTCCGTATGCCTCTTTTATTTCATTGCTATTGGGAAGAACTACCGAACTACCGTCTACGCCCAATACGCGGTAACCATGCCAGGTCTTTTCCTCGCCACTACCATAAAAATTTTTAATAATGATATCGCTAAGCGAGCTAAATGCACTCGGCTTTAACTTCTTCCGGGCTTTGCAAAATGCGGCCTTGCTTACCTCAGGAATACTTCCTCCGTCCGATTCAATTGCTTCTTTAAATAATAATATTTCCCGCTGTAATCCCTTTTGAAGATTGGTCATAAAAAAGGCAAGTAAAACATTGAAAGTGAAATGCCTATCTCTACTAAAGGACTTTGCTCCGTCCTTATGTTCGCTGATGTGCTTTTCATCTTTAATGGTTTTATTTATGTCGTTAATAATCTGTTCTAATAGGCTGTCTTTTTTTGAAGTAACCCCTATATTATAGGGTATGCAATTTTAACACTTTTCCTTAAGTTAATGACATTGAT
>CAIVEH010000100.1 GCA_903904855.1 uncultured Bacteroidota bacterium | reverse complement strand
TCTCTAAGTGTTGTTGATTAAATAAAGTACACCATATTGCGAAGATATTTTTCTTTTTTACGAGGCGTAAAATCTGCGAATAGTATACTATTTTAAGACTTTTAGAACGAAGTAAAAAGGAAAAAGAACAAGTAAGATGGTGTACTTTATTTAATCAACATCACTAAGCTATAATTTTATCTAAAAAAATAAACAACTGTAAATCAATAAATTGCGCCAATGCAAACGACAAGTAAACAGCAAGTAAACAATTTTCAGGACTAACAAAATGGCAGTAAACAAAAAACAGGATTATCTAACTAACGTGTAATACCAAATAGTCCCCCTATAGCGTGGACGCGATGTTTCGGTAAGAACAACGAAAAAATAGGTACCTAATTGATTTTCAATCATAAAATATTTCGTTGTATAGAAGACATTATAAACCGGCATTGGTATTCTTTGCGGCCTTAAAAATGACGTTTGCATATTGCGCCTTCGCGCCTTCGCGTGAGTTTTTTTCATGCCGTTCTTTATAGTCTAATCGGTATAAACCTATTTTAGGACGGTGTAATCTGCAAAAGTGTGAAATTTCAGGCCAAAGTGGGAAGCGGGTGGGAAGTTCTGAGCAGCAAATGGGACGTTTTCTGTAGGCTAGAAGCAGAAGCAATAATTGCAATAAGATCATTGATGAAGCAACCGATCCAGCAAAATTTTCGCCTAAAAAAATTAACCAACTGAAAATCAATAATTTGCGCCAATAAAATCTGCAAAAACACGCAATTTTTGACGAAAACACGCAATTTTTTGAAGAAAAGACGCAACAAACAAGCAATTTTTTTGAAGAAAAGACACAATTTTTTGACGCAAAGACGCAATTTTCAATAGTAGGGAATTACCAGCCATCAGCCCTATTCAAATATTCATATATCATAAATTGATTAAGTAGTAGTCAACACCATTATGAACTTGGTATTTCTACCTTGTGCCCTTCGTTGTGAGATTTATGGCTCCCCCGGAAAACTATAAACGCAATTTCAATGTATCAATCTACCTGTCTTGCCGTGTTTGATAAAAAATGCAGAAAAAGATTTTTCCCTCTTGTGCGCAATTCTAAATAAATCCAATCTGATTAAATTAAAACAATAATATGAATTATGATTTAATGATCTCAATACACTCCTCCACACTCAGTAATTTCTGTTCGCCGGTTATGAAGTTTTTGAGGCTCACTTTACCCTGGGCCCGCTCTTCATCGCCTGGCAGGAGGACGTAGGAAATGCCCCGCTTGTTGGCATACTTCATCTGCTTATCGAACTTGGCTGCATCTGGGTAAATCTCGGCGACAATCCCGGCAGCACGCAGCTGGCTAAGGATGTACAGGGCTTAGAATTCGTTTTCTTCCCCAAAGTAGGACTATAGATACAATGCCTTCGGCAATTTGTTGTGTAATCACCACTAAAAAACTCCATACATCATATAATGTGAAATCAACCTAAATACCTAACTTTGTAAAAAAAGAAAATGCCTGAAGTAACTGTAACATACGACAAGCCCGAAACATTAAAATTACTGAAAGAGATATCAAAATATTTCGGATTTACCATATCTGCATCAAAAATCAGGAAAAACAAAGAAATTACCGTTGTAAACGGAGTAACTATGCGGCGTATATCGGATGACATTAACAATATCAACAATGCAGAAATGAATAATATAATGGAAAGAGGCCAAATGGATGCAAAAAAATTAAGAAGCCAATGGCAGCGAAAAAAATAATTTGCGATACCGATGTAATTATTGATTATTGGAAAACTGCCAACCCAAGACATCTCAAAACCAAAGAGGTCATTACAAAAATAATTTGCCAGGAAAACTACACATACTTTAACATGAAGTATATTTGAGCTTAATGCTTTCCAGATATCAAACATACAGAAATGTATATTTTTTTTGTTTCTAAACAGTATAAATTCGACCAGTAGCTATTTTAGTATTATAACATAAGTCAAGTAGTCTAAAAGGTATAAGATAATATATTTACTTTAGGACTGAAATTTAAAATTATTAGGTGATGCAGGTAAAACACAGGAAAAAACTAATAATAGTTATTGTTGTTATTAGTTTAGTAGCTACACTCTTCCCCTATATAATAATCTCTTCCAAACTTCAACTTGTTTCTTTTTCTGATCAGATTCCTCTTGATTACTGGGATTTATTTAAATCTAACAAGAAGGAATTCATAATTCCACATACCACTTACAATATGAAGCATAAAAATTCTATTTCTGCCTTCCATTATAAGAATACATATTCTATATTGGTATTTAAAATGCATTTTATGCAAAATATTACTTTGCAAAATCTTGTTCAAGAACGAAGTGGACTTGTATCAATAAAAAATAATTTTTTTAGTTTTCCTTCTAGTGTGGTTATGGTTAAAAATAATATGAAATTAATTTGTTGTCTTGATTCTTTAAGCACTCAAGATAAATTGTACATGATTTTTTATGGTGATTCAATAAATTATGTAAAAAATGACAGCGAATATACATATTCGTACTACTTAAATAATTTTGCAATCAAATATGGAATAAATGATAAAGTAGATTTGCAACTTAAGAGAAGCAATTACTTAGATCAGTTAAAAATAAATATTAAATTGATTAAAAAATTTTCAGATGTATACATGGTGATAATGTATCCGATTGATAAGGGTAATTTTTTAAATAATGAATCAATAGACGATTTTGTGAAATAAGTACATGAAACACTAGATTCTCTAAATTTCTAAGCCTATTTGCGCAATCATTAACCTTTAATGATCTCAATACACTCCTCCACACTCAGTAATTTCTGCTCGCCGGTTATATAGTTTTTAAGGCTTACTTTACCCTGGGCCCGCTCTTCATCGCCTGGCAGGAGAACGTAGGAGATGGCTCGCTTGTTGGCATACTTCATCTGCTTATCGAACTTGGCTGCATCTGGGAATATCTCGGCGGCAATCCCGGCGGCTCGTAGCTGGCTCAGGATGTGCAGGGCATAAATTTCATTTTCGCCACCAAAGTTTACCAGCATGGCTACGGTGCCTTCAGCCAGTTGCTCAGGGAATGCTTTAAGTTCTTCCAGCACATCGTAAATGCGGTCTATACCAAAAGAAATGCCTACACCCGAGAGTCCCTTGAGTCCGAACAGGCCGGTGAGGTCGTCGTAGCGGCCACCGCCGCCTATGCTGCCCATCTTCACATCGGGGTGGCTGCATACCACCTCTACTATCACGCCGGTGTAGTAATTGAGGCCGCGGGCCAGGCTTATATCTACCACTATGTTGGCGGTTGGCAGTTGGCGATTGGCAGTTGACAATTCCCAATTCCCAATCCCCAATTCCCTATAGTATGCCAGCGTTTTGCTCAACTCATTGATGCCTGCTATTCCGGTAGGGCTGTTCTGCATAATATCAGAATAGGCCAGCAGTTTTTCTTCGTTTGTGCCGGTTACGTTGATCACCTTTTCTATCTGCCAAATGCCATCATCAGTTATGCCTCGCTCCTGTAGTTCTTTGGCTACACCCACCCAACCTATTTTATCCAGCTTGTCCAGGGCTATGGTTATGTCCATCATTTTGTCAGGTGTGCCGCATAGCTCGGCCAGGGCGGCGAGCAGTTTGCGACTATTGATCTTGATGGTTACAGGTATATTCAACTTCGCAAATGCCGACTGGTATATGCCCAGCAGTTCCGCCTCATTAATGAGCGATGTACTGCCCACCACATCGGCATCGCACTGCCAGAACTCGCGGTAGCGGCCCTTCTGCGGCCTGTCGGCACGCCACACAGGCTGCATCTGGTAGCGCCGGAAGGGGAAGGACAGCTCGCTCTGGTGCATGACCACATAGCGGGCAAAGGGGATAGTGAGATCGTAGCGCAGGGCACGCTCAGTGACCACAGGGGTAGAGTAGGGCTTGCTGAGGAGTTTATCCCATTCGGCATTGAGTTTTGCCTTATCGTCTTCCTTCTTTTCGTGCAGGCCGTTATTGAGTATCTTGAAGATGAGTCTGTCGCCTTCTTCGCCATACTTGCCCGTGAGGGTTACGAGGTTTTCCATACTCGGTGTCTCCAGCGGCGCAAAACCATATAGCTCGAACAGAGCCTGTAGGGTATCAAGAATATAGCGGCGCTTGCGCACTTCGGCGGGTGAAAAATCTCTGGTTCCCTGCGGGATGGATGGTTTAGACATAAGTTTGTTTCTTCGTTTACTGTAATTAATGCGCAACAAAAGATTTGACAACTTTTGAAAAGTTGTCAAATCTGCAAATGATTATGTATAGTTTTCTATAATCGTATTGCAGGTTGTATCTATGAGCTCATATACCAACCTGTAGCCGTCTTCGCCGCCATAATAGGGATCGGGTACAGAGGCGTTTTTGGTAATCTTCCAGTCATCAATAGCCATCGCTACCTCATTTCCGGCCTGAGTGAAATGGTATAATTCATTAAGGAAATAATCAACATTTTCCATGCTGTTATGACTGCTGCCTATACTTCGTATCTCCCTGAACACATCATCGGCAAAGGCATATATCTTATCGTAGTTCCTGAAATCGGCTTGTATAAACCGGGTTGCCCTTAGATCCGAAATATCAATACCATGCTCCATGCATACCTTCTGAGACAACCTGTGTGGTGCCTCACCAACATGGTAAGACTCTGTGCCGGCTGAAGCAACCGTCCAGGGCAGGCCATGCTGCTTTATTTTGTGCCGCATTACCCCTTCAGCAATTGGCGAACGGCAGATATTGCCCAGGCAAACCATCAGTATACGCATCAGGGGGCGAAATTACTAAAAAGCGGTGTTGTATGTTTCAGTGGGCCATAAATACAAGACCGAAAGGAATGTATCACGCAAAGTCGCAAATATGCAGATTAGGTTAAGCAGGCAATAAATACAAGGCCGCAAAGCCATCATATAAATAAAGACAATTTTAGGGAGTTGAGTATGTCATTGGTTTCTTGATTTTAAGTTAAATTGCGAACTGCAAAACGGAATTATGTCGAAGCTGAAAGAACAATTATACCTGCAGTGTGTGGAATACCTGAGAACAAAGGAAGCAGAAATAAAGGCCAATATCAATGATGCCCAGGAGGCCGCCAACAGCGATACCAAAAGCAGTGCGGGAGATAAATTTGAAACGGGCCGCGAATCTATGCAACAGGAAATAGACCTTAACCTGACCCGCCTAGGTGAACTTAACAAGCAGAAGCAGGCGCTGGAAAACATAATTCCGGCTCAAAAAGGCGCTTTTATAATGCCCGGATCAGTAGTGCATACCAACAACGGCAACTACTACATAGCAATCAGCGCCCGGCAGCTTAAGGCTGATGGGCTGACTTATTTTGCTATTTCGATTTCCTCACCAATTGGTGAAAAAATGGCCGGGAAAAAGGCCGGGGAATCGTTTGAGATGAACGGGAAGAATTATGTGATAGAGAGTGTGGCATAGAATTTTTTTTAAAATTTCACAGTAATAAAAAATGTCCAACATCTTGCGAATGTGGATTTTTTCTTGAGCACTCTCCGGTTCTCTATTCGAACCTTTCTGTGGATAATTTGAAGTTCTGTGGTATGTTAATGGGAAATGTTATACCCCGTTATCAAAATAACTGCAAAGCAGCGATACCCTAATTAAAAACGTTGTATAAAGTGGTAATCATATAAGAAATACCAACCACAGTGTAACTTCATTGAACAAGCTACTATTAATTTTAGTGTACAGATTATCGGTTCAATACCAGAGAGTGTAGGTTCGATTTTCTTAGCCAAAGAACATAAACAAGATGATAAATGAAGGATACAACGAATGAACGTAGTAAGGTGTCATTCGCAGGGGTGTGGGCACTATTGAAAGCTACATTCAATGGTTTTATGGATGATAAGATAACTAAGTTAAGCGCTTCCCTTGCTTATTATACCGTATTTTCCATGGGGCCGTTACTGGTGCTCATTATCTCATTATGCGGCTTGTTTTTTAAGAGAGAAGCCATTGAAGGAAAAGTATATTCTGTTCTTCAGGATTTTGTTGGGCAGGATACAGCTTCACAGCTTCAAGCTATAATAAAGAACGCATCTATCACCGGGCAAAGCTCTGCAGCGGCTATTATCAGCATCATAGTACTTGTAGTTGGCGCTACCTCTGTTTTTGCAGAAATACAGGATTCCACAAATGGCATTTGGGGTATTAAGGCAAAGCCTAAAAGTGATTGGCTGAAATTAATACAGAACAGATTTTTGTCTTTTTCTGTGATTATCAGCCTAGGCTTTTTATTATTGGTTTCACTAGCCATTACCGGCATAATAGAGGGCATTAGCGATAGTTTGAAGGCACGTTTACCACAAGTAACTGTCGTTGTTTTTTACATATTCAACCTCCTGCTTACATTTGGTATCAGCATGCTGATATTTGCTGTTGTATTCAAGGTTTTGCCAGATGCCAAAATAAAGTGGAAGGATGTAATGGCCGGGGCCTTTATTACAGCATTATTGTTCCTGATAGGTAAGTTTGGTATTTCTATATATATATCCCAAACAAAAGTGGGTAGCACTTATGGGGCCGCTGGTTCATTAGTGGTGCTTTTTTCATGGGTATATTACAGCTCTATAATACTATACCTGGGTGCGGAATTCACGAAAGCCTATGCCGTTGCTTATGGGTCACAGATTCACCCAAATGATTACGCTGTAACTGTGAAACAAGTAGAAGTAGAAACTGATAAGGCTACAATTCAAAAAAACGAAAAGGTTGAAGCTTCCGTGAAAATAGCATAGCAGATTATTAAGAAGTTCAAATAATGCGTTTAAAAACACAAATGGAACCCTTGAAGGTTCCATCTGAAAAGTGCGGCAACGTTGTCAATCTTCGAACCAGTTTATGGAAGATTTAAAGGCCATTGAGAACTTCCTGCACTATTGAAGTTGTTGCATTTGCACACTATCAAATTTTGAAAGCTTGCCGTTTGTTATTGTGACCGGGGCATAACCCTTTTTGATAAAAATAACTTTTGTTTTTAGTTCTTCCGGCCCCATGCCGATCAAGCCACTTGAAATTTAAAAATTGCCACCTATATCGGTAAATGCTAACTGATACTTCTCTCTGTTTAATTCATATGGGACAGGTGGTTTACATTTCCATATTGTATCGTTGTTATCCAGTACTAATATGACTTGTACGCCAGCTATGCCCTGCTTTGTCGCATTGTCGTATACATGCCCCTGTAAGTCTAAAGCACCTTCGCATGATAGAAGGGAGCCAAGTAACATCAGAATGATAATTTGCTTTATGTTGCGCACAAGCTAATATACAAAAAATCGGATGGAGCATAAAAAAAGAGAGCAAAATGCTCTCCTTTTCTCGTTTCAGTGCGGCAAAGGAGATTCGAACTCCCACACCCTTTCGGGCGCTACCACCTCAAAGTAGTGCGTCTACCAGTTTCGCCATCGCCGCAGCATTGGTAAAGCCCGGGGTTCTGCGTTTATATAGCATATCAGGGGCCATTTGAGGGATTGCAAAGTTAAGCTGATTTTCCCAATTTCGGTAAAGTTAATGAGGGTTTATTTGTCAGGCTATCAAAATGGCTTTTAAAACGCCGGTAGTAACTGCAATGAATCCGTATTCAGTCAGCTTCACTACCCTGTATGTTGTAAATATTCCCCTTCATCAATCTCTTCCGGCAGATTGGCTATTTGCAAATGACCCTTGGTTATTTTGTGCAGTATTTCATTTATCTCCACCGCATCCCATGAATAAATATTTCTTCCAAAGCAAACAATTTTGTCATCATAAAGAAAAGACAGATTTCCCTCATTATGAACTTCGGCTATTACTAGTTCCTGGGTTTCAAAACCAAAGTAATCATAAGATTGACCTTTTAGTGGGTGGTCGGTTTTTGCGGCTTTGCCTCTGTATTTTAAATCAGAAATATTTGCTATTTCATATTCCGTTTCAACCTTTCGGTTGATGGATGAAATTATTATTTTGAGGGTATCCGCATTTATGAAAATTGTCTCTTTATTTGATATTCTGGAAAAGTATCTCCAAAAGAAAATTGCACCTATTATGGTCATTGCATAGGAGAAGAGATAATCGAAGTAACCATTACCGGAATGGCTGTTCAACTGATTCCAGGTCATAAAAATCCCAAATGCCATGGCCAAAAATCCTCCGATAGCCTCAAAACTGAACAGGACTTTTATCTTACTGTTTAGCTTATTGCCTAAGCTTATTTGAGCACCATTATCTATTTCAATTATTTCCATAAAATTCCAATAATATGAAAAAGTAACGGTAATATGCAATTTTACTACACCGCCTGCATCAATTTCACTTTCAGGTGCTGCAGCATTTCTTCGGTCATTTTATCCAGGTCGAAGTTGTTTTTCCAGCCCCAGTCGGTGCGGGCAGCGGTGTCGTCAATGCTGCGGGGCCAGCCGTCGGCAATTGCCTGGCGGAAGTCGGGGGCATAGTCGATTGTAAAGTCGGGAATGTGTTTTTGTATAGAGGCTGCAATTTCTTTTGGGGTAAAGCTGATGGCAGAGATATTGTAGGCCATGCGCGTTTTCAGCTTTTCAACTGGCGCTTCCATCAGTTCAATGGTGCCGCGTATGGCGTCATCCATATACATCATGGGCAGGCAGGTGTTTTCGGAGAGGAAGCTGGTATATTTCTTATTCTTCAGTGCTTCGTAATAGATTTCTACAGCATAATCGGTAGTACCACCACCTGGCTCCGATTTCCAGCTTATAAGTCCGGGATAGCGCAGACTACGCACATCGAGGCCCCAGCGCTGATTGTAGTACTGGCACCACAATTCGCCGGCATATTTACTGATACCATATACGGTTTGTGGCTCTATGATTGTCTTCTGCGGTGTACCATCATGCGGGGTACTGTGCCCGAAAACAGCCATTGAACTTGGCCAGTATATTTTAGTGAGTTTTTCCTGTACACCTAAATCTAAAATATGAATCAGGCTCTGCATATTTATCTCCCAGGCTTTATGTGGGGCCTTCTCGCCGGTAGCCGAGAGCATGGCTGCCAGCAGGTATATCTGGGTTATGCCTTCATTCTTCACTATTTCGTGAGTGCCTTTCACATCCATTGCATTGAGGATGTAATATGGGCCATTATCTTTCAATAACGGATGAGCTTCGCGGATATCGGTAGCAACAACATTTTCGTTGCCATACAATTTGCGAAGCGCAAGTGTCAATTCAACCCCAATCTGCCCTCCGGCGCCTATAATGAGAATTTTTTCCTGTTTCATTTTTTTAGTCTTAAGTCTAAAGTTGTTAGTCTAAAGAATTAGTTACCCAATAAATTAAGCCATTGAGTTATTAAGCCATTGAGCCATTATTTATCATTTCAATAAACTGATCAAACAAGTACCTTGAATCATGCGGGCCAGGTGTGGCTTCGGGGTGATACTGAACAGAGAAAGCAGGTTTGTTACTGATCCTGATACCTTCTATAGATCCGTCGTTAAGATTGATATGTGTTACTTCTACAGTATTACTATTTTTTATTGCTTCGGGGTTTACGCCAAAACCATGATTCTGAGTAGTGATTTCTGCTTTTCCGGTAATCAGGTTTCTTACAGGGTGGTTGAGACCGCGATGCCCGTGGTGCATTTTAAAAGTAGGGATATCATTGGCCCTGGCCAATATCTGATGGCCGAGACAGATGCCGAAAAATGGCTTATTGGCAGCCATGATTTCCTTAACCGTTTCTACGGCATAACCCATGGATGCCGGATCGCCGGGGCCATTGGATGCGAAGTAACCATGAGCATTAAATTCCTGTAGTTCGGCAAAAGTAGTCCTGGCCGGGAAAACCTTCAGATAAGCATCACGTGCTGCAAGGCAATCCAGTATTTTGATTTTTACACCAAAATCCATCACAGCAATACGAATAGGTGAATCAGGATTGCCGACAGTATAAGCCTCTTTTGTTGATATCTGAGACGAGAGCTCCAGGCCAGCCATGTCTGGTACTTTTGCCAGTTCGGCTTTTAGGCTTTGTTCATCACTAAATTCAGTAGAGATGATGCAGTTCATAGCGCCCTTAGTGCGGATATGCTGCACCAAAGCCCGGGTATCTACATCATAAATGGTTACAATATTGTTTTTGATCAGGTAATTTTCGAGGCTGTCGTCAGCAACCATTCTTGAATAACGATAAGAGACGTTTTTGCAGATCAGTCCGCTGATTTTTACGGAGTTGCTTTCAACATCTTCTTTTTTAACGCCATAGTTACCGATATAGGCATTATTCATAATCAATACCTGCCCGGTATAAGATGGGTCAGTGAAAACTTCCTGGTAGCCGGTCATTCCTGTATTGAAGCATATTTCGCCACCAGCAGTTCCTTTAGCGCCAAAAGATTTTCCTTTATAAATAGTACCATCACTGAGCAATAACCAGGCGGGAGCAATATTCTGTGTTTGTGTCATTGAAAAAACAAATTGGGCAAATGTAAGAAAAATTAAAGAGGAGAAAATGGAAAAACTTACTGATATTCACAATTGGGGAAATGGACTATGTAACTGGTAAGGTTTAAACTGGGTGATTTAATTTTCTTTATAGGTATAGGCACTTAGGTCGCAATATCAATCCTTTGATAACAAGCGTATTGGATCATTTTTGACCATTCATTTTATAAGGGTATCAAAGATTACTCCCATTTTTTGTCTTCTGTTATATCTAAAGTGATATTCATCCAGGTATCCTTGAATACGTTCCTTACTGCAATGGTGGTGAATACCTCTTAACCAGCTCTTGACATTCATTATATG
>CAIVEH010000099.1 GCA_903904855.1 uncultured Bacteroidota bacterium | reverse complement strand
GTTGGATTCTGTCGCTTTGAAAAATCAGCTATTAAATAGCTCACGCCCCCACCTCAACTCCCAACTCCTCCGCCAGATCTTTCTCTATTCTTAGATTATTGATAATAAACACCTGCCGGTCCATGGTGTTTTTGCCCATGTAGTATTCCAGCAGTTTTTGTATCTGTGCATCCTGGCTTATCAGCACAGGGTCTTTGCGGATGTCATCGCCAATGAACTGAGCAAACTCTTCGGGGCTTATCTCTCCGAGGCCTTTGAAGCGGGTTATTTCGGCTTTGGCGCCTATTTCGCGAATGGCGCGCTGGCGCTCTTCGTCCGAATAGCAGTAAATGGTTTTGGTTTTGTTGCGCACACGGAAAAGGGGCGTCTGCAGGATGTAAATATGGTTGCCGCGCACGAGGTCGGGGAAGAACTGGAGGAAGAAGGTCATAATGAGCAGGCGGATGTGCATACCATCCACATCGGCATCGGTGGCTATAACTATATTGTTGTAGCGCAGGCCTTCCATGCCTTCCTCTATATTGAGGGCATGTTGCAGCAGGTTGAACTCTTCATTTTCGTACACCACCTTCTTGGTGAGGCTGTAGCAGTTGAGCGGCTTACCCCGCAGACTGAATACCGCCTGGGTCTCCACCTGCCGGCTCTTGGTGATGCTACCGCTTGCCGAGTCGCCCTCGGTGATGAAGATGGTGGATTCGAGTTGTTTCTGGTTGTATTCGTCGCGGCCTTTTACCGGTGGTTCGTCGTTGAGGTGTATGCGGCAGTCGCGGAGTTTTTTGTTGTGGAGGTTGGCTTTTTTGGCGCGCTCATTGGCCAGCTTGCGTATACCCGAAAGTTCTTTACGCTCGCGCTCGCTCTGCTCTATGCGTTTCTTCAGCGCATCGGCCACCGAGGGATTTTTATGCAGGAAGTTATCCAGCTCTTTATTCAGGAAGTCGCCAATAAAGGCCTTCATGCTGGGGCCGTTTTCGTATACGGTTTGCGAGCCCAATTTTGTCTTTGTCTGCGATTCAAAAACCGGCTCCTGCACCCTTACAGAGATAGCAGCACAGATACTCTGCCGCACATCGGATGCATCGTAATCCTTCTTATAAAATTCGCGGATGGTCTTAACAAACATCTCGCGGAAGGCGCCCTGATGGGTACCGCCCTGTGTGGTATGCTGGCCATTTACGAACGAATATATGTCCTCGCCATAATCGCCGGTATGCGTAAATGCAATTTCAATATCATTGCCCTTAAGGTGCACTATGGGATAGCGCAGACTCTCAGGGTTGTTCTTGCGGCTCAGCAGATCGAGCAGGCCGTTTTTGGAAACATAATTGCGGTTGTTGAAATGTATAAGCAGCCCTGCATTGAGGAAGCAATAGTTCCATACCTGGTTTTCGAGGTACTCGTGGAGGAAGTGGTAATTGCGGAAAACGGTTTCATCGGGTTTGAACTCCACCAATGTGCCATTGGCCTGGGTTGTATCGGTTTCTTTGTGTTCCTTTAGCAGTATGCCTCTTTCAAACTCTGCCACCTTCATCCTGCCATCTCTGAAAGACGATACCTTGAAATACTTGCTGAGCGCATTTACCGCCTTTGTACCCACCCCATTCAACCCTACCGATTTCTGAAAGGCTTTGCTGTCGTATTTAGCTCCGGTATTTATTTTGCTTACTACATCTACCACCTTGCCCAGTGGTATGCCCCGGCCAAAGTCGCGCACGGTAACTGCGCCATCGGCAATGGTCAGTTCCACACGCTTACCGGCACCCATTGCAAATTCATCGATACAGTTATCCATGGTCTCCTTCACCAGCACATAGATACCATCATCCACACTGCTGCCATCGCCCAACTTGCCTATATACATGCCGGGGCGCAGGCGGATATGTTCGCGCCAGTCGAGTGATTTGATACTGTCTTCGTTATAGAGATTTAATAAGTCGGCCATTTATTTTAAGTCTGAAGTCTTTAGTAGATAGTAATGAGTAAAAATAGGGTGTTTTAGCGCTTATTGGGGGAGGTATTTTAGCACAATCCACATTTTGTTTTAGATTTGGAATGTAAATCTATATAATTATGATATGCGATGATAATGAGATAACTCTGCAGATGAAATTAGCAGCTATTGAATTGTATGATGACTACATGAATGATAAGGAATTAACTGTATTTACTTCGCTTGATATTGAGGATTTTTATGAGATAAGGTGAAATCTGGTTTAGCAACATTCAGCAATTAAATAGAAAAGCTCCTATTAGACAGCATTTTTGAAAATTCCTGCAAAGTAATTACTGTAAATTCAGGAAACTCAGACTTGTTTAAAGCCAGTATTTTTACATCATTACTTACTATAAAATCGGCATTGGAAGAAAGGTATAAATCGGCGAATTTATTATCGTCCTCATCATTTTTTACCATATTGAAATTGAAGAATACAGTTGATAATTCAATGTTTCTAGCCCGAATTAAGCGCGCCAACAAATTTTCTGTAACTTCCTTTTCCCATTTTATTAAAAATATTTCTTCATATTCCAATAAGATTTCTGTTGACAAGCTAAGCGTATAAGTTTCTTTTAAGAATGCGTCAAATACATTGCGGTAACACTATTTCTTACCTATACTACTAACAAAAAAGTTATTGTCTAAAACTACTTTCATGAGTTATTTACTCTTGAGTTCATTTAGCCATTGTTCATAAATTTCCTCAGTAAATTGTTTCTGAGATTCCTCTTTACAAATAGCATCATCTAGTTTTTTCTCCAGGTAAAAATTGATTAAAGAATCAATCTCACTGATTTGCTGGTCATTGTGCAGGTATTGAAAAGACTTGATCAAATTCAATTGCACAGCGTTTAATTTGTGTTGATTAGTTGCTTGCATAATAGTAAAATTAATAATTTTCAAGCGAAATTCTAAGGGTTAAAAAAAAACTACAAAACCTGTAAGCCGGATTCTGTTCCTGTTGCCAGGAGGCTATCATTTATCTGGGATGCTGCTCGCGCAACACCTCTAGCTGCCAACCCACGGACTCCATCGGGCAATGTCGAACGTCCGCTTATTTGGCATTTCAGCACGCAAGGTTTACCCCTGTGCATTGTTGCCAATGCACGCCGTAGTCTCTTAAACTACGTTTTCACCCTTACCCCGCTTGTGGCGTGGCGGTTATTTTCTGTGGCACTGTCTGTTCCCATTTCTGAGACCTACCCGTTAGGTAGTGCGCTTCCCTTTGCTGTCCGGACTTTCCTCCCCGAAAAATTCGAGGCGATAACCCGGTTTTGTAGTATTGCAAAATAACAAAAGTATCGGCATATAGACCGGGTATATTAATTTTGGCTCTTCTTAATGCTAATAATGTACCTACCACTTAACTTCGACCAATGAACAAATCATTAAATTGGTTCACTACAATTCTTTCAGTTTTCATAGGTATAACTGTTACGGGGCAGCCATCCCAGCCCAGCAACAATAAATCGCTGCTCTGGAGTATTACCGGCCATAACCTCAAAAAGCCTTCCTATCTTTTCGGCACCATTCACCTGATATGCGTTGATGATTATTTGTGGACGCCCAAAATGAAAGAATGCCTTAATAAAAGCGACAACGTATGTTTTGAACTGAACCTGGCCGACCCAACGGTAATGGCGCAGGTAGCCACAGGGCTGATGGATAGCAGCGGTAAAAGCCTGGAAGACTATTTTACCCAGTACCAATTTAAGCTGTTGAAGAAATATATCAATGACTCTCTGGGGATGAACATTTCGATGTTCAACAACATGAAACCCATAGCACTCCAAAGTATATTCTCTGCTTCAGGGCTTAATTGCACCAACCCCACATCGTATGAAGACAGCATTATGAAAACTGCACAAAAAGCGGGCAAACAAATTTCAGGGCTTGAAGACCCTGCAGAGCAGATTGCTGCCCTGGAAAAAATACCTATCGATTCGGTAGTGGTGCAGCTAATGGATGAAATGCAGAATAACCAGAAAAACGACAGTGAATACAACAATCTGATTGCCGCCTATAAAAGCCAGGACCTGCCATTGCTTTATCAGCTAATTACCACATCGAGCGAACCAGGCGATGAAATGGGTGTGTTGCTCGAAGATCGGAATAAAAAATGGATATCGAGAATGAGCAATAAAATGAACAAATCATCTGTATTTTTTGCAGTTGGGGCAGGGCATCTGTGGGGAGATATGGGTGTTATTACTTTGCTGAGAAAGGCAGGATATACAGTGAAGCCTTTGAAATGATAATTATGTAACGGCCGGGTTAATTACCCGCCAGCAATATCTCCTGCTCCAATCCCTTTTTATATTTATGTATCAGGGCAATCAGATGCAGTAATTTTTCTTCAACAATTGCAGCCTTATTCAATTGCTGCTGATCATACAAGGATTTATTACCAAATTTTTCAAGCAACCAATCAATATTCTCCGGAATAAAAAATGCAGCCTTGTCTCCCAGGTGCTTTTTATATTCCTGCAGGTAAATATTGATTCCTGCAAAATCATAATCGCCCATATGCACATAATGGTTGGGGATAGATTGCAGCCACCTGATCAGGTCTTTGCTCTGCCCTTGCGGATAGCGGCTTACAAATAAAGTTTTAATTCCAGGAAACAGGTATTCCTGCTGGTCGGCAAAAGTAAAATTCTCGGCATTTTCCACTCCCACTATTACCACATCAGTATCCGGGATAAATTTTTCATAATCACAAATAAACTGAAAAGTACCGGGGGAAGGACAAATGGTAATATGGTCATTATTAAGAGTTGCTTCAATGGGCATGTAACTATTTACCAGGAAACCTTTAAAAGTGCGTCTGGTGGCTGCTTTTGAGTCGCTGCTTGCCTGGACAAGTTCGGCTCGGGTAGCATCCTCATTTTTGATTGTCTTAATATAATCTTGCAGGTTTGGTATAGACCATTTATTAAAGAGGTAATTGTTGAACGCAGCGACATCGGCTATAAACAAAGTAATTTTTGTGCGCCCGGAAATGCGCTCATGTATTATTCCTTCGGCTATCATTTCAGAGATAATAGCATGCTTCAGCCTGCTGGCAGGCAATTGCTCACCCTGTGCGAGCAATTGCAGTTTCTCAGCTATGGCCAATGGCAGCATCATACATCAACTCCTTTTTTTACCAGTCGTTTCACAGTGGTTACATGCTTGCTGTCTTTCGAGAGCAGGTAGGTATAGCGGTAGTCGGTGGCATTGTAAGAGGTCGGCGAACTGTTGATAAGCAGTATATTCCGGTCGTTGGCAAACTTCAATATCCCCTTCACATTATTGGGGTGCAGCTTACCGATCTCGTCCATCATACAGTGCATCCTGAAATCTTTAAACCGCTTGGAGGCGCTGTCTTTAAATACATTCAGCAGCATAATATTGATCATGGCCTTAACCAGTATGTCGGTACCTTCAGAACCCACATTGGTCAGCTTCTCCACCCATCCACTATCGTTTTCATTTTCCACTATCCTGAACTGCAGCTCGAATGAATCGGGCAGTCCGATCTCTTTCTCCTTACGGGCATTGATCTCTTTGGCAAATTCTTTCAGCAATGATATCGCCTTACGGTTCTTGCTTTCATTATCGCCTGTCGAGAAGAGGTCAACTACACCCAGGCCCATACTGTTCTGGTCGTTGAATTCTTTTATTGCCTTGAGCAGAGTTACAATATTGTTCTTGCTCTCTGATAGCTGCAGCCTGATGCTCTTGATAACTCCTGCAAAATTGCGTTCCTCAAAGTCACGGTTAATCTCAGTGATTACTTTCTGTATTTCTCCACCTTTTGAGGTCAGTTCATTGGTTTCTTTACCAATCTGCCTTATTAGGGTTGCGAAGCGCTCATTGACGCGCTTTTCATACTGGGCAATCTTATTCTCTTCCAGAAACTCGTCGAGCATCTCGGCAAATTCAATAAATTCCCTCTTGTCTGTAAGCGATGATTTGAAGTTGAAAATATTGGGTGTCGAAAAATTGCTGAGAAAATAGGTGATAACAGACCGCAGGTCATTATACCGCTCCATTAAGGTATATATCCTGCTGTGCAGGGCATCTATCAAGTATTCCAGGCCGGCAGTATTATCAGCAGCTTCTGTTTTCCTGCTTTCCAATTCTGCAATTTCTTTGTAATGATCTGTCTGTTTAAAGCTTTCAAATTTATTCAATCCTTCATTTATTTCTTTCAGCCGGTTATTCAGGCCGGTTATCTCAGAAGTTATAGTGTCTATCTCCTGTTGAATCTTCTGTTTCTGAAGATTGAATTTTTCCTGCTCATTGTCAAGTTGGTTTTCTTTCAGCCGCTTTTCGGTTTTGTATTCATCTACCCTATCCAGCAGTTCCTTCCTGTCCTTATTGTATTCGGCTACTTTATCTCTGTTCTCATTAATAAAATCCAATTCGCGTACTAATACTGCCATCTCATTCTCAATATCGGCCATGCGTTGCACATCGGCGCCTTCCACTTTCAGGTTATTGTTCTGCTGGTATTTTATTTCCTCTATTCTTAATTTTGTTTCCTGCTTTTTTGCCTTCAGTTCTTCCTCAATGGCAGCAACCAATTCTTTTATCCGCAGGTCTTCCGCCTTTATCTTTTTGTTCAGTTCTTTCTCTTTGTTATCCAGTTGCTTCTGTATGCCCGCTTCAATGGCCAGCAGGTTCTTTTCTTCTTTTATGAGTTCTTCGGATGCCGCTTCTATTTCCTGGCCCACAAGCAACAGAAAACGTTCTTTCTCCTCTGCTGCTTTCCTGATGAGGTCGGCATGTTTCACTTCATTGGCCTGCAACTGCCCCTTACCACGCTGAAGTTCATACTCCATCTGCCGGCGGGTATTGTTCAGGTCTTTAATTTTGCCCTGGTAGCGGGTTTTCAGTTTATTGGCCTCGCTGTCTCTTTCTTCAATCTGCTTGTTGATGTTAGCTTTGTTGGTTTCTGCCTTTTGCTGCCACTCAACCCGCTCTTTTTCATAATCAGCAACAGTCTTAACTCTTCTGTTGATTTCACCAAGGTCTAGTTTCAGTCCAAAAAACGACTCATTTATTTCCTCCGTCAATTGAGGTGATAAACCATCCAGGAACAACACCTGCTCCTCATCAATAACTTTACCAACATTATTTTCCCAGCCTGGCAAATTAGTATTGAGCCAACCATATAGAGAATCCTTATTCTTCTGGAGCTTTGCATCTATTGAAGTAACCGAAGCCTGGAAAACAGTGTTGTTTTCCCACATTTTCTCTATCCTGCGGTCGTAAGTGGCTACCGTTTTTTCCGATTCCAGGTCGAACTGCTTTTGCAGGGTATCCACCTGTTTTTTAAAATCTGCTATATCAACTTCATTGCTTTTTATTTTCTGGTTCAGCAGGATGATCTCTGCTTTTACTGTTTCAATATCCTGTTCAAAGTAGCGCTGCAGGCTGCCTTTTTGTTTTTTCAGCTTAAGGCCGTGTATGTGTTCTTTCTCCTGAGAAATGGTGTTGCGGGCCACTTCCAGTGCATCCTGATTCTGCTTTCTTATTTCGGCAAATGCATGATTATACTGCTCAGTAGTCTCATCCTTAAATACCAGGAACTCTTCACGCAATTTGTTTTTTCTTCCCAGTGTTTCATTTTCAAAACCGGCCAGTGCATTCTGCTGCTGCTGAATGAGCGCATTGTAGCGGCTGTTTATTTCCGTAAACTTCGCATTGAGTAAAGTGCGCTCTGTATGCAATCTTTCGCGTTCAGTTTCAAGACCGTCTTTCCTGTTTATCCGGCTAATGATGGCATCTATATCGATACTCTCGTAATATTCTCCCTTTATCTTAGCTCTCTTCAGGTCATTATCCAGAATGTTGATTTGCCGCTGAACATCATCTCTCTTTGCCTGAAATTTCCCTTTCAGGTCGTCCGATTTTTGTTGGGCAAGTTGGCGTTGTTTCTGCTGCTGGTCTCTCTTTTTCTCAATATCCGGCAATTCCACCAGTGTCTGATCGTGGCAGATGAACAATTGTATAGCAATTTCTTGTTTTTCCCTGTTTAGCGATTGTATGGCAGCATGAATCCTGGCTATATTCTCCGCCATCTTTCGCACTGGTATCTCACCCGATTTATTGACCTCAGTCCATTTATTAATATCGGCCAGCTCTGTATCAAAGTTCTTAAGGTGCAAAGCATACTTATCCAGCTCTATCTTCACCTCTTCTTCATTAAGCGACATTATAATGGTCTGCTTAATAAATTCAGCATCCAGCTTCGAGTTAAGGAATACATTCTGTATTGTTCTTGGCAGGTTCTGGTATTGCTTGCTTTCAATAAGCGAGTATTTCCGGAACTCCTTTTCTAGCCCGCTGTTGTTGCCATATAGGATGTCGCGGTATTCCTCATACCGGTCTATTTTCCTGCTATAGCTTATCTTCTTACCCAGGCTTTCCCTTATACCTTCCCACGTACGCACTTTGCCATTATCCACATAATTACCCAGGTTGAATTCACTGTTGATATACCTGAAGCACACTCTACCCTGCGATTTAAAGGCCATTATACAATAAGGCCCGCTTTCCCTCACTACCTCATAAACCACATAGGAGTCACCGCCCGGAAAGTAGTATTCATCAAATGTTTTCTTTCCTTTTTCTATTCCCAGCTTTAGTTTGTCGGCATTATAAAAGAACAATATGGCGCGCAGCAGTGTGCTTTTACCTACACCCTGCGTACCTATAAAATGCACATTGCCATCTATCGCTATCTCGGCAAACTTTACATTGGCGCTGTTTATAAAAATTACTCTGTTTAAATATCTCATTTCTGTATTGATTCAGGAACGTTTATCGATAAGATAAGGCGTTCGAGGTAATGAAAAGATGAAAGGGTTTTGAAGCTGTTGGTTATTTCATTTTCCAGCTCTATAAAGTTGTCCCTGCGTAGCTGATCCAGTATTTTATCCAGTATTTCGGCATGTTTTTCTTTGCCGCCGGCATACTTCTTCAACCCTTCCAGTTTATTTTTGAGGTCGACATCCACCCCTAATTTACTTAGTATATCAGATGGTGTAAAGCGGTATCCAGCCCCAAAGGAATGATCAACTGCCTTGAAGAAATCAAGTATATCAATCCATTTGAAAGCAGCCTCTATCTTGCGTTCCAGATCGGTCTTATTTTCCAGCCGGGTAAACATATAGTACTCATCGCCTTTCTCCAGTATCAGGTTGATGGCTTTGAAATAATCGTACAGATCATCAAAGTTTTCATCTATTATATTGTATAATTTGCGGATATTGTCCTTACTGCTGTTGGAGCATATAAACTGCCCCTTGCTAAGTATCTCGAAAATATCGGAAGTATGTTTTGGTACTGGCATTTCACTATTTTATTTGGGATAAACCATTGCGAATTCTACATCTTCTTTGGTGCTGTAGGTATCCATAATTTTAAATTGTGTATCAAACTGCGATATCATCTGGCAATAGATGGTAACACATTCATCGAATGAAACCTCCCTGCCGAAATCGTAATTAAAGATGAATTCAAAAAGATTATTGCCGCCGGCCAGGAATCCGTTCTTCACCTCATCCAGGTTTATTTGTATCTCTTCCTGTATCTGGGTTTCCAGATATTCATCCGAGATACTACCCAGTAAAGGCATAATGCTCTTCACATTAGTACGAAGCCGTTTGGCCACCTTTTCTATAACCAACCTGGCATCATCATCAGCTTGTATTTGATCCAGCGGAATATTAAGGGTATATACAGGATTAGGTTCGAAAATTACTGCAGTATTTTTGTCCAGTAGTTCTACAATATCCGTCTTACTCTTCAGCTCAAACTGGTCTTTCAGGTATTTAATCTGCCTTAACTTCTCAATTACACCGCTTTGGTGCTTGATGCGGTTCAGGTATTCTATTATCTGCTTCTGAATATCAATAAGGTTGTGCCTGCATTCATTCAATTGCAGCTTCAGGAGAATGATGATACGGTTCAGTTCCTCATCGCTTGCCACCTTGAAGAAAGTCAGCTCCTCCTCGCCCGATACCAGGTGGTCGGTCTGGTTGATGAGTGCATAGATAGTGTTGCGCTTTTGGTCCAGGTGTTCCAGCTTGGTTTTCTTAATCTTGTAGTTGGGCTCGTTCTTAAAGGTATTATCAATGTTTCGGTTCAGATCCACCACATTGCGCAGGGCTATAACACCTATTTTGCGCATGGCATGCTTCACCTGCCGCAGATAGCCATACTTGCGGGTTTCGTTGTTTTCCTGCAGGTAGTAGATGATGTTCTGCTTGATGTTCTGGATATGCTCATTGATATACGAAACATTGATCTCCTCGTTCACCTCCATCACCTGCTCAAAAAACTGCAGAAACAGATCATCCAGCTCCAGGTTATTGCCATTCTGGCGCACTACGGCATAGTCTATCAGCGCCGATATCTTATCAGCATCAAACTCCACCAGCTCGAGAGCATAGTCGTAATTAAAGGAAAGCATTTTCCTTTTTTCAAACAGCTCGCTGAGCAGTTTCTGCTCGCGGCTGAGTGTAGCCAGTAATTGCTGAATGGACGAAAAGGTCTTCATAAATCGGGCGGCAAATATAAGGTAATAGGGGGTTGATAAGATTTGATTCCCAAAACAATTGCAAATTATTGTTTACCTTACACATATACTTTCAATCCGCTGCTGATATGGACAAACTATTGCAGGAAATAAGAAAATGTGTGGCATGCGAAAAATTCCTACCATATGAACCCAGGCCAATAGTTCAGGCATCCACACAATCAAGAATAGTTATTATAGGCCAGGCACCTGGACAGAAAGTAAATGAAAGCGGCATACCGTGGGATGACCTGAGCGGCAATGAATTAAGGCGCTGGCTTGGGGTAACAAAAGAACAATTTTACAATGAACAATTGTTTGCATTAATACCTATGGGGTTTTGCTATCCCGGCAAAGGAAAATCAGGAGACTTGCCACCACGGTCCGAGTGTGCCACGCTGTGGCATGACCGCTTGCTAAAGCATCTGAAAAATGTAAAACTTATTATCCTCATTGGCCAATACTCCCAGAAATACTACCTGGGCGATAAATTCAGGCCCACCCTTACTGAAAACGTAAAGAACTTTAATGAATTTCTGCCGGAGTTTTTACCTCTGGTGCATCCCTCCCCAAGAAACAAAATATGGCAAAAGAAAAACCCCTGGTTTGAGACAGAGGTGGTGCCGGAATTGCAAACTATAATCAGAGAAATAAAATAGTGGGCCTTACTTTCGACTTAAATGACCTATTTTGTGCTAATCCGCATTTTGCCTCATAATAGGTTTATAGCTACCTTTATGATCAACCAACTGCACAAATGACTGAATCGCTGGCGCTTGCTGAGCATATAAAAAAGCGCATAAATCTTACTGATGCAGAAGTAAACGAGTTTCTCTCCTGCTTTAAGCTTATGAAGGTGCGGAAACGGCAGTTTATTATTCAACCCGGATTTATTGCCCACCATAAAAATTATGTGGTAAAGGGTGCTTTCAGGGCCTATGTGGTGGATGATACAGGACAGGACCATACTATACAGGTATCTATAGAAGACTGGTGGATCTCGGACTACAACAGTTATTTGTACCAGAAGCCCGCCACTATGTTTGTAGAGGCCCTGGAGGATAGTATTATATTGCAGATTCACTATAATGATGAAGCCTGGCTGAAACAGGAACATCATAATTTTGAAACATTTTTCAGGATAATGGCCGAACGATCGATGGCGCACATGCAACGCCGCATTATTACTAACCTTACAAAAAATGCAGAAGAGCGATATAAAGAATTTGAAGTTCAGTATCCTGAGATAGTACAAAGGATACCGCAATATGCCCTTGCTTCCTACCTGGGGATGACTACCGAGTACCTGTCCCGGCTCAGAAACAGGCGTACCAAAAAAAGTTGATCCAGTTCATGTTTTTTCAATGAACTGGTTAATCCTAATTTCCTGATCCAGTTCATTGGAAACGGCCTCCCGATAAGGCCATCTTTGCATTGTCAATAACGATAAAAAACACCAAAAAAAGACAATGACAAACGTAACAGAAAGGGTATACACAATACCCACACGCAACGAAGTTTCAGCCAACAACCAGGCAATTTTCGACAACCTCAACAAAGCCATCGGCTTCACTCCCAATCTTTACGCCTACTTCGCAAAAAGCGATACCGCGCTTGGCGATTATGTAGCTTTCCAAAACCGCAAGAGTACCCTTCGGGCGAAAGAAAGGGAAGTGATCAACCTTGTTACCAGCCAGATCAACGGATGCCGCTATTGCCAGAGTGCTCATACAGCTATAGGCAAGATGAACGGGTTTACGGATGAACAAGTACTGGAAATACGCAGCGGCGCTGCCTCATGGGATAACAAACTTGATGCTCTTGCAAAATTCACCGCATCGGTGGTTGAAAACAAAGGCCGTGCAACCATAGACTCAAAAGAAATCTTCTTCGCTGCAGGCTATACAGAAGCAAACCTGGTAGATACAGTAATTGTAATTGGAGATAAAATAATCAGCAATTACATACACAACCTTACCGGCTTCGAAATAGACTTTCCATTGGCTCCAGAACTTTAATAAGTTGAGTGCCTTTAATCTTTAAATCAGGGCTGCTATCTTTTACAGATAGTGGCCCTTTTTTTACTGAGTGTCAAGTGAAATATTTATATATTATAAATTACCACTTGAACCTTTGCCTAAAACAGAAACAAAAAAGAAAATACTTGTGTTGAGAACCGCATACTCTGAATTTACAAAATAACTCCATCCTCACGGCACAACCGTAGAATCCCCAATCCCGCCACTCACAGCATTATACACATTCTGCCCGGTAGTAAAATCCTCATAAACCGATGCATCGCCGACTACATAACTAAACACTGCATAATAAACCGGTTGCCCGCTTATCATACCCATATCAGTAAGGTCCTGCTTCGGTACATTATAGGTTACAAGGGGCGCTGTTGGTGAGATGCTTAGTACTTTGCTATATAGATAATAGCCCGGTTGCCCACCAACTAAAGGGGTATTGCTTGCAAACAGAATACAGTTTCTCTGACGTGAATCTGCTTTAAAAGATATAACCAGAGAATCGTATGCAGCTCCTGCGGAATGGTAGGCACCAAAGCCGGTAACAAATGAATCAGGGATTGCCGATAATTTTATATCCACATTGAGGTTGCCCGTAACCAGCTGGATGTTATTTTTTTGGGTAGTTCCATAACCACTGTCTGTGGCCGTGATACTGTAATTGCCTGTTACCATCGCTACTCCCAGGTATTTAGTAAAAGAATAGGCGCCTGTTGTAAATGCAGTATCGGCTGTCGTACTGTTATTTAGGTATAAGTTCACTTTATTAAGCCCACTGGTTATCTGGCTGCCATACATATCATATAGCTTCACATGGCCCGATATACTGCCCGTAAGGCTTGGCCCTGTCGGACCAGTTGGGCCGGTAGGGCCTTCCTTGGCGCAAGATGCAAGCAATAAGAGTAAGCCAATAGTAAAAGGATTAATTTTCTTCAGCATAGTGCAAAAATAATGATAAAGGAATCTGCTACCCGAAATTCTTTTAGGTATCCTTTGCAAATGAGAATAATGCATTTTATAGGGAAATAAACTTTGTGATCCTTCTTTTATAATATAATCCACTGTGCTCTTTGTGTTATCCTTGGTGTGCTTTGTGGTTAAACTTTGTTGCAACGATTTACTATGTGGTAAGAACAGTATGGATAGAGCAAGGTGAACTACATATACAAGAGCTGTTTCCTAAAAAATATACATTACCCTGAGGTTAAAAAGATTATTAAACTGGCCAAGATTCCCCCACGTAAACCCAACCGGCACCCGCTCACCGGGCCGTATCGAAGTTATGGAATATTGAAAACGTGCATTGGCATACCAGCGTTTATAGATTTTCCGTGCCATGCCGAATACATATTCCACATCCGAGGTATTAAACCTGTTGGCAACCGGATCTATCACTACCGGATGATCGGTCTCCACCCATTCACTCGAGTTAATCAGCCGGGCGTAAGATATACCTGCCTCAAAATCGAATTTATGACTGATCACATGAAAAGTAAGTGGTATCTCGATATAATTCACATTCATGAAATATTTCTCGACATAATCCCCCAGTGTCGCCGATCCTGTTACAAGCTCGCCCCTGCTCCCCTTTCGCGAGTAGATCATTTCCATACTCACCCCAATCTTTTTGCTGAAATGCACATATACAACACCTCCTGCGTTCAGCCCTACCTTGTGGTAACCATAAAATGTATCTCCATCTACCTGCGAGAAATTAAATCCGGCTACCAGCCCTCCTGTAAAAACTTTTGGTTCCGGTTCATAAAAGTTGGATTGCGCCAAAGCTGCCTGGCAGGTAACTAACCAGGCAATGAGCAACAAACTTCGTTTCAGATGGAGCATATCCAGGCAAAAGTAGTATAGTCCTAAGTCTTATCTGAATAATTGCAATAAAAATGAATAATCTGATATTAATTTGTCTTCTAATTGACACAGGTCATGCATCTGGCTTTGGGAAAGGTGTAGTTTTGATAAGAACTTAAATTAAATAATTTTTTAGCCTGATGACAACCACCCGGAAAAGTGATACTATCTTTTCAAAAGCATTTGATGAGTTTTTATCAGAGATTGCAGAACTGGCCAGTTTTGCTGCACGGTTTTTCCGGGAAGGTATTAAGCCCCCTTACGAATTCAAGGAAGTACTGAATCAATGCTATGAAATAGGGATCAAGTCATTTATACTGGTAAGTATTACAGCATTTATACTTGGCTTGGTATTGGTAATGCAAAGCAGGCCCACAATGGTCGAGTTTGGAGCTGGCTCATTTCTGCCGGCTATGTCTTCTATATCCATAGTGCGCGAAATAGGCCCGCTGGTTACAGCACTGATTTGCGCAGGCAAAATTGGTTCAGGCATCAGTGCCGAATTAGGATCTATGAAGGTTACAGAGCAAATAGACGCTATGGAAGTATCAGGCACCAATCCGTTCAAATACCTGGTAGCTACACGCATTCTGGCCACTACACTTATGATACCTGTTCTCACTGTGTATGCCGATTGTATTTCTCTTATCGGCGCCTTTACAGGCTCCAATATTAAAGACGACGTAAATCTGACCTTCTATATTAACCGCGTTTTCGAAGCGCTTCATTATACAGATATTGCCCCGGCATTTATCAAAACGTTTTTCTTTGGTTTTATTATTGGCCTTGTGGGTTGTACAAAAGGATATAATTCAAAAAAGGGAACAGAGGGTGTAGGCAAGGCTGCCAATGTTTCGGTGGTGGTAGCCATGGTGGGCGTAATAATTATCGATATGGTTGTAACACAGATAACTTCAATGCTCGGGTATTTATAAGCAATGGCAACTGAATTAAATAGCGCCGCAGATCAGAAAGTTACAGGCAAAGAGCCGGTAATTGAGATTGGGCATTTAAAGAAAGCCTTTGGCGATAACGTGGTTCTGAGCGATTTCAACCTGAAAATTTATGAAGGGGAGAACGTGGTGGTTATGGGCAAATCAGGCATTGGTAAAACCATACTGATAAAGTGTATAATAGGTTTGGTAAAACCCGATGGGGGACTACTGAAAGTTTTTGGTAAAGATATTTCAAAACTCAACCACCAGGAGTTGGACGATATGCGTACCAGGATTGGTTTTGTGTTTCAAAGCAGCGCATTATACGACTCAATGACCGTTCGTCAGAACCTGGAATTCCCGCTGCGCCGCCATCGCCGCAAAAAGATAACCGGCACACTCGATGAACTGGTTAGAGAGGCTTTGCACAATGTGGGCCTGGAAAATACTATTGACCTTATGCCATCTGAATTATCGGGTGGCATGAGAAAAAGAATAGGTATAGCCCGCAGCCTTATATTGAAACCCGAACTGGTACTTTACGATGAACCCACCACCGGCCTTGACCCTATTACCTCCGAAGAAATCACCAGGCTCATAATGGACCTGCAGCAAAAATACAAGACCACTGCAATAATAATTACCCACGATACTGTTATGGCCCGCGAAGCCGCCAACCGTATTGTGTTTTTATGGAAAGGGATAGCCTACAAAGAAGGAACTTATGATGAGTTGATTCATGACCAGGATAGTGAAATAAAACATTTTTTTACAAGATAATTGCCATTTTATGGATAGAACTGTCAGAAAAAATATATTACTTGGTTTGTTTGTCCTGATCGGGCTGATCCTTTTTATTGTCGGCATATTCCTGGTTGGGGCGAAGAACGAAATGTTCATTAAAACATTCCCTATCAGCGCCAGGTTTACCAATGCCACCGGGCTCAAGGTGGGCAGCAATGTGCGCTATAATGGCGTTAAGGTAGGTATTGTAAAATCGGTGAAACTGATAAACGATACCATGGTGCAGGTAGACCTCCAGATTGAAGAAAATAAGCGTGGCTTTATACATAATACAGCCATTGCCAGTATAGTATCTGATGGCCTGATGGGAGATAAGCTTGTTAATATTATCTCCGGCAAGACCGAAGGCGTGCCACTGAAAAACAACGAATATGTGATGGTTCAGAATCCTTTGAAGACAGATGAAATGCTGCAGACACTGAATAAAACCAACGATAACATACGCGTAATTACAGATAACCTGAAGTCTCTCACAACTGATATCGTTTCCGGAAATGGGGCTGCACAGTCGCTGTATAAAGATACTGTGATGGCCAACAACCTCAAAAAATCATTCAGCAATCTGGATGCCATTACCAATCAGGTTTTGCAGGTAAGTAAGTCACTGCAGCAGGTTACCAACAAAATTCAGAACGGCAACGGCGCCCTGAGCGAAATCATCAACGATACGGTGCTGGCACAAAACCTATCTCAAACCATGGACAAGCTAAAACAGATATCCGATGAGCTCATAAAAGCCTCCGGCAGCCTTACAAAAACAGTCGAGAAAGCCAACTCCGGCAAGGGGCCTATTAATATGCTCTTAAGCGATACCACATTATCAGCCAATGTGCAGCAAAGCATGATCAATATTAAGAAAGCATCAGTTGGGCTCGATGAAAATATGGAAGCGCTGAAACACAATTTCCTTACCCGGGGGTATTTCAGGAAAATGGAAAAGAAGAAGAGGAAGGAGGAGGAGGAGAAGTAAAATATCCCCTATATCTTCCCCTGCGCCACACAGCTTATCCCAAATACTTTATTGGCCTTGCTGATTTTCATTTCGGCAGAAGTGATCCCCAGCAATAGGCTATTGGTAAATTGGTTGAATGGCCGCATATTCGAGGTCGCTTCTTTTTTAGATAAGTTACTCAATTTACGTATTACCCATACCATCGGGAAAAGGCTGCCATACAGGTAGTAACTGTTTTTGATGGTATAACCTGCCTTATTCAGCACAGCGCTGAGGGTGGCTATCTTATACCGGCGGTAATGCCCCAGATAGTCATCATGTCCACTCCACAAAGATTTAAAGGCTGGCACGGTTATGAAAAAGGAATTGCTCTCGCCTTTGCAATTGGCTTTTATCTCATTCAGCATCTTCAGGTCGTCTTCCAGGTGTTCCAGCACATCCATCAGTATCACCAGGCCGTTTTCTATCTTTTCAGGTATACGCAGTGTCTTCTCAATCTTGGCGCCTCTGGTTTCCGCTATTTCTTCAGCAGAATAATTAATATCTACCAGGTATACCTTCCTGATCTGCGATGAAAATTTCTTCTCAAGTGATATGGCAAAAAAACCTGATCCTGAGCCTACATCTACTATGGTCAACTGGGGTACCTTGGTTAAAACCTGGGCTGTATAGGTAAATAAGGGTTTCATTTTGCTCTGGTAATACCAATGCACTTCAGGGTTTACTCCCGATTCCAGTTCTTTCAGATCCATTAATATTTGCGGTTTAGCTTTGAATAAGACTGTAAATTTAGCAACTTTAATTACTTTTGAAAATTGTGTATCCATTTAGCCCTTAAGGAAGGGCTCGGCTATTGCTTTGATTACAAAATTAATCTTTTTAAGTTCAAATGAATCGTAGTATAACTAATTTTATAAGGTACTTTATGGACAACTGGATGCCTCCGGCCATAAGAGATACCAACTGGTTTATGTACCCGTTTTTCTATATCTGGTTCAAGAGAAAGAATGTGCGGCTCTACATGGATTTTAAAGACCTGGCATATGATCTCACCGAAGATGAATTCTCAGAGATTTACCGCAACCTCGATTGCCTGGCATACGACCGCCCTACCGATATGAACATGCCCAGCATCAAATACCTGGTGGCCAGCATAGATAAAGATGCCAAAACCCTGCTCGATGTGGGCTGTGGCCGTGGTTTCCTCCTGAATTACATCGGCGAGCATACCACAGTAAAAACCACCGGTTGCGACCTGTATGACAATGTGCCTACGCTGAAAAATTCGGATTATAAAAAAGGGACTATCTATAAGCTGCCATTCGAAGATAACGCCTTTGATGTGGTAACCTGTTCCCACACAATAGAGCACCTGCGCGAGACAGATGACGCTATTAAAGAACTAAAACGCGTGGCCCGGAAACAACTCATTATTGTAACCCCGTGCCAGCGCTATTACTTTTATACCATGGACCTTCACCTGAACTTTTACCCCATAGCCTCTTACCTCCAAAAGGAAATAGGCATAAAAGATAATATTTGCAAGAACATACAAGGCGATTGGGTGTATATTGGAACGTTGAAAAAATAATCTGGATTATATTGTGAAATTATCTTTATTGTTTCGCAGCTAATCATAATAAACATTAACCGTAATGGCAGTAAGTAAAAATCAACCACCAGTGGTAAAGTCGGCGGGAAGCAATCAGGGATTTTTATTGTCTCTGATAATACCTTGCTATAATGAGTCTGCACGTATTGAGATGATGCTGAACGGGCTTACTGAGTTTGAAGGGCAGTGGAAGGGCGATTATGAAGTAATAATTGTGGATGATGGCAGCAAGGACGATACTGCAGCAAAAATAGAGCAGGCCCTGGCTGGCAAACATATAAGCATAAAAGATAAAATACATATTGAGAAAATGCCTGCCAATGGCGGCAAGGGCAGTGCACTGAAGCGGGGTGTATCAATGGCAAAAGGTGATTATATTCTCACCCTCGATGCCGATATGTCCACAAAACCTGCAGAACTGATTAACTGGCAGAAAAGAGTAAAAGACTTATTTATCACCAATGACACCATCTATATAGGTTCCCGCAAACACGAAGATGGTAAGGTTGAAGCCCTGCAGAGCCGCCGGTTAATAGGAGGTGTATTTAATGGTATAGTGCAGGTACTTACTTCCCTGCAACTTAAGGATACACAGTGCGGTTTCAAGCTGTATCCCGGTAATGTAGCGCATTTGCTATTTGGCAATATGCGCAGCAAGGGCTGGTCGCACGATGTGGAGTTGCTCTACCAGGCCGACCTCAATGAGATCAACATCATGGAGATGCCCATCAATTGGGTCAATCAGCCCGAGAGTAAGGTCAATGTATTTACCGATTCAATCAAGATGTTCTGGGGGGTTCTGTCCATTGCTTTGGGCACCTGGTTTACCAACAGTTTCCTGCTCCCTTTCCGTATTCCTGAAGACACAAGCCCGGAACGCAGAAAGCATATTATCTACCGGTCAGTTTTTAATATACTGGCCCTGCTGCTGGTAATTGCAATGCCCATTATGAGTTTCGGATTCGCGGTTACGGGCGATGAACACTGGCATTTCGATTATGGCAATAATGTTTATAATTACTTTTTTCATGGCGATACTACTGCACAAACTGCTACCTCGGGTATCCAGTACTACGGTGGTATTTTCGATTTCATCACCGCATTCTGCTACAATGTCTTCCATATCTGGGATCACTATACCACCATGCATTTTATCAATGCACTGGTAGGCGCCATTGGTATTATTTATGCTGGCAAGCTGGCCCGCTTATTTGGCGGCTGGAATGCAGGTATCCTTGCCATGGTGCTGCTCATATGCTCGCCCAGTTGGTTTGGTCACAACTTCGCCAACCCTAAGGATATACCTTTTTCTGTAGGTTATACAGCCGGTATCTACTTCATGTTACTCTTTCTCAAAGCTCTGCCCCAACCCAATGCCAAGCATGTCTTCGGTCTGGTGTGCAGTATAGGCTGGGCCATGGGTGTGCGTATAGGGGGGTTTCTGCTCATTGCCTACCTGGTTATGTTCATCGGCTTATACTCCTTGTTCACAGGCCAGTTGAAAGCAGTTATTAAGCCCCGGCTGTTCATGCAGATGATCATAGTGAGTATCTCTGGTTATCTTATTGCAATACTTTTCTGGCCATACGCCCACCTTGGTATCATTGAGAAGCCGCTGGAGGCTCTGAAGATCATGTCGAACTTCTTTGTGAATATTGGCATGCTTTATGATGGCAAGAAGATACTGAGCAACCAGGTGCCGTGGTATTATATCCCCCGGTACATTATGTATACTGCTCCCCTTATAGTGCTGGCAGGGTTTGCATTGGGGCTCATCAGCATTCCTGCTGTCTTCCGCAAAAACAAGCAGCTGCTCATTTTCTCCCTGCTGGTTTTGTTTACTGCAGCTTTCCCTGTGGCATATGCCATCTACAAAAAGTCATCATTATACGATGGCTGGCGTCACTTCCTCTTCGTATATCCGCCCCTGGTGGTTATTGCCAGTATCGGCTGGATATCGCTGGTCAACGCCCGTCAGAAGGCGCTTAAATTTGCTGCCCTGGCCCTCGTGGCAGCCGGGCTTATATCTCCATTGCGCTTTGCAATTGCCAATCACCCTTACGAAGCTCTTTATTACAATGAGATTCCTGGCGGCCTCAAAGGCATTTATGGCAAATACGAAACCGACTACTACATGATGGGCATCAAAGCAGCTACCGATTGGCTGATAAAAAGTGAACATCTCGAAAACAAATCAGTATTTGTAGCCACCAACTGTACCTTCCCAATTATCGGGTATATGTACCAGAGCAATTACGGTAACCTGTCGTCTAGAATTGATCGTCTTTTCGAAGAAACTGCCGATTACCGTACCGACTCCATGTACAGCAGCTACCTGAAAAATCAGCCCGATTTCAAACTGAATGCACCTATTGATATCGACTACATACGGTATTACGAACGGTACAATAAAAACTGGGAATATTGTATTCTCTTCTCCCGGTTTGTAGATGCCAGTCAGCTCACCACCGGCAACTGGCCGCCCGCCGAAACCATTCATACCATTGATGTAGATGGCGTTCCCATTGCTGCTGTCCTCAAGCGCAAAACAATGAAGGACTACGAAGGCTTCCAGCTCATGAAGGCAAAGAAGTATGATGAAGCAAAAGCTAAATTCCTCGAGGCAGTACAGATTTACCCAACCAACGACCTGGTATGGGAAGCGCTGTGCGAGATTTACGAAGGCAGCGGCAATTCTGATTCTGCAATCTATGCAGGTAAGAATGCCCTGAAAACCTATCCCGGCGATATCAATGTGTACCAGGCAATGGGTTCAGCTTATCAGAAAGAACATAAACTGGACAGCGCCATAGCCCTCTATACACAACTGGGTAAGTACAACCCCGCCTACAGCCACTTCTTCCTGGCATATACCTATGCCACAACTGGCAATACCAAAAAAGCGCTCGATGAAATCGATAATGCCCTCGATGCCGATAACTATATGGAGCAGGCCTATAAACTGGGAATACAGATAGCCAAACAGAGCAATAACAATGGCAAAATGGAAGAGTACCAGGATCGGGCAAGCAAGGCATTTCCACAAACCGGGGATGAGAAATAGTTGATAGCAGTATCCTATAAACTAACAAGCATCGATGTTAATTTCAATGGGTGCAATTCAAACCTTCGCAGATATCATTTAGCATAGTTAATTAGCTGCTCCGGTAGGAGCTACCGCTTTGTAGATAATAAATAAAATTTGGGCTATGCTCCATCGGAGCTAACCATATGTGAGCGAATGGGTTAGCTCCTATGGAGCATATTTCGTATCATAATAAAATTGCTACAAAGCGGTAGCTCCTACCGGAGCAAATGCAAAATTAAAATACAAAAATTGCATATACACCACTTCTTATTAATTGATAATCAATAAGTTGGGAATGGTGTATTTTGCGTTTGTTGCTGGCCCCCAGCGCGGGGAATTTGAAATGCACCAAATGAAACCATATGTCATTCCGG
>CAIVEH010000098.1 GCA_903904855.1 uncultured Bacteroidota bacterium | reverse complement strand
ATCTCCGGACAGTTCAAATCGGATCATGGCGCAGATTGTTTTGTCGTCCTAAGGTCTGTTATTGATACAACCATAAAGGCTGGACAAAATGTTTTGAATGCACTCAGGCTTGTAGCTCTGTATGGGGCTGAATAGTTACGAATTATGACTGATTGAAATTTATTTTAAAGTGATGTCTGTCGTCCATAAACTGATAGGTTAAGGTGTAACCAGCAATGTCGCAGATTTGTTTTACTATAGATAAACCCAAACCTGTACCCTCTGACGAATCAGTATCCCGGTAAAACCGTTTGAACAATTTTGTACTATCCAGCTTTCCCTTAACTGATGTATTGGATATTGTCAATATAGTTTCCTGCAGACTTAATTCTATAGCTCCACCGGAACGGTTATACCTTATAGCATTATTTAAGAGATTGCTGATAATTATTTCTGCCAGCTGGTGGTGAAACCTCATTGTTAGTGGCTGTACATCAAGCGTCACTGTCAGATTCATAGCTGATACCATCTCTCCAAATTCTTCACATTTATCACGAATAACACTATCAAGGTTTATTGTTTCATCTAATATAAATTGTTTGTTTTCAACTTTGGTAAGTAATAAAAGTGAATGATGCAGGCGGGACAGGCGATGTACCGATTTCTCAATGTCTATTATGTGTTGTGCATTTTTTTCCAGTAAGGCTTCATTCTGCATCAGCGTATCCAGCTTTGTGCGGATAACTGCAAGTGGCGTTTGCATTTCGTGGGCTGCCTGGCCAGTGAAATTTTTAAGTGAACCGTAATCCTGCTGAATCCTTTCTACCATCTCGCTTATAGTCTGGTTCAACAATGAAAATTCATCAATATCCGTCATTTCAAGTTTGAGATTCTCCTGGTCAGATAGGTGGTAAGATTTTACTCTTTCAATAGTGAAATAAAATGGTTTCCAAAGCCTGCGTATTACGACCCGGTTAATCAGAAAACCGATTAATAAAATAATACCGATCATTGCAATAGTAACTGCAATTATCACCTTTAGTAAAGCCTCAGTCTCTTCAAGCGGAGCGCCTACTGTAACCAGGTAAGTTTTTTTATCCGCGAGTAATGAAAATTTAATTTCCCTGTAATCTTCCTGATCTTTATTCTGCTTTAATTTAACCGAAATGTAGGCGGTCTTACTCTTTGAAGACACCGGTTCAAATAATGTAAACTGGTCTTTGGTCTGTATAATGTCCGGCAAGGCATTATGTGCATTTACATAGGCCTGTATCTCCTGTTGTTCCGCCTGCAGCCGTTCATCCAGTTCCCTGATCAGGATATAGTTCAGTAGTAAATAAAAAGTGCAGCTACCTATCAGAAAGGTAAGAATGGTAGCTGTAATATTCAGCCTGCTATATTTATCAAGCAGTTTCAACGAAGTGCAAATTTATAGCCCATACCGTATACGCTTTGTATATAATCTCCTGCTCCTGCAGCCAGTAACTTCTTCCTCAGGTTTTTGATATGGGCATAAATAAAGTCATAACTTTCGGCCATATCCATATCATCGCCCCACATATGCTCTGCAATGGTGTTTTTTGAAAGTACCCTGTTTTTATTGATCACCAGATATAGCAGCAGTTCAAATTCTTTGCGGGTGAGTATAATATTCTGATTATACACTACCACCGTATGCGCCTGTATATCAATAACTATTTCTTCAAATGTGAGCAGATTGCTGCCCATCCCGTTTTTGCGCCTTATAATGGCAGCTATCCGCACACTTAATTCTGATAAATGGAATGGCTTGGTCAGGTAGTCATCTGCGCCAAGGCTTATGCCTTTAATCTTATCATCAAGCTCGTTCTTTGCTGAGATAATTATTACACCGTCTGTTTTACCAGCTTTCTTAAGCTCCTGCAACAACTGCAATCCGTTACCACCAGGCAGCATAATATCCAGTACAATGCAGTCATAGTCATAACTCTCAGTTTTATCCAGTGCATCGCGGTAATTGCTGACTGCTTCGCACAGGTATTGTTGCGAGGTAAGATAATCAACAATGCTTTTATTCAGCGCAGGCTCATCTTCTACAATAAGGATCTTCATTGAGTAAATTTAATTATTATTTACCCACTTCCAATATCTGAAAAGTTCCCGGAACCATAGATGGTCTTTTCTGCCCTTCTGCTGATGGGCCCAAATCTGCTGTTGGCAGATATATTTTATGAGTCTTTTCATCAAGGGCAATAGTGCGTGCGCCCTTCTTGGTGGGGGCATTTTCCACTACCGTAAAGTCAAATCCTGGACTTTCGATAAATTTCCCTTCTTTTACTACAGTCAGCGTGCCATCGCCGTTCGAGCTGAAAGCAGTCCTGGTTTCCTGGTCAAAAGCCACACCATCACAACCATCACCAATAGGCAGTTCTTTAACTACCTTGCCATTTTCGGCATTCATTATCACCATCAGTTTATTGCAGCCTGCAAACAATTTTTTGGTTTTGGTATCTATGGCCAGGCCGGTAGGTTCTTCGCCTTTTCCGGTCTTCCAGTGATTGGTAACAGTCCATGTTTTTGTATTTACTACTACTATTTCACTTTTGTCTTCAATATTGATGTAGATTTTACCGGCCAGATCTGTTACTGCAGTTTCAGGTTTGCCACCAAGTGCTATAGTTTTTACAACCTCATTATTTTTAGGATTAATAACACTAAGGTCTTTGCTTTTCCCGTTGCACACAAGGATCATTTTGGTAAACGGGTCATACATAATAGCATCTGGTTTTTCACCTGTTTTAATTTTTCCGGTTACTGCGTTGGTTTTGATATCAAATACACTCAGGTCATTTGATTTGCCATTGCTGGTAAAACCTTTATTGAATTCAAGGGCAAATGCAATACCATGCACACCATCTGTATTCGGTATCACACCAACTGAGTCTCCGGTATTCTTGTTCAGAATGTTGACTTGTGTGCCATGGCTCACATAGATATTATCATTGACCGGGCAGGTGGTGATATAATCCCATCCACCCGAACTGGCGATGTGTAATGTATTAGTAACATGGTAACCCTGTGCAAATGAAGCATTTGATGCGCCAAGAATGGCGATGCCTGCAATAACTGCCCTGAAATTCATCTTCATAAATAAGTTGTTGAATGTATTAATTATTTAGTCCTTCATTTTCTTAATGAACTTGCCATTGGCATCGAAAATCAGATCTATACCTTTCACTTCAGCCTCGTAATTTTCATCGCCATTAGCCATCTTCAGTTTTGCTACTTCCTTTATTTTAGCTCCCTTGTAGTTTTGAGCAATATATTCTTTTGCTCCTGCTGGTAGCAAACTGGCATTAACACCTGTTTCGGTTTCCAGCCATTTGCCATCAGAATCAAATAATGCAGCCATTTTATTTCCATTCTCTTTGAAATTAGCTTCGTAATTGGCCTTTTCCTTTTCCCATTTCACCTCTTTAATACCAGGGAATTGCTTGTTGAAAGCCGCCTTAACCGCCACAGGTACTTGTGAAGCCTCAATTTTCTGGCCGAAGGCGGAAACACTGGCCAGCAGAAGGCCTAAAAACATCAGTTTTTTCATAAAAAATGCTTTGAATTTGTAAACTCTAATGCAAATATTGTCAATAAATCTGTAGGCTTTCTGTAGAATTGCTGACGAGCTGAATTAAGTAGAAAACATAACTATTACTTAATTCACAATTGCAGTCTGCTGACTTACGGTATCTTTTCTTAGCCAGCCCAGGAGCCGTTTATCAAGGATAGTCCATTTTTTGTCAGCAAGTTGAAGGCTCATCATAGCACGTGATGAAGCAAATGGCCCGGGATTTTGTTGTATAATGCAAACAGATGAATCTGAGACGGAACAGATAATAGCTACATGACCATAAATATTTCCAGGGTGTCCATCAAATACAACCAGGTCTCCAACCATTGGCTTTGACACACTACCGTTAGAAAATTGCCGCAGTCCTCTTTTGTTATTCACCGAACTATCCACTATGCCTGAATCATAAAAGTCTTTGGCATTGCCATAACTATCGGGCATTTTATGATGATAGTATTGGTAATAGTACCTTTTTACAAACTCCACGCATTGGTATTTCATACCAATATTATATCCGTCAGGGGCAATATTACGTCCTTCATTATGACCAACCATTCCGTTATAGTATACTAATACCTCATTAATGCTATCAATCGACTGGCCAATTGAGTATTTTGTGTTTGGATTGAAACTGCTCTTATTAACAGAATAGATTACCGAGATTGTAATGGTTACAATTATCAATACCAACCACAGAAATACTGACCGTTTCATGAAGTGCGCATGTTTATAAAAAGATGCTATCTGTTTAGGTTTTCCATAAAACAACAACTAAATACTTCTTCTCACATCAATAACCCTCACCTGCAATCTGGTTGTACCATTATATTCATTCTCGTCCAGGTTATAAACCATATCAAAAGGCCCGTCTCTTACTATGTTGTATTTATCACCCATGTTAAAACCTATACCTTCAATAATAGAGCCGTTTTGCTGGTTAGCTACAATTCTCAGGTGGATATCCTTAACCAGATTCGATTTGCCTTGATAATCATATACCTGGCGTGTAATAAAAACAGGTTTCATATTTGCCGGGCCGAAAGGTTCAAACTGCTTGAGTATATTATTGAGAGCAGGTTTTACCAGTGCCAGAGAGATTTCGGCATCAATTTCTATTTCAGGAATTTCCTGTTCGGGAGTAATAGTCGAGGATACAATTTGCTCAAACCTTGTAATGAATTCCTCTACCCTATCCTCAGCCATTGTCATACCTGCAGCATAGAAGTGTCCGCCGTAATTATCGAGCAAGTCACGGCATTCATGTATGGCTTCATAGATATTGAACCCTGAAACTGACCTGGCCGAGCCTGTAGCCTTGCCATTGGCCGAAGTAAGCATTATAGTTGGCCGGTAATAATGGTCTATCAGGCGGGATGCAACGATACCCACCACTCCTTTATGCCAGTGCGGCCTGTAAAGCACAGTTGATTTACGCCGCCACATATTTTCATCCTCCTGCATTATGGCCAGTGCCTCTTCAGTGGTGCTTTTATCCACTTCTTTGCGGTCGTCATTATCAGAATGTAGTGCTGCTGCAAGGGTTTGTATTTTTTCCGGGTCAGTTTCAATAAAAAACTCTACAGCTTTCCTTGCATCATCCATTCTGCCGGCAGCATTAACGCGCGGGCCAATAACAAAAACAAGATCGGATATAGATAATGCTTTCTGCACGCCTCCCAGTTCCTTTAGCGTGGATATAGCCAGGCAAGGTGATTCATTTATGCGCTTAATACCATAAAAAGCAAGAATCCTGTTCTCGCCATCCATGGGTACAATATCTGCGGCTATACTTGTTGCCACCAGGTCAAGATACTGGTAAACAGTTTCCATCGGCTGTTTCCAGTGAATTGCCAGTGCTGATGCCAGTTTAAAACCTATGCCACAACCGCTCAACTCTTTATAGGGGTATTTACAGTCACTTTGTTTGGGGTTCAGTATGGCATAGGCAGGTGGTATATGCGCATCCGGCAGGTGATGGTCGCATACAATCACATCTATTCCCAGCGACTGGGCATACGCTATCATCTCCACAGACTTAATGCCACAGTCAAGCGTTACCATGAATGTATATCCGTTGCCATGGGCAAAGTCTATACCCTGCTTCGATATGCCATACCCTTCGCGATAACGGTGTGGTATGTAATAGGCCAACGGACCATCGTAATTTTTTTTCAGGAAAGAATAAAAAAGTGCAACCGAAGTAGTGCCATCCACATCATAGTCGCCATAAACCATAATGCGCTCATGCCATTCCATAGCTTCACAGATGCGGTCAACTGCCCGCTTCATTCCTTTCATCAGAAACGGGTCGTGCAATTGCGACAATTCAGGCCTGAAGAAGAGCTTTGCTGTTTCATAATCCTTCACGCCGCGCAATGCCAGTATCCTGCATATGGCAGGTTGAATATTAAGTGCTGCTGAAAGTGTGTTTACAATTTCCTCATCAACAGGTTTCAGGGTCCATCTTTTTTCAGGCTTCATTACCGAAATCGAATTCTTGTAGGGCGTGGTGATAATCTTTAATCCATAAATCCAGCTTTTCACCAAAACCTGCCTCATTGCAGTTGGTAAAAAAATCTCCTGCGCCCATTATCTGTTCCAGTAAGCCATCCTGCACTTGTATACATTTTATTGCAGTGTCGTAAGGAATATGGCTGAATGATACCATCTCATATACTGAGATAAATTGTTCAGGATAACGCTTACCCAGTTCCTTTTCAATTTTCTTCCGCTCAAGAAACATAGGAGAAGATACCTTATCGCGCATTTCAATAAAATTCATCAGGGCAAGGCTTGCCACAGCATCGCCATTTGGCCGTCTTTTTATTGCATATATATCCAGGATGGTTTCCCAGTCTTCACCATACTTATCCATTAATGAGCTGAGTACAGTGCAGTCTTCAAAACCGGCATTCATACCCTGGCCATAAAACGGCACAATGGCATGTGCAGCATCGCCTATCAGTGCACTCTTGTCCAGGTGGTGCCATTTATTGATATGCATGGTAACCAGGGCAGCAGTAGGATTGGTAAAGAAGTCGTGCAGCAGCCCTGGCATTAATGCTTTTGCATCAGGAAATTGTTTATCAAAAAACTCCGATACATCTGCTTCGGTCTTTAATTTTTCAAATGATACAGGACCTTCAAAAGGCAGAAACAAAGTGCAGGTAAATGTGCCGTCGGTATTTGGCAATGCAATCAGCATATAATTGCCACGAGGCCAGATGTGCAAGGCATTCTTTTCCATCAGGAATTCGCCATCCTTCCCGGGCAGGATGCATAATTCCTTATAGCCATATTCCAGGTAATGCTGATCACAATTAACCCTAGTTTGGCGGGTATAACTATCTCTCAGTGCCGAAAAAGCGCCATCGGCGCCAAACAGCAGGTCAGCCTCAACAACTTTTTGCGATTTATCAGGCAATTCAAAATAAACAGTATTCGTTGCAACATCTACATTGGTGCATCTGTGCTCAAAAAATATTTTTACACCATGTTGCTCGGCAAGTGTCATCAGTTTTTTGTTCAGTTCACCCCTGCTTACAGAATAGATAGCCTCATTATTCTTGCTGTAAGGCTGAAATCCGGTGCTGCCATCGGCTTGGTGCAGGTAGCGTCCAAACATGGGTATAGCCAGGGCCTCCATTTCCGTTTTCAATCCTGCCAGCTCCAGCGCTTTCCAGCCACGGTGGCTGGTTGCAAGGTTGATTGACTTACCTGCAGAGATGGATGCACTGCGCATATCCGGCCTACGCTCATACAGATCAACTTCATGGCCTCTTTTTTTCAAAATAATGGCGAGCAACGAACCAACCAGCCCTGCTCCTAAAATGGTAACTTTACGTGACATAATATGATTATTGTATCTGAATGTGAAATTTTGACTTTTATAAGGCAGCAAAAACCTGTTAATTCCAGTTTGAAGGCAAGTTAAGAAATAATAAACAAAGGTTTTGTGATGTACAATATATGTTTAAGTTTATAATTTCGAGTCGATACCCAAATCATAACCCGGTTACCAAAATATTCCGACCTTTGTAAAAACCAAATACTATGCCTGCCACATTTTATGAACATGAAATTAAAGCCGGTCTGAAAAACAAACGTAAGCTTTCAGCCTATATAGATGGACTGGTTTCAAAGTATCTGAAGAATGTAAAAACATCTGAGATCACTTATGTTTTCTGCAATGATAATTTCCTGCTGGAAATGAATAAAAATTTTCTCGACCATGACTCCTTTACAGATATAATTACTTTCGACCTCAGCGAATCAAAACAGGAACTGCAGGGCGAAATTTATATCAGTATAGAACGGGTAAAGGAGAATGCGAAATTATATAAGACTACTTTTACCGATGAATTGCACCGGGTAATATTTCATGGCGTGCTACATCTTTGTGGATTTAAAGATAAAACACCCAAAGACCAGAAGATCATGCGGGAAAATGAAGATTATTGCCTGGAACATTATAAAAACGAATCAGCCTGATGCAGATAGAGACACTTTACGAAGATGAAGACCTGATAATTGTGAATAAACCTGCCGGATTGCTGGTTATCCCTGACCGGTTCAATCATGAGTTGCCCAGCCTCAACCGCATTCTGGAAAGCAAAACAGGCCAGAAAATATGGGTGGTGCACCGGTTAGATAAGGACACAAGCGGAGTTATCTGTTTTGCTAAAACCGAACAGGCTCATCGCTATTTGTCCATTTGTTTCCAGGAGCGCGATGTGAATAAATTTTATGCAGGGCTGGTTACTGGCATTGTTATCCCACCTGATGGGCGAATAGAAAGCCCCATAGCCGAGCACCCTGCTGTGCATGGCAAAATGGTGGTTAACCGTAAAGGTAAAGTTGCGGTTACTGATTACCGGGTTGTAGAACAATGGCCGTTATATTCGTTGGTGCAGTTCCAGATACATACAGGGCGAACGCACCAGATACGCGTGCATATGGCATCTATAGGCCACCCCATAGTTTGTGATGAACTCTATGGCGATGGCCAACCATTTTTGCTCTCAAATATCAAGCGCAAATTCCGCCTTTCAGAAAAAGACGAGCAGGAGAAACCATTACTTAGCAGATTGGCTCTACATGCATATAAGCTGGAATTTGTTAAAGAAGATGGCACACCCATTGTAGTTGAGGCTGAAATACCCAGGGATATGAGCGCTTGCATCAAGCAACTGAATAAATGGACAAAGAGTAAGGTGAATGATGGATTATAAGATTATTAATACTCGATTAGGAAGAAACAAAAGATTATCCGGATATCGTTTCCTAATGGGTAGTCTCAATTGATGGATCAAGCTGTGATCTTGCCGCTTTCCAGAAATTAAATAAGTCTTCATTGTCCTTTATAGCTTGAAACAATCGCTCTTCCGGAGTTTTTGCAAGCCATATCTGTAGTTGTAGTTTTTTTATGTGGTCTGGAGTGTCGGTCATTTTGTTGTGAATTTTATAACCACTTGCTTAGTTTTTTCAGAACTTCATTATGTGGTATACCCTTTCCTGCATCAAGTTCTGCTTCCGCTTCTTTTATCGCAACCAATTGTTCTTCAGATAATTCATCCCACCAGTCTTTCTTTTCTTCTGCGAATGTCTTTACTACAGTTAATACAGTTTTCTTTTGCCTCGTATTCAACTGCTTGACTTACTTTGCAATTTCGTTTTCTATAACTGTAGCTTTAGTAGTCATAAAGTCCTTTTTACAAATTTAATTTGAAATTCACGTATTAACGAAGATGCTAAAAATAATTTAGATTTACTTTTTTCAACAGCATCTTCTGATCGTTACCTAATATAGGAAAACTGGCTACTAAAGGACACAGTCATATGTAATTTTATTTTTGTGTTTCAATAATATAAGTTCTGTTTTTTTCTTTCATTTCAATTTTAATAGGAAATGAAACAAGAGTAAAACTATTGTCCTCTTTAGCTTCTATTTGTCGAACCACAATTTTATTTTCAATTATTAAATTAAGAAGATCAATCTTCAGTTTATCGGAGTGGGATTTGTTGTTGAAAGTATAAATGCGAGAGTTGTCGCTTATGTATATTGGTGTTATATTTCCTTTAAAAAATTTAAATCCTAATACAATATACTCAATTTGTTTTGGATCATACGTTACTTTGTTGTTGCTAATTTTAATATCATACTCATCATATTCGGGTATAGCCAGATTATCTTTTCTTAGTATAAAGCGCCATTCATTTTCATGTTTCCATTCTTCAGATTTTATTGTTAAAAGATAGATTAGTTTTTCAATTTCAATTTCTACTTTTCGAGGATATATGATTTCGTATTTGTTAGAATAGTTCATAGGATAGGGACCTGAAATGGTTGTTTCAAAATTTAAATTGATAAATTTCACAGCAAATCCCTTATGATTAGTATAATATGACCAAAGTAACATTGAGTCCTCAATTTCAGATAAGGATAACACAGCTACTTTACTGAAAATAATGTTCCAATAAAAGGGATTATGAGTTTGGAAGAAATCCATCTTAGATGTTTCATTATTAAAACCATGTTCCACATAATTTATTATCTCTGCTATCGACAATTTTCGGCTTGGCATAAAAAAATGCATGTACCTACTAATTAGTGTTATAAAATATCCCTTTGATAAGAATCTTAAATCTATCATATAACGACAAGAGTCAAATGGATCATTTAAATCTAAGGGATGCGAAAAAAAGAGATAATTTCTTTTAAATGCATCTATATTATAGTCGGTTAATGAATAATATTTGATAAGCTTTTCAGGCTTAGATTTATTATCGACAGTGGTGATAATGACTTTTCCATCAAGGTCTTTGGTGTATTCCCAATTCGATAATTTCATTGGTAATTAATTTCTAGATTAATTAATGCTTCAAGATCAATAAGCTTAATTGGTTTGTCGTTTGAAAAATTTATAGCGTGTTGACTAAATGAAGAAGTAATGATCATGTAACCTAATGGGGCCTTACTACTTATTAAAGAGCCGAAAAATTCTCTTATTGTGGGCTCACCAACAACTCCATCCCAGCATTTACATTGAACCACTGCAATTAGATTATTTGACTTATAAAGTAACAAATCTATGCCATGGTCGCCAATCGTTTCTGTTTCTCTAACATCAAATCCTTGCCCACGAAAATGGTCGGCTACCCATCTTTCAAATTCTATTCCTGACATTTTACTGAATTTGTCAGCTAATGTTAATGATTTTGGATAGGTTTTGCCATACCCTAAATAATTTATTATTTCAAGAATATTCTCATCATTAATTACAGTAGTCGAATATTTACTAGCCTTGACTATTCGTTTAATAATTACTTCTGCATTACCTGGTTTGCCATTACAATAATTTGCCAATAATTCAGCAGTTTTTAATTCAATTTTAATGCCTTCTTTTACAGCTATATTTAAAATAATGTCTCTTAAGTTTTCTAAAGAATAAGAAGTAAAATCATATACTAAAAACCACCTTCTAAATTTTTCAATTACATCCCATGGTTTTGTTGCCAGGATTATTAAAGTAAATGTAGCTATTTCAATTTGGATATATCTAGATGGGGGACCTGAATCAATCAAAATGTCAATTTTTGAATTTGTCATTGCTTGATACAAATATTCTTGTAGGTTTTTTTTCAAACCTTTAAATTCATCAAGAACAATTATTTTGCCACAGGTTAATATTCCAGCTAAATCGGCCGGCTTCTCAATTTCATTAGCATGCACAAATAGCCAGTTTATACCCAATTCATTTCCAATTGCGGCTGCTAAGGTTCTTTTCCCCATATCAAGTGGTCCACACAGTAGAATATGTTCTAATGATACTCCGGTTGTTTTTGAAGTTCTAATTCTTTCTTCTATATCAAAAATTATTTGTTTTTGTCCGATATATTCAAGAAAGGTTATAGCTGATGAAGATTCGTTTTCCATAGATTAAATATACAGTCTAATTTTCTTTTTATTTTTGAAATCAAATCTCCCTTCACAAATCATCCATCTCCACTACTTCCTCCTTACCCGGCCTTATCAACTCATATCGCTTTGCAAAGTTGCACCAGTGGCATTTTTCTTCGCCGCATCCCCGGTCGAATTCGTGGTTCATGATGCGGCTGTAAACATCTTTTATCTGGTTGCGCACCGTTGTTTCGTCCTGTGCAAATACGGGCACTACCATTTGTTTATATTCACCGGTTTTGCTGGGTTGTATGTAGTCGAACATGCCAATGGTTACTCTTCGCGGCCGTTCTTCAAGGTTCTCTAGGAGTAATTTATAGAATACCATCTGACGCCAGTAGTCGCCGCCCAGTGGTTCTTTGTCATTGGGAGGAGCCACATTGGCATTCGCCGATTTATCGGGGTCTCCGGTTTTGTAATCCACCACAGTGCAGGTGTCGCCATGCTGTTCTATCTTATCTATCTTGCCGGTTACCGGCACTCCATCCAGCAAGTAGCGTGGCACCTTGAATTCTATCTCCACATCCTTATGGAATGTGTTGATGTAGTGATCATAATATTCCGAAAGCAATGTATTCCCCTGCTCCATTCTGCGTTCAAATTGTACCGGGGTAAAACTGGAAGCCTCTGAGAAAAGTGCATTTTTAAAAATAACCAACACCTGTTCTTTAGTTGGGAAAGTACCTTTATTGGCTTTCATATCCAGAAACATCCGCTCAAGGGCAGTATGCACCGCACTTCCAAATGCAAGTGCGTCATTCTTCTGGAAGGGTACTTTAAGGATGTTTTCAAAATAGAAAGTCAGCGGGCAATGCAGGAATTTGGAGAGCGAAGTAGCGCTGACAATAAACTGCTTCAGCTCCTGGTCTATCCACCGGCCATTGGCAGTCTTGATCCATATTTCAGGTACTGGCTGTATAGCAATTTCCATAAACTGCACCAGCTCAGCAGACGATACTTCCTGATTAATTCTTTCAACCTGGGGGTAAATCTCATCCACAAAAACCGAAGCGTCCAGAGGCTTACCTCCGGTATCACTTATGGCAAATGATACATGAAGATGTTTTTTGGCACGTGTAAGGGCTACATAAAAAAGGCGGCGGGCCACTTCTATTTTATTTGTTTTCTGGGAGTCATCTACTGTGGCAGTGATGGTATCAGGCAGCCGGTACTCATTATTACCACCCCGCTTATCTTCCCAAAAATTCTTGGTGCAGCCTATCAGGAAAACATACTCAAACTCATTGCCCTTGGAGCTGTGCCCAGTGTAGAAATGAACGCCGTTTTCATTCTGTATTACTCGTTGCAAAGGCAATGAAATGTTTTCATCATTCATTCGCTTAATCATATCCAGTAGGCCGGCTGGTTTTATTTTCTGATTACGCGCCCATGTATCTTTCACAAACTCGAAGAATGTAAACAGCGCCTGTATATTCCATACATGATCAGTAGTGCGCACCAGGTAAGCTACCATGCCGCTTTCATGCATTATTTTTTCAAGCAGCAATGGCAGCGGCAGGGATAATTGTTGTGTCTCCCAGTTGTCGAGGCAATAGCCCAGCCTTGCCATAGCTTTAGCTGAGCTTAGCCCGAGTGTTTCCAGCAATAATACATCATTAAGTATCAGTCGCCAGCGGGTAGGGCCTTTTTCTTTTCGGGTATGCTGCAGGTAAAGGGCCAGTTGGGCAATATCAGTTGGTGATATGCCGAAGCAGGGTGCATGCATCAATTCAAACAATGCCTCTTCACCCTCAAACGATTTCTTCTTTTCATCATTGAGGTATTGCAGCACATTCAGTATCTGCTCTATGAGTGGTTCTTTTAGAATGTTTACCGGCTTCTTTGCATTATAGGGTATACCCTGTTTCTCCATAATGCTCATAATATTGGCTGCCTGCTTATGCTGGGCATACAATACAGCTACATTCTTGAGTGGTACACCTGCCTGCTGAAGGCCCTGAATCTGCAATACAATATCACACTCTTCCTGCGGCACATTATTGTATATCTTCACTATTGGCTGTACAGTGTCGGCGCCATCTCTAAACCGGTCAGCAGATGCTATGATCTGTTTATCCAGGTTAAGCTCGTGCAACTGGTTGATGAGCCTTTGCTGGTTATTATGGATAGTAGCCATAGCCTTATCCAATATCATCTGCGATGAACGGTAATTGTGCGGGAGTACAATTATAGAAATTGATTCTTTGTATCGTTCATAATAGTCAACAATGTTGCGGATTCTTGCACCCTGAAATTCATATACACCCTGGTCGTCGTCGCCCACCACAAAAATGTTGGGGTCCTCCCAATAGGATGCCAGCAGATTAAGCAGTTCATTTTGGGAGCCATTGGTATCCTGAAACTCATCAACCAGTATAAACTGGTAGCGCTCCTGGTAGCTCTGTAGCAATGCAGGATTTTCTTTGAAAGCTGCCAGCACCCATATGATCATATCATTAAAGTCATATCTCCCCGATTCCTTCATTAGCTCCTCATACCTGTCAAAAAGCAATGCAGCTGACCTGGTACTTTCCATTTTCTTTGTTTCTTCATCCACCAGGTTTTGTTTTATGTCTCCTTTCTGGTAGCCTTTACCCGATTTTTTATATTTGAAATCTTCTCTTTCCGGCAATTCTTTCAGATAACCATCAATGCCATCAGAAATATACTGAGAGGATAGGTATTCCCGCTTCATCAGGTCGAACAGTCGGCTGATCTTTCCGGCATCGAAATAGATATTACCACTCAGTTTGCGCAGCGGATGCCCTGAATGCAGATTTTCCAGTAATTTATAAAGCAACTCGGTACGCTCCAGGTCGGTTATCGGCTGCAGGGAGCGCATGGAGAAGGTTTCACTGTTGTTCTGTATTACATTATTACAGAAGGCATGAAAAGTATAGATGTTTACTTTATGCGCTGCAGGGCCTATAATCTGCACCAGTCGGCGGCGCATGGAGCTGGTAGCCTCATCGGTATAGGTAAGGCAGAGTATCTCATGGGGCTGCACCTGGGCTTCGCTGCGCAACAGGCTGGCTATACGCATAGATAGTACTTCGGTCTTGCCGGTACCCGGCCCTGCAATTACCATTACTGGCCCGTAAATGTGATCAACCGCCTCTTTCTGGCGCTCATTCAGTTTATTGTATCTATCAAGAAATTGTTCGTCGTTGTCGGTCATTGCTGCGCTTTATAATCAATGAAGTTAAGAAAAGATATTCTACTGTCCCAGATGCGATGAGACCAAAGTAGCTGACTATTAATTTTCCTGAAAATTCTAATTTAAGCATCCGGTAAGTTAATATTTAAAGAATTCCGATCTTCTCCATTTATTTTTAATTTTGTTAATATACCTTTGCCTTTCAATGAATAAAAGACTCCTTTTTATTCTTTTGCCATTTCTTTCTTTATTAAGTTTCCTTAATAATGGCGAGGGGCGAAACCATGTCTTTCAGTTTAGAGACTTTCACCAAAAAAGTTTTTTAATTAAGTCAGTACAAACTAACAATAATTCATCTTCTGTACTTAACAAGGATAATCAGGATAGGAACCGGAATAAAATCAGAATCAAAGCTTGTGATGATTTTGCCACCATAAATTTTAATGAGCACTGCCTGGATGTCGAACCAGTTTTATTTTATACTAAAGTAGGCTATTCTAAGTATGTATTTTATTTTCAGTCTACCTGCTTATTCAGCAATAGTTTGCGAGGCCCTCCTGTAGCCTGAATTCATTTCCATAGCAACATTTATTTCATTTATTCAAACAGGCTTCCCGCCTGATCAATACTATCTATTTATGGATATTAATAAAAACAGGCCCAGGCCTGTGCTGAAGCTATTCAGTCTTCTTGCGTTATGTGTATTTTTCCTGCCAAATCACTGTCATGCACAGGTACTTAAACTATACGATGCAGTAAACAAAGCTATTGCTTGGTACCCCTTGCTTCAGCAAAGACAATCTGAAATTGCCGCTGGCAGGGCACATATTACTACAGTTAATAACAACAGGCTGCCATCGCTTATTATGCAGGACCAGTTGAATGCAGCTACCAATAATGGCCTTCAGGGGTCGTACCTCACATCTGGCATGGTGCCATCCACGCCTGGCACCAACAATAGCGCTTTACAGAATAATAATCCAAATCCAAACAATGTGGCTCTGACTTTTTTGCAATGGGAGTTTTACAATTTTGGTTATTATAATGCACAGAAAAAGCTGGCAAAGGCACAGGTAGCCGTCGGTGAGGCAAGTCTAGGTAGCGACAGGTACCTGCTTACCATGAATATAGTTTCACTCTACCTTGATTGGCTCAAGAAATACAGGCTCTTGCAGATACAGGATGAAAATATGCAGCGTGCCCAGGTAATGGTAACAGCAATAAGAGCTAATGTGCAGAGCGGGTTAAAGCCCGGAGTTGACAGCAGCACTGCAAGCGCTGCATTTTCTGATGCACGTATTTCTTATTTACAGGCATTGGATGCATATAATATTGATCAGATAGCGCTGGCTTCTTTTACAGGGTTAAGTATGAAAAATATAGTACCTGATACTACAATTATCAATCGGGCGCTGTTGCAGGGTACAAATTTTCAGACAGATAGTGTTCCACTCAGTCATCCACTACTAAATGTTTACCAAAAACAATATGAACAGCAATTAATTGATAATGATGCCATAGCTAAAAAATACCTCCCCAAATTAAGTATGAATGGCGTGGCCTGGCAGCGAAATTCTGGCATATCCTATACTGGTTCTTATCCTGAAAGTATTTCGGACGGGCTCCCCTACAGCAAGTATAATTACATGTTTGGGATGACTTTTACCTACAATCTGTTCGATCTTAAGCACAGGCATGATCAGCTTATAGAGGGCAGGTTTCAGGCACTGGCAAAAACAAGCGCTTTACAAAATGAAGCGCTGATGCTGAACAGGATGGTGCAGCAGGCAAATTCATCTTATGCAACTACATTGTTGAAATTGAAGGAACTACCCATGCAACTGAACTCTGCCCAGCAGGCATATTTACAGCAAATGGCGTTATACCGTTCAGGTTTGAATACTTTGATAGAGGTAACCAATGCTCAATATACTTTAATGCAGGCCGAAACAAATGATGTGCTAACAAGGGATGAACTCTTACAGTTACAATACATTCAGGCCGGCCTTGCCGGACAATCAGATATTTTTTTACAAAATTTTAAATGATAAATTATGAGCTTGGTATCCGCATCGCTTAAAAGACCTGTAACGGTATTGGTTATCATATCTGCAGTTTTTTTAGGCTCTATCGCAGCAATAAGAAGTATCCCGGTTGATATATTTCCTAAACTGAATCTCCCGGTAATTTATGTTATTGAACCCTACGGTGGTATGACCCCAATGCAGATGGAGGGGTTCTTCTCTACAAGGCTTCAGGACCAGTTTCTGTATGTTAACGGTATAAAGAACATTACCAGCAAGAATATACAGGGTGTAAGTATCCTTAAACTTACGTTTTTTGAGAGTACAGATATGGCAGAGGCTTCTGCCCAAGTAGCACTTCAATTGAACCGCGCCATGACCTTTTTTCCTCCAGGTGCTTTGCCGCCCCAGGTAATAAGGTTCGATGCATCTTCATTGCCTGTCGGAACCTTGGTTTTCAGTAGTCAGAATAGAAAGCTCGAAGAGATAAACGACCTCGCCGCTACCCGTATCCGGCCTCTGTTCTCCTCTGTTCCAGGGCTTACTGCACCACCGCCTGTGGGTGCCAATATCAGGACCATAGTTGTGAATATTGATCCCGACAAACTCCGCAGTTTTAACCTTACACCAGACCAGGTAGTAGCCTCTATTGCTGGTAATAATGCTATATCGCCTTCTGGCAATATCCGTATTGGCAATACCATGTTTGTGGCTACTACCAACTCACTTGAAAGTAACGTTAAGGCTTTTGGAGATATTCCTATCCGTACCGACAATATCAATTCAGTTTATATCCACGATATAGGTACAGTTCAGGATGGGGCTGATGTAACAACCGGCTATGCATTGATTAACGGCAAACGTTCCATATACATGCCGATTGTAAAAACGCCTGATGCCTCTACGTGGGAAGTGGTGCAGAAACTTAAGTCTAAACTCCCTGAAATGCAGAGCTTGCTGCCCGATGATGTGCACATCAGTTATGAATTCGACCAGTCGGTTTTTGTAATTAACTCTGTAAAAAGTCTTGTTACAGAAGGTATAATAGGCGCCATACTTACCGGCCTTATGGTTTTATTGTTTCTGAAAGACTGGCGGAGCTGTATTGTTGTAGTTGTAACTATTCCGCTATCTGTGCTGAGCGCTGTATTTTGCCTGAAGCTGGCAGGTCAAACAATTAACATTATGACCCTTAGCGGACTTGCTTTGGCTATTGGTATCCTGGTCGATCAGGCTACCGTTACCATCGAAAACATTCATCAGCACCTGGAGATGGGGAAAACAAAACGGCAGGCAATTTTTGATGCCTGTGAAGAGATTGCTTTTCCGCTGTTTCTTATCCTGCTTTGTGTTATTGCTGTGTTTGCACCATCGTTTATTATGCAGGGGGTGCCAAGGGCTTTATTCCTGCCTTTGTCCCTTTCAATTGGTTTTGCGATGATTGCCTCTTATGTATTGGCTCAGAGCATAGTTCCAATTGTAGCAAACTGGTTGCTTAAGGAAGATATGTTTAAGTACCAACACGGGAAACCACATGCTCATGCAGGTCTTGCCCTCGATGCCGAAGAAATAATTGATATCGAAGAGCACTTAAGCAATGAACTGGCTGAGCCACATAAAAATGATTTTTTTGAAAGGATAAAATTAAGTTTCCTGAGTTCACTTACTAAAATGATCAGTAAGAAAAAGAGGAACGTGAGTTTATACCTGATAGCCGTTTTATTACTTACTGGCGCTGGTTTTGTCTGGATTGGAAAAGACCTGCTGCCCAAAACCAATAATGGCCAATACCAGGTAAAGCTCAGGCTGCCAGACGGCACACGTATAGAACGGACAGAAGGTATACTACTAAGTGTGTTGCAGATCCTTGACAGCATTACTGATAAGCATGTTGAGATAAGTTCGGCTTTTGTGGGTATGACGCCGCCCAATTATGCTACAGCAAATCTATATGTTTTTAACAGTGGCCCGCAGGAAGCATCCCTGCAGATTCAGCTTGATAAACATTTCAAGATGAATAAAGACAGGTTCCAGGATCTTTTCCGGGCGGTGGTCAAAAACAGGTTGCCTGATGTAAAGGTATCTTTCGAACCCATTGAACTGACCGAAAAGATCATGAGTCAGGGCGCTGCCACACCTATCGAAGTGCAGGTAGCTGGTAAGGATATGCAGGATATAACTGAATATGCGGCCAGGCTTACTGAATCTCTGAAAAACATTTCAGCCCTTAGAGATGTACAAATAGAGCAGCCTCTTAAATATCCCACCATCAACATAATACTCGACCGATATAAAATTGCTAAGATGGGATTGAAGTTGCAGGATGTATCCAGGTCTATTGCTGCATTTACCTCATCGAGCAGGTATACCGAAAAGAATATGTGGCTCGATACCCGGAGCGCCTATACCTACCAGGTTCAGGCCCAGGTACCTGAATATATCATGAACAACCTGAGCGACCTGAAAGAGATACCCCTGATGACTGGCCAGGCAGGTTTGGTGCTGCAGGATGTGGCAACTTTTCAGGTAGATTCGGCAGCAGGAGAATATGACCGCACCGGCCCACGCAGGTTTGTAACTGTAAGCGCGAATTTGTATAAAGTGGACCTTAAGAGGGGCACTGATATGGTAAACCAGGCAATTAAATCACTGGGTGATCCACCAAAGGGTGTGATGATTAATGTAATGGGCATGTCGAACCTGCTTACTGAAACACTGGATAGTCTGCAGAGCGGTTTGTTGCTTGCTGTAATTGTAATTTTCCTGTTACTGGCTGCTAACTATCAGTCCTTCAAAGTTTCACTGGCAGTATTGTGTACTATTCCCGCTGTTCTGCTGGGCGCTATAATACTCCTCTTATTAACAGGGTGCACACTTAATCTGCAATCTTATATGGGTATCATTATGTCAACCGGAGTATCAGTGGCTAATGCAATACTTATCGTTACCAATGCAGAAAAGTTAAGAGTGGAATATAACAACGATGTAGTAAGAGCTGCTACAATGAGCGCCTCAGTAAGGCTTAGGCCTATATTGATGACCAGCCTGGCAATGATAGCAGGAATGATACCAATGGCAAGTGGTATGGGTGAGTCGGGCGACCAGACAGCCCCGCTTGGCAGGGCGGTAATAGGCGGGCTGATAGCATCTACTTTTGCTGCTTTATATATCGTTCCGCAATGCTATGCATGGCTGCAACAGAAAGCTACATTGAAATCACCTTCAATGATGCCGGAGAATAACTGAATCAACGAATAACTGTAAGAAAGGAATGAATTACTATAAAACACTTAATACTAAAATTCTTTTATGAACAATAAATTTAAGGTGTCTACCGCAATGCTGATCACAATATTAATAGCATCATGCGGTAGTAATGAGGAGAATAAAAAGCCTGTTGCTGTGACGGCTGTTAAGTATAATACTATGGAACTGCAGCCGAAGCAGATAAGCGGAAATGTGCAGCTACCTGGTGTGATGCAGCCTTTTCAGTTTGTCCAGATCTTCCCTAAAATAAACGGGTTTGTAAAGAATGTAGCTGTTGACCGGGGCAGTGCGGTACACCAGGGCCAGGTACTTATTACACTCGATGCCCCTGAAGTGGCGCAGCAGGTGGCTGCAGCAATGCAGAAATATACACAGGCTCAGGCGGCCTATATCACAAGTAAAGACCGGTATCGCCGCATGTTGGAAACCAGCAAAACACCTGGCACCATAGCTCCATTTGACCTGGAGGCTGCTGCTTCAAAAATGCAAGGCGACAGCGCAACTGCTCAAGGCGAGTATGCCAGCTATAAAGCTGCAGAAACAATGAAAAATTACCTGACAATTATTGCGCCTTTCGATGGCGTTATAACTGAGCGGAATGTGCATCCCGGTGCGCTTGCCGGCCCGGGTGCTCAAAATGCCAAACCACTGCTGGTATTGCAGCAGCTTTCGAAACTACGGCTGGAAGTAGTGATACCCGAGCAGTTTGCCACACAGATAAATGAGGGCGATAAGGTTCATTTTAAAGCCAATGCATTACCGGGGCAGGAATTTTCGGGCGAGGTATCCCGCTCATCACAAAGCCTTAGTGATAAATTCCGTTCAGAAACTATCGAAATTGATGTGCTCAACCCGGATAATAAATTCAAGCCAGGTATGTATGCAGAAGTGACTTTGCCAACCAGCGGAAATGCACACGCTTTTGTTGTGCCTAAGTCAGCTATTATTGTTACTACAGAGCGGAAGTATATAGTGGCTCTTGAAAATAATACTACACATTTGGTTGATATTGCGGAAGGTAATCAGAGCAGTGACTCAACCGAAATATTTATAAACCTGACAAATGGCGACAAAATAGTAACAAACCCCAACTACCGGATAAAGGATGGGGATACACTGGCACAATAAACAATTGCTGCAGGCCAACCAAAGGTATTATCCTTGTTGGTTTGCAGCAATTTTACCCCATTTTATTTTATCCCATATCCGCTCATGAAAAAAGTAACCAACCGTTGTATAAACATTGCTAACAACCATAAAACCGAACGCAATCTTTATTTGGCCGGTAAAAATATAAATGGAAGTAAAGTCAAGGATTAAAATGATAATCCTGTAACTGATAGTTTTTACTATAGACCTTTTTAATGTTTCTGAACGAAGTTTTTTGATGGAAAGAACTTTATCTGCCATAAAAGGTATTTATCATAAAGGTAGGTGATAAAGCGCCCTTTATGTTTTACTATTATTCTGGCATCAGCTCTATTTATAGTTATCAGAGTTTGGTTTCCTGCAATAATTCATTCTCCTCTATTGCACCTTTATGCGACCACACCAGCTTACCATTATTATATAATTCCAGGTAAGGGATATCAGAAATGTTTTTTTGTTTCAGCAGATCCTTATTTTCATCAGCATCTATCTTGAGCAGTGTTAACTTATCCTTCTTTTTGTCTGCCAATGCTTCCAGGATAGGCAGCATTTTTTTACAAGGTGCGCACCACTGCGCGTTGTAATCAACCAGCACAAATTTATTTTTTGAAACCAGTTGGGTAAATGCTTCCATCGTCATGCCTGAATTGGTAACATTTGGAGCGCCAGCCAATGGTTTCCCGGTGCTTTCCCATTTCATGATGCCGCCATCAAGGTTATAGATTACTTTAAAGCCCATTTCCTGCAGCTTATCAGCTGCCGCTGCGCTACGGCTACCGGCCTTGCAATACACCATTACCGGTTTGCTCTTATCCAGTTTAGCTGCCTGCTGCTCAAAGCTGTTATCCCTGATATTGATGTTTACGGCATTCTTCAGATGCCCGCTGCCATATTCCTCTGGTGTTCGTACATCAACCAGTTGAGCTGTTGCATCGCTGGTTAGTTTCTTATCAAACTCATCAGCTGAAATTGTGCTTTTTACCATTCCTCCAGTTGCTGTTTCATTGGTTTGGCTGCTCGTACTATTCTGGCAGGATGCAAGATTTACAGCCAGTACCATCAATGCGATTGAGAATAACTTTTTCATCTTATAAAATTTAGAATTGTTATGATTTGAGTAGTTCAGTTTCCCTATTGCATGCCAACCAGAGTTTATAACCTCCTGACAGATTCAATACATGATAATACCCGCTTTGTTTTAGAATCCTTTGTGCCAGGTAGCCTCTTAACCCAGCTTCGCAGTATATAAAGATGTTGCGGTCAGTAGGCAGTTCACCAAGCCGGTCTCTCAACTCATCTACAGGAAGATTCACCGAACCCTTGATATTACCATTGTCGAATTCTTCTTTAGTCCGTACATCTATCAGCATATCTTCCGGATTAATTTTCCCAAATTCATTCCAATAGAATACATTGAGTTTACCGTGTAATATATTTTCTGCAGCAAACCCCGCCATATTCACCGGGTCTTTCGCCGAGGAATAGGGTGGTGCATACGCGTGTTCAAATTCTTCAAGATCGAAGATCGTGCCATTTCGTTTTATTGTAGCAGCTAAAATATCCAGTCGTTTGTCTGCACCGTCATACCCTGCAACCTGTGCGCTGAATATCCGCCCGTCTTTTGGCGAAAATGCAATCTGGATGGTCATTTGTTGTGACCCCGGATAATATCCGGCATGTGATCCGCTATGAGTGGTGGATACAATATGATTTATTCCTGCTGCAGTAAGGTGTTTTGAGGCAGTCCCTGCTGTACCTACGGTCATGTCAAACACCTTAACTATAGCAGTATTTATTGAACCATGATATTGCTGCACATTGCCCATCACAATATTATTAGCGCATATCCTGCCCTGTTTATTTGCAGGACCAGCCAGGTAGGTGATCATTGATTGCCTGGTAATAGGGTTCCTGAATTCAATTGCATCGCCTACTGCATAAATATCGGGGTCAGAAGTCTGAAGATATTCATTAACCCAGATGCCTCTGGCCTCACCAATTTTTAATCCGGCTGCTGTTGCAAGTCGTGTATCCGGCCTTACTCCTATAGATAAGATAACCACATCGGCATTTATTGCACCACCCGTTTTCAGCAATACCTCAATTCCGGAATAAGTTTTATTAAATCCTGAAACTGCATTATTTAGTTTAAGTGTTACCCCTTTCGACCGGATATGCTGTTGCACGAGAGCGGCAACAGGATAATCGATAGGCGCCATTACCTGGTTACCCATTTCAATAATGGTTACATCCATTCCTATATCCTTCAGGTTTTCGGCCATTTCCAGTCCAATAAATCCAGCGCCTATTATTACAGCTTTCCCTGATTTTTTATCCTGAACATAATTTTTGATGTAGTCAGTATCATTTACATTCCTAAGGGTAAAAATACCTTCACTGTTTATACCGGGGAGTGGTGGCCTTAAAGGCTCTGCACCGGGCGATAAAACCAGTTTGTCGTATGTTTCTTCATAAGTCTGTCCGCTAACCTGATTTCTGGCAGTAATGGTTTTCTGAGCCGGATTTATTGCTGTCACCTCTGTCAAAACACGAACATCTATATTGAAACGCTTGTTGAATGCAGCAGCTGTTTGTACAAACAATTTATTCCTGTCCTTAATTACCTCACCAATGTAATATGGTAATCCGCAATTGGCATAAGATATATACTCCCCTTTCTCAAAGATTACTATCTCAGCATGTTCATCCAGCCTCCTTAACCTCGCCGCAGTGCTTGCTCCGCCTGCTACTGCACCTACTATAATATACTTCATCCTTTCTTAATTTTTCCTCTCTGGTTTACTTCGAATGTTCTTCAATAATGCTTTTCAAATGATGCGCCGGAACTACCCCCGATTGACGCCATAATGTCTTACCATTCTTAAAGAGGATAAGGGTAGGCACTCCCGAAATATTATACCCATTTGCCAGTTCCGGGTTTTTATCCACATCTATCTTAATGATGGTGGCTTTCTCACCAACAGCATCCTTCACCTGCTTTAATATGGGCGCCATCATTTTACATGGGCCACACCATTCTGCCGAGAAGTCAACCAGCACTGGCTGGGTATCGTTTATTATTTCTGAAAATGATTTTGACTGCATAGTTTTTATTTTATTTCTTCATATTCAATTGGAGTAGCGTCCTTGTAAGTAGACCTTTCCTTCCTTAACGAAGGAGTATCACAACCCGATGAGCCGCAGCAACCCGTATCAGTAATTGCCTGGTAAAAAAAGAAGCTGCTGAACAGTCCTATGGTCCAATCCTTACTCTGTATGGCCATTACTACCATCATGACTCCAAGACCCATTCTTACCACCCTCATCAGATGCCAGTTGGTCAATAATTTCTGCTTCCATGTATTCATCGTTCGAATTTTTTAAGGTTCATCCAGCTACCGCCATTATACACTTCTGTAAATCCGTTGGCCTGCAGCATTGATTTTGCAGATCCGCTTCTCATACCAGATGCGCAGCAGGTAATTACCGGTTTGTCTCTTTTGAGTTTCTGCATCTGCGCAGAAAGTGCATTAAGAGGTATATTCATTGATCCCTTTACATGGCCACCAGCATACTCACCGGTTGTGCGCACATCAATGATTACTCCACCCCTGGCTATTACCTCACCCAGATCCGCCTTCGGGCCAATGCCCAGTATTTTTTTGATTGTTGCTATCATTTTTTAGTTGTTTTTTATATAGTTAACGTTTGTCCATGGTCCCGCATCGCTGCAGTCTATGCCATTTTGTTTAAGGTACATAGATGCCTGCATACTCCTTCCACCAGAAGCACAGCACAATACTAATTGTTCCATCTTTTTTAATTCATCCATGTGCATTGGTATTTCATTCAATGGGATGTTAATACTACCAGCCACATGGCCACCCATAAATTCCATCGGAGTCCGCACATCTACAATGGTTGTTTTTTCGTCTTTAATTAATTCATTAATGTTGTTCATTGTTTATGCTTTATGATTATTAATTTGTTTTGATCATGCTACTCATGTGTCGCACATCTTAAAGGTGTAGGACACCTAAGTTCACTCCTGTTTTTGTTCTTTCGGTTCCCCTTTTTTAAACATACTGAATATCAGGAATCCCAGAACGGCACCATACAGGGAGCTGTTCAATGGCCGGGAAGTAATAAGGCAAGTGCCGGATGCACAACCCACAAAATACCAATAACACCATCCGGCAATTGCCCCTGCTATTACTCCCAGAATTTCTAACCTGTATCTTAACAACTTATTCATCTGTGTTTTTTCCCTTTTGCTGCACAAAGGTGAGATGATATTTCAATGCTGTCGGGAACATTTGTTGGATAAACAGAAAATTCTTTAAAAGACCTTGTTAAAATGAAAAAGAATCACCCGTTGATCAGGATGATTCTTTTTCAGATCTTACAGCTTTTTATTTCTTCCCTTTGGTGCTTATTCCGAATGGAAGATACAAAGGACAAAAACTGATGAAACTGGTAAGGATAAATATCCCTGATAAAACCAGTAACACTATTGCCACAGTGCCATTGATTACATTGGTGAAATACAATGTAATAATTACAGCCGCAATCAATATCCGCAGAATGCGGTCGACGGTACCCATATTTTTTTTCATAAAAAACTTTTTTGGTTCTGAGTGTAAAATTCGGATACACTTGTTTATTATTCAGGAACATATGTTCCCTAACTGCCAAAAAGTTCTATCGTATTTCTTCCCAGCTTTACCAGGTTCTTTTGTTCCATGGTCCTCAGCAACCTGCTGATCGCTTCCCGGTGCGTATGAAATTCATCTGCAATTTCCTGGTGGGTAATGCTTATAACTTTCACATTGGTAGCTTTTGCCCGCTCCTGAAGGTAATGAAGCACTTGCCGGTCCATATTGCTGAAGGCAATAAGGTCAATTACTTCTATAAGTTCCAGAAATTGTTTGCTGAAGGTACTATTGATATAATTCCGCCATTCAGGAAACCGGAACCATTCATCTACCATATTGCCGGGAATCAACAATACCTCAGTGTCCATTTCAGCAATAGCCTTTATACTGCTCTTTTTGTGTTCCAGGCAGCAATTTACAGTTATTGCGCAGGTCTGCCCATGGTAAAGGTGATAGAGAAAAATTTCTTTACCCTCTGCATTTTGCCTGATGATCCGAAATACCCCTTGCATCACAATTGGCAGAAAAAATACATTATCGCCTGGTGACATGATTACAGCATCTTTTTTAACTGATTTTGTTTTGCCGTATCGGTTGATTTCATCTGCCAGGATTGGATCTGAAAATATTGGCTTATTGACCAGCATGATTATATTCCTACCGTTAAATGGCAGGTCCTGAATGTTCAAAGTTAATCTTCAGAATAAAATCAGCACGATTTCATTGAAATAAGTATTTGTCAATCGTGAAGTAACTCAATCGTATTTCTACCCAGCCTTAAAATATCCTTTTGCTCCATAGTTCTCAGTAACCTACTAACCGCTTCACGATGTGTATGCAATTCATCTGCTATCTGCTGATGTGTGATTACCAATGCATTACTTCCGCAAGCTTTTGCACGCTTCTGCAGGTAATGCAGCACCTGCTTATCCATATTGCTGAATGCTATCAGGTCTATAACTTCTATCAATTCTGCAAACCTGCTTCCATACGTACTGTTGATGAAGGTCTTCCATTCGGGGTATTTAAACCACTCTTCCACCATATTCACAGGTACCTGCAATATTTCACTATCCTCCTCGGCAATTGCTTTAACCATGCTTTTTTTATGTGCCTGGCAGCAATTAATGGCCATAGCACAGGTCTGGCCGGGGTAAAGGTGATAAAGGAAAATTTCCTTTCCATCTTCATTCTGCCTCACTATGCGCAGTACGCCTGTTTGCACAATCGGTACAAAAAATACTTCATCTCCTGAATTTATGACTATTGAATCCTTTTTTAAGGCCTTGACCCTCGTATATTTTATGATCTCCTCAAGTAGCCTGTCGTCAGTAAAAATGGTCAAATTCATAAGTTTTCCTCTTTATAATGACCTGGAAAATTCATCGGCCATTGTCATTTTGATCATTGAAGTTAAGTAATGTTACCAGATTAACTAAAAGTATGGATTTGGGAAACATGCTGATTAATTGCTTCATAAAGACATAAAGTAATAATCTTTAAAAGACTATAAAGATGAAATTACACGCATGAAAATTAAAAATTTAGCGAGTTAACATTAAATTAATATTGGCGTAACATTGGCGTAATAGGCTATTATTTCCTTTGTGCACAAATTAAAACAAACACACGCAATGAGAAAAACTTTTACTAAGATCAGCATTTATTGCTCTCTTTTTTTAATGGTTGCAGGCTCTGCTACTGCACAAACAGCCGATTCAACCTTCAAACCAAGCGGTAAATTGTGGGGTTATGCTTTTGGCGACTACGCTTATAAAGGTGGTAGCGATGAAGCTAACCGTGGTGGTTCTAACCAATACACAAACGTTCCTTTAAACAGCAATGTTTTTCAATGGCGTCGTATTTATCTGGGTTATGATTATAACATCAGTGCTAAGTTTTCAGCAGAATTTTTGCTTGCGGCAGAAGATGATTGGGCTGCAGGCGTTTTAGGCCAGAAGGCAAATGCTACATCTACTCCTTCAGGTTCTACAGCAGGAACATTAGCATTAGGTAATAACGGAGATGTTCTGGTAAATAATAAGTTCGCTCCTTATGTAAAACTGGCAAATATCCGTTGGAAAAACATCTATAAGAATGCCGATTTGATTTTCGGACAAACAGCTACTCCAACTTTTGCTAAAAACGGAAGTGGTATGGCTTCAGAGGAAGTTTGGGGTTACCGTGCTATTGAAAGGACTATTACGGATACGCGCCGTACTACTTCTTATGATTTCGGCGCTTGTCTTCAGGGTAAATTTGACAACAAAGGAAACTTCGGCTATGTTGTAATGGTTGGTAACGGCCAGGGTGCTAAACCAGAAAGTGATATGTTCAAATCCTTCTATGGTGACGTATGGGCTAAGTTTGCTAACAGGAAAATCATCGTTGATCTTTACCAGGATTATACAAAACAGGCTTGGGGTACTTATGTAAAGGGTTTTAATGGTCCAAGATACTTCGACCGCAATTTGACAAAATTATTTGTTGCTTATGCTGGTAAAAAATTCACTGCAGGCGCTGAAGTGTTTATGAATACTTTGATGGGTGATGTTGCAGTTACGGGCAAGGATGGTTATACTTATTACCGTACCACTTCTGCAATGGGTGTTTCTGTATTTGCAAAAGGTCGTATCACTCCTGAGAAATTGGGCTTCTTTGCACGTTTTGATAATTACGACCCAACAGGTAATCTGAGCAATATTGCAAGCGATAAAAATACAAAGAGTTATTCTGCATCGACTTCACAGTATGAGCCAACTACTAAAGAAATGTTTGCAACTTTTGGTATTGATTACACTCCGATCAAAAATGTACACATCATGCCAAACATCTGGATGAATACATACAACAGCGGTCTGGATGTAACTGGTAAAAACTCTGCCAATACTACATATGCTTCAATGAACGGCAACGTAAATGGTATTAAAGGTACAGATGCAGTTTATCGTTTGACTTTCTACTACATCTACGGAAAATAATAACAAGGGTATGAATTACCCGCAAAACAAATAATTATGAAAATTGTAAACAAACTGGCTTTATCCGCAATCGCGATAGTAGTATCGGGCGGACTTATGCTTACAAGCTGTAATGGCAGTGGTTCAGGAACAGCCTCAAAATCGGACACAACTGACAATACCATTCTGGGTGCAGGCGCTACATTCCCTAACCCTTTATATTCAAAGATGTTCTCTGAATACAACAAGAGCAATGGCCTGAAAGTAAATTATCAGTCTATTGGTTCTGGTGGTGGTATCCAGCAGCTTACAGCTAAAACTGTTGATTTCGGAGCTTCTGATGCACCATTGAACGGCAAACAGGATTCAGCTCTTTCTGCACCTGCAGTTCATATCCCTGCTACAGCAGGCGCAGTGGTTATCAGTTATAACCTGCCGGACCTGAAGGATACATTAAATTTTACTCCTGAAGTAGTTGCAGCCATTTTCCTTGGTGAAATCAAGAAATGGAATGATCCTAAAATTGCTGAAATCAATAAAGGTGTAAAACTTCCTTCAACTGATATCCAGGTTTCTCACCGTTCTGATGGCAGTGGTACTACTAACATCTTTACTACTTATCTCTGCAAGGTTAGCAAGGATTGGGAAACAAAAGTTGGTAAAGGTTCTGCTGTAAACTGGCCTGTTGGTCTTGGTGGAAAAGGAAATGAGGGTGTTGCAGGTGGTGTTAAGCAAACTCCTGGTGGCATTGGTTATGTTGAGTTGGCTTATGCCTGCCAGAACAATATGGCTTATGGTAAACTGAAGAACAAGGCTGGCAATTTTATCCTGCCAAGCATATCAAGTGTTACTGCTGCTGCCAATATTGAAATCCCGGCTGATGGTAAAGTATCACTCACAAATACTGATGCTCCTGATGGCTACCCGATTTCAGGTCTTTCCTGGATATTGGTCTACAAAGAGCAGAAGTATAACGACCGCAGCCTTGATAAGGTTACCAAAATGTTGAAACTGGTTCAATGGATGATCCACGACGGACAACAGTATAGCGGAGCGCTCAATTATGCTCCTCTTTCTGCCAAAGCAGTTGCTGTTGGCGATGCTATCCTGAAATCAGTTACCTATGATGGTAAACCGGTTTTGCAATAATCTGCAATAAGAAAATAATGGAAACTACTGTTGATAATAATCTGATTACCCGTCCCGAGAACATCCTGGGACGGGTAATTACTTCTGCCAAAATCCGTGATGCTGTGAAGGGTATTAAAAGAATCAAGCGTTCGCATCGCCAGATAAAGGCCGAGAATGTTTTCAGGAAAACTATAATTCTTGTAGCTCTGGCAACAGTGGTACTGGTGTTGGGTATTATGCTTACACTTATCCTGCAGTCTGTATTGTCTGTTAAGGCATCGGGAATAGGATATCTGTGGGGCAAAACATGGGACCCTGTAAGAGACATTTTCGGCGCCTATCCGTTTATACTTGGTACTATTCTTACATCATTCCTGGCCTTATTTATTTCTATCCCATTTTCATTCGCGGTAGCTATTTTCCTTGGGGAGTATTATCCTAAAGGTTGGTTACCAAACCTGCTTAAGAATACGGTTGAGCTGATTGCTGCTGTGCCTTCAGTAATATATGGTTTCTGGGGTCTTGCTGTTTTAGTGCCTATTGTAAGGAGTTTTGAAACTAAGATCGGTGTGGCCCCTGTTGGCCTTGGTATTTTTACCTCCTCACTCATACTGGCAATTATGATCATCCCTTATGCTGCATCTCTGGGGCAGTCGATGATTAAAATGGTACCTGCTAACCTGAAGGAAGCAGCATATTCACTTGGCGCTACCCGCTGGGAAGTGATCAGGAGCGTTATATTGCCTTATACCAAATCGGGCCTGTTTGCAGGAATCCTTTTATCCTTGGGAAGGGCGCTGGGCGAGACTATGGCTGTAACGATGGTGATAGGTAATACAACCCTGATTCCTAAAAGTATTTTTGCTCCTGGCAACACTATGGCCAGTGTTATAGCCAATGAATTTACTGAAGCCGATCATCCCGTATACCTTTCAGCGCTGATCGAACTAGGCCTTGTTCTTTTCCTGGTAACTGTAGTAATCAATCTCATCGGAAAAAGGCTAACCAAGCAGTTTACAAATTAATATTTATGCAAGCGCAATCGAATGTAAAGTTCAGGATTGGAAAAAGCACCGGATTCCAGGCCCTCACTGTCGGGCTGGCATTTGCATGTGTTGTTCCTCTTATCTTTATACTTATTTATATTATTCAGGCTGGTATCACCAAAATCAACTGGCATTTTATTACCAATCTGCCAAAACCCGTTGGTGAGGCTGGTGGTGGTGTTGCCAATGCTTTACTTGGAAGTATGATCATTATTGGTTGCGCCTCAGTCATTGCCATACCGTTTGGTATACTCTGCGGCATATACCTCAGTGAAAATAAAACTAGCAAACTGGCTTATTGGAGTCGCTTATGTGTTGATATTTTGCAGGGTGTTCCGTCAATTGTAATAGGCATTGTCGCATACTTCTGGCTTGTAAAGCCTTTAGGTGGATTTTCTGCCCTCTCTGGTAGCGCAGCTCTGGCTATAATGATGCTGCCAATTATCATCCGGTCTACCGAAGAAACATTGCTAATGCTGCCTGATTCACTTCGTGAGGCAGCTTATGCACTAGGTATGCCTTTTCATAGGGTTATTCTTAAAGTTATTATTCCGTGCGGCATTAGCGGCATTCTTTCAGGCGTAATGCTTTCTGTGGCAAGGATAGCTGGCGAAACAGCGCCATTGCTATTTACAGCATTTGGTAATCCCTATTTATCCGGCAACGTATTAAAACCTATGCAAAGCCTGCCTTTGCTTATATTTAATTACGCTACCAGCCCATATAACGACTGGCATGACCTTGCGTGGGGGGCTTCCTGTATCCTGCTGATATTCGTTTTATTGCTGAACATATTTACAAAGCTGATAACCAGAAAATGGAAAGTACAATTGTAAAGTCTATTGATTACAATGCTTACTTCGGAGACAATCATGTTGTTAAGAATGTAAACATTGAAATAACCCGCAATACTGTAACTGCAGTTATGGGCCCGTCGGGTTGCGGAAAAACTACTTTCCTCAGGGGTATCAACCGCATGCATGAGCTGATTCCGGGAGCAACTGCCAAGGGCAAAATTATGCTTAATGGCGAGGATGTGATGGAAATGCACCCCATCTTTGTGCGGCTGAAAATCGGGATGGTTTTCCAGCGGCCTAACCCTTTCCCAAATCTCAGCATTTATGATAACGTTATTGCCGGCTACAAGCTCAATGGTATCAAATTGCCTAAAGCGGAGAAGGATAAGATTGTAGAACTATCCTTATCCCGTGTAGCTTTATGGAATGAGGTAAAGGATTCACTCACCAAGAAGGGTTCCTTCCTTTCGGGAGGCCAGCAGCAACGCCTTTGCATTGCGAGGGCTGTGGCTATGGAGCCTGAGGTACTGCTTTTTGATGAGCCCACCTCTGCACTTGATCCTATTTCCACTTCTACCGTTGAGGAACTCTTTCATGAACTGAAGAAGAATTACACGCTTATTATTGTAACGCATAATATGCAGCAGGCTGCAAGGGTAAGCGATAAAACAGCTTTTTTCTATGTAGGCGAACTGGTTGAATTTGATGATACCAAACAGATGTTTACAAACCCAACTGATATAAGGACTCAGAACTATATTACAGGAAGGTTTAGTTAAGTAACTTCATACCATAAGCCCCTGTCCCCTGAAAGGGAACCATGCATTAAGCTTGGGGCATAACTTGAAGATTGAGAAAAGAATTGATCATTTTATTTGATAGAGGTTGAAAAAAAAATTACGTTAAGCATAATTTCGGAGTTATATGACACAACTGGAAAATGAATTACAGGCATTAAAAGTGGAACTCATCAGTATGTGGAACCTTGTGGAATCACAACTGAAAAAGTCGCGGAATGCATTAGTGAATTTTGACCGCGACCTGGCAAGAGAAGTGGTGCTTAAGGAACGGCGTGTAAACGCCTTTGAACTTAAGCTGGACAGGGATTGTGAAGATATCTTCGCTTTGTACTGTCCTGTTGCCATCGACCTGAGGTTTCTACTAGCTGTCCTCAAGATAAATACCAACCTGGAGCGTATAGGTGACTATGCCGAAGGAATCAGTAAGTACATTATTGAGACTGAGTCCAATTTTAACCAGAGTGTGCTACATGCATCAAATATGGTTACCATGTTTGATGATGCAATAAAAATACTGGCAGATACCCGGTTGGCCTTTGAGAATGAAAACACAACGCTCGCACGCAGCATTTTTAAACGGGACGAGGCTCTGGATATTATCAATACCAATGCCATGCGGAACGTAAGTGAGTGTATCAGGGAAGATATCAGCGTGCTTAGTGATTCTCTTTATGTACTTTCAATAATCCGCAAGCTGGAACGGGTGGGTGACCAATCGAAAAACATTGCTGAGGAGATAATATTTTATATTGAGGCCAAGGTACTGAAGCATGATGAGCAGGTTCAGTCCAAAAAATAGTTAATATTTATAGGATAATTAGTGTCCGGGTATTTAGTGTGTATCCCGGCATTTTTTATAGACTCCGGTTCTCCGGAGTTTTTTTGTGGCCTGATACAATGCAATACTATAAATTTACCGGATTATTTGACCAATTGCATACCAGATGGAAGTTGTAAATAACAAAAAACTGTTTCGATTTGAGATAGCGTTACCAGATGGCGAATATGCCACACTTGAGTATCGCTGGCTTAAAGGTAGTATTGTATTGATGCATACTAATGTTCCGGCATCAGGGCGGGGCAAGGGTATAGGGGTTATGCTGGTGCAATTTGTTCTGGATCATATCAGGGAGAAGGGTTTAAAAATGATTGTGTATTGTCCGTTTGTGGCAGCCTGGCTGAAGACACACCGGGGTTATGAAGATCTAATGGGCTAAATGAATATCATGGATAGAAGCATTTCAGTTTTGAAGGAGTACTGTTTCTAAGTTAATGAAATTGCTTGCTTACTATTATTGTGCAAATTCAGACGGTTTCCTTTATAACCCCCCTTCATTCCCTCATCCAAACCCATTCATCCTTCACGATTATAATAATTCACAATTACTCCCTATTTTACTCCCAACGTAAACAGATTATGCAGCAAAAAACCACCACCGCCACACCTGCCAACAACTCAGGGGCGCTCTCTACATTGGTTACCGTTTTCTTTTTCTGGGGCTTTATCGCCGCCGGCAACGGGGTTTTTATACCCTTCTGCAAGCATTATTTTCATCTTGACCAGTTTCAGTCGCAGCTCATAGATTTTGCTTTTTATCTGGCCTACTATATAGGTGCCCTTATGCTATATGCTATTGCTACCCTTTTTGGTCGCGATGTTATAGCCCGGTGGGGGTATAAAAACAGTATAGTTTATGGCCTTTTGTTTTCTGCCATGGGCGCAGTTATTATGATACTTGCCGTAAATGCCAACACATTCCCCGGCATGCTCATAGGGCTTTTTGCAGTTGCATTGGGCTTCTCCCTGCAGCAGACTGCCGCAAATCCGTTTGCAGCCCTCCTCGGCCCTCCCGAGACAGGTGCCAATCGTATCACCCTCGGTGGTGGTATCAATTCATTCGGCACCTTTATCGGGCCCATCATTGTGGCATTGGCGCTCTTTGGTGCCACCAGGGCCAGCGATGACCAGATCAATTCACTGGGACTGGGTAAAGTAACTATTCTTTATGCCTGCGTAGGTGCGCTCTTTGTACTGGCTGCTGCTGTATTTTTCTTTTCCAAAAAACTGCCCTCAGGAAAATACGAAACCGATGCCGAAAAATCGCCTAAGGCACTTACCGCCCTTATTATTATGACCTTCCTGCTCATTGGCATCTTCATACCTATCTTCCGGAGTTACCTGGTCGAAACCACCGATCCTGTCCTGAAACAGGCCATAGAAATGGACCGCATAAAATGGCTTGTAGCAGGCCTTGTCATCATAGTTGGCACATTACTTATTTCGCTAGCACTGGCCAACCGCAAAAGTGATGGCTGGGGCGCTATGAAGTACCCGCAGCTTGTGCTGGGCATGCTGGCGATTTTTACTTACGTAGGTGTTGAGGTAACAATACAGAGCAACCTTGGCGCTTTACTGGCCGAGCCAAAATTCGGCGGTTATAACTCATCGCAGATTGCACCCTTTATATCCATGTACTGGGGTAGCCTTATGGTTGGCCGCTGGACGGGATCCATCAAGAACTTTAATCCATCTGCTTCGCTCCGGGCAATACTTATTTTCCTTGTACCAGTTATTGCTTTTGGGGTAGTAATGGCTGTCAATGCAATAGCGCAAAACGATATTACACCACTCTACTCTTATGTGATCTGTGTGCTCATACTTGCCGCTGCATTTTATGCCGGTCAGGATAAGCCCGCCAAAACATTACTGCTGTTTGCTTCACTTGGCATGGTGTGTATGATAACTGGTATTCTTACCACTGGCCAGGTAGCTACCTATGCCTTTCTAAGTGGCGGCCTGTTCTGTTCCATTATGTGGCCGGCCATATTTGTGCTGTCTATAGCTGGTCTGGGTAAGTTCACCTCACAAGGGTCTGCATTCCTGATTATGATGATTTTGGGTGGTGCTATAATCCCTCCAATCCAAGGCAAACTTGCCGACCTTAAGAGTATAGGTATCCATAATTCTTACTGGATCACAGTTGTCTGCTTTGGTTACCTGGCAGTTTTTGCCATGAGTGTAAAAGGAATATTGCGCAGACAGGGTATTGACTATGACAGCAGTATCGGGGCTGGGCATTAATTCAAGATGCTTATGTACGAGATAAAAATATACAGGTCTATAAGGAATGGTTTTAAAATTCTGGGAGGAAGTCTTTTCTTTGTTATATTAGGCATTGATATCATCATGACTGATCCTCAGAACCAGTGGGAAGGATGGCTTTCAGTTGGCTTCTTTGGCTTGTTGATACCGATAGCATTATTTCAGATTTTGGACCGCAAACCAGCCATTGTTCTTACTATAGACGGGATCACTTTAATGGGCCGAAATAATAGTCATCTGGAATGGCAATACATAAATGGGGTGGAAATTAAGAATACAACAAAGTGGTCAAAATTGATTTGCTTATATGCAAAAGAAGGCCATTCACCAAACATGATTAAGAGTGCATTCTGGAAATTAATACACTATTGGGATAAAAATATGGGTTATGGTGATCTAAACATATCCGTCAATAACCTGAAAACAGATCCGGATCGGTTATTGAATTTGTTAATTACCTTGATCAATGCCAAGGTCGCCGACCGTAAAGCTTTGATAGAAGATCTGGCGATGGAAGGTGCGTTTTAAATTTTTATCTGTCTCCAAAAGCAATAAGAAGTATAGCCAGTACCGAAAGGCATAGCCCAATAATGCGCAACCTGTTTACCTGCTCCCGGAATACAATAATAGCTGTAAGCGAAGAAACAACTACTATACTGATATTAAATACTGGTATAGCAGCAGAGCTTTGAAGAAAATTACTGTTCAGCATCCTGATGATGTAGTAAATTGAAAAATAATTCGGGATGCCAACAATGATCCCTGCAATGATACTGCGGCCATGTATTTTATTCTTTTTGAGCAATAGCATTAATATCATTATCAAAATGCCAATACCGCCGGCTGCCGCAAAACAGAATATGGCATATTGCGCCTGTATGGCATCGGTACTGAGGTGATATGTCTGCACATACTTGATAGCAGTATCAAGCAATCCTCCACCCAGGAACACAAGTACCGGTAGAACAAGATTTTGTGGTTTATTGTTTGCTTCCCTAACCCTCGTAGTAAAGTAAATAGCAGGTATAGCCAGTAGTATGCCTGCAATCCTGAAAGGGCCCAGCACTTCTTTGTAAAGGATTACAGAGAAAAGAACAGGTATTACCAGTGATAGCTTGTTGGCAATGGTAGCAGTGGTAATTCCATCTACTTTTATACATAGTACCAGCAGAGTAAAGATGATTATGAACATTGCACCCATTACCAGAGACCAGGTAAACCACGATGCATGAACCGTATCTACAGTCAAAGGTATCTGCCCTATAAATACACAGCCTGTTATTACACATACCAGGTAGTTCACAACCACTGCCTGAAAAGTATCAATACTATATTTGGGAAACAGTTTAAAAAGCGAAGAGATGACAACATTCAACAGGATAGCAACAAGCAGGTAGTACATTAAGGAGTGTTTAAATTTCCATTCCCTTTACGTATGTAAACGGGCTATTATTATTTACAAAGATATCGAGCGTATCCCGCTCTACAAATGTATTTAAAGCCGGCACAGCATCTGTCAATACAGGTGCTGGTATCCCCTGTTTCAGCCGGGCTTCCCCTTTAAATACCCTGGCTTCATCCCATAACCCGGGGCCTGTAAAACTGTTGAGCAAAGCAGCTCCTCCCTCTATTTTTACCGATAATATGCGCGCCTCATACAGCCGCCTCATCAGCTGTTCCAATAATAAATGATCAAAATCGAGCTTCACAAAATGAACATTACCATCCAAATCCTCCATCTGCTCATTGACTATCCATGTATCGGCAGCTTCATCATATACATTATGCGTTTGAGGTACTTTCAGGCTTCGGTCAAGAATAATTCTCAATGGTTGTTTTCCCTCCACCAGCCTGGCAGTAAGTTGGGGGTTATCATTGAGGGTAGTAGTAGTGCCGGTCATTATTGCTGCTTCTTCGGTGCGCCATTTATGTACCAGCATCTGGCTGTATTTTCCTGTTATCTGGTATCTGCTGCGGTCTGTAGGTGCTATAAACCCATCGACAGTCTGCGCCCATTTAAGAATGATATAAGGCCGCTTGAAAGTATGGAAACAAAAGAAACGGCGGTTAAGCCATAATCCTTCTTTTTCCAGAACACCAGTTGTAACAATAATACCCGCCTGTTTCAGTATTTCAATACCTCTTCCGCTTACCTGCTCAAATGGGTCTGTATTGGCTATTATCACGCGCTTCACTTTTTCCTGTACCAGTCTGTCGGCACAAGGCGGGGTTTTCCCGTGGTGGGCACAAGGTTCCAGATTCACATACATCCTGCTTTCTGGTATCAGGTGTTTATCTTCCTCTTTTACGCTGTTCAGGCAATTCACCTCTGCATGATTCCCGCCATATTGCTGATGCCACCCTTCACCTATTATCACGTTATTGTACACCAGCACAGCGCCTACCATTGGGTTAGGCGCTGTAAATCCCCTTGCCTGCAGTGCAAGCGAGAAGCATCGGTTCATATACAATTCCTGATTCATCACGTAGTAAAGGTAAATAAACAAATAAATTGCCTTATTAATTTTCAACTACCACCGGGTTAATGTTATCCTTCAGCTGAATAAAGTCAATGTGTTCACCCGTATTCTTAAGTGTAACCCAGGAACAAGGTCCCGGGCCTTTTTCGGGAGGGTTTTGGGGTTTTAGGCCTTACCTTTACATCATGCTAACAAACAGTCAGGCCTTCTACCAGTTAATCAAACAATTGCAACCTCTTTATGATACCAGTGAAGCTACAGCCATTGCGCACTTGTACCTGGAGTTTATAACCGGTCTTGGCAAAATGGCACGACTGGATAAGAAAGACACCCCTTTTACAAAAAGACAGCAGGACATGTTCGACAGCAAATCCAAAGACCTGCTTAAAGGTAAACCCATTCAGTATGTTACCGGCAGTGCGTGGTTTATGGGCAGAGAGTTTCTGGTAAATGAAAATGTTTTGATTCCACGTCCCGAAACGGAGGAACTGGTGCAATGGGTAATTGATGAAGTCAAAATCCTAAATCCTAAATCCAACACGCAAAACACTGATCCCCAATTCCAAATCCCAAAATTACGTATCCTCGATATAGGCTCCGGCAGTGGTTGTATCAGTATCTCGCTCCTGAGATTGTTGCCTTCTTCCATAGTTACATGTGCAGATATCAGCCACGATGCCCTTGATACCTTGCGAACCAATATTCAATGGGTGCTGACCGAAGCTGAAAAACAGAAGAGCGCTGATAACATACGGCTGCTGGAACTGGACTTTCTCGATGAAACCGCCAGAAATAAAGAACTGGGCAGGTATGATATAATTATATCCAACCCCCCTTATATACCCTATAAGGAAAAAAGCAAACTCCATGACAATGTAACCAAATACGAGCCCACAATTGCTTTGTTCGTACCAGATAATGACCCGCTTGTATTTTACCGCGCCATTGCCGAATTCGGGAAAAGCCATTTAAGAAAGGAGGGACAAATATATTGTGAGCTGGATGCGGCACATGCTGAAGCCTGTAAACAACTCCTCGAATCAGCTGGGTATACAAATGTGGAACTGAAAAAAGATATGAATGGTAAGTGGAGGATGCTCAAATGTAGTATCGTAAATCAGGAAAGTACCTTATAATATTTAAGCCTTAAATCTGTCCCATCAAATTCAGCATAACTGTCGAATTGAAGCCAGTCGCCCAGGTTTACATAAAGACTGTTTTGAGGCAAAGGGTATTCAATAGCTATGTGCCTGTGCCCGAAAACAAAATAGTCAAAATGTTCATTGTTAAGTTTTTCAAGGCAGAATTGAACCAGCATTTCTTTCTCGGGTCCCATAAATTTCTTAGCAGGCGCTTCTGCGCTGTGCTTGGGCCCCAGCCGACTAAGCCAGCCTGCAAAACCCACACCGGTATCGGGATGTAACCGGCGGTAAAGCCATTGTGAAAACTGATTGCGAAGTACCTTCTTAAGTACTTTATAACCATGGTCACCAGGCCCAAGACCATCACCATGAGCTATAAAAAACTTCTTCCTGTTCATCTCTATTGTTATGGGTTGATGATGCACGGGAATATCCAGCTCTGTATTGAAATAATCACGCATCCACAGATCATGATTACCTGTAAAAACAGTTATCAATATGCCTGAATCCCTGAGTTCTGCCAGCTTTCCCATAAAACGGGTAAAGCCACGGGGAACAACATTCCTGTACTCAAACCAGGTATCAAAAAGATCCCCTACCAGATATATGTGGTAAGCATCAGTCTTAATCTCATCGAGCCATTGAATAAGTCGCTTTTCCCTTGCAAGACTGGTTTTGCGATCTGGTATTCCCAAATGAAAATCGGATGCGAAATAAACCTTCTTGCCCTTCGGTAATTCCATGTAGATAAATGCAGTAGCAGGCAAAGTTAGCTATAATAAGTATTATTGGTTTTAAAAGAAGTCGTTAAAGAATATTTTTCTGGTTTGCATTCTCTGTAGCTATTCAATAAATTGCCCCGGCTCATTGAACCGGGGCAATTTATATATCAGGCTCAAAAATTTTGTCCTTTTGCTTTAACTGGTTACTACTGCTCAATAATCACGTGAAAAACTCTGTTCTCCGTATCTGAATGTATGCTGAGCAGATAAACACCATTTGCAAGTGAATTATCCGGACGTACATGTTCATTGATAATACCGTTACGGGCAATAAACATTCCCTTATATACTACTTGCCCTATCACATCGGTTAACTCCAGTGTAACTTCTTCATCTGCCAGAGAACCTAGCGATCCCTTTACGGTAAAGTCTCCTTTATTCGGGTTTGGCAATACCTTGATTTCTCCGGTACTGTTCAGTTGAAGAACACCTACATTGTTAACCACAATAATAACCGAATGTGCCCCCGGCTGATTACCACAAGGGCCGCTGCCTGTTACAACACAGGTAAGTGAATCATTATTGGCAGCATTACTCAATACCAGCGTGTCTGAAGTGGCGCCGGGAATAAGCACTCCGTTTTTATACCATTGGAAGGTAGGTGCCGGGCCACCATTGGTATAAACCGCCACAAGTGTTACAGTTTGTCCAGGTGTGATTGTAGTTCCCGGATTAGCCGAAATAGTAACTACTGGTATCACCAGCGGATCAACATTCATTACCACTGAATTGACAGCTGTATCCGGAAGCGGACAAGTTGCATTGCTCTTCAGTTTCACACTTACCACATCACTATTGGCTGGCGAGTATGTATAAGTAGCGCCGGTAGCACCGCCAGAACCATTTACCAGCCAATGATATACCGGCGAGCTGCCGCCATTTATTGAAGATGCAGTGAAATTTACAGGAGTACCAGCACATACAGTGTCTCCTGGCGATAAACTAATGCTTACAGATGGTACTACAGTAGGCGCAATAGAAACGTTTACACTATCTGGCATATAGCCAGTACATGTGGTGGTTACATTTGTTGCAAATACTTTATAAGTTCCCAGTGAGGAATAAACACCAAAATTTAGGGCAGAGCCTGTTCCCGCTGTTAACGGGCCGACAGGAAGGGTCCCAAAAAGTAACTGATAATTGGTTCCTGATGAAGAACCTGCCAGACCTATATGAATTCCCGGGCTATCAGCACAATACCCGCCGCCACCGGTAATAACGTATCCTGTTGGAGGCGGATTAATACCTACTATTGCACTGCTTAACATTGTAGCACTGCATGAGGTAGCCGTGCTGGTAGCTATAACTGTATAGGTTCCGGAAGCCGTTTGCATACCAAAATTAAGAACAGATCCGGTACCTGAAAATGGTGTACCCATAGTTATTATCCCGTCATATAACTGGTACATAACCCCTGTCTGTGAGCTGCTGAGGGAAACGGGGACACCTGTGCCTCCCAGGCAATAATTTCCTCCGCCAACAGTGGTAAATATTGTTGGTAATGGATAAACGGTAATCGGTTTATAGGAAGAACAATGAGAACCAAGCGTATAGATTATTGTATCGGTACCGGACGATGACCCTGACACAATACCTGTTGTAGCGCCGACTGTGGCAATTGAAACATGATTACTGCTCCATACACCACCTGATACTGAATCACTCATTGAAATAGTTGCACCTGCACAAACTGCATTCGGGCCGGAAATCGAAGAAGGCTGAGGCCATACAGTTACTGATGTATCCTTATAACATCCCGTTAATGGAATAGTATAGGTAACAATAGCGCTGCCAACAGAAATGCCGGTAACAATACCTGATGATGAGCCCACCGTAAGAATAGATGAATATCCTGGGCTGCTCCACACGCCACCAGGAGTGCCATCGGTTAATAAAGATGTAAGACCCATACAGGCCTGATAATTTCCCATGATAATATCAGGCAATGGGTTCACAGTCATTAATGAAGTTGTGTAACATCCGGTAGGCATGGTATAGGTTACCGCTGCCAATCCTGGTGTATGGGTCAATATTTTTCCATATCCGCCACCTAAATTGGTTACTGTTACAACAGCGCTTGTAAACACGCCGCCAACTGCCGAATCATTGATATTTAATGTGTCACCAAATGCACATTTGCTGGTTGGCAGGCCTGTAATAGCAGGTACCAGGATAACAGTCATCGTTTTGGTTGCTGTGCAACCGGATGATATTGTATAACTGATTATCGCTGAACCAACGCCTGACCCTGTAACTACGCCGGTTGGGCTGACTGGTGCTATTAATGAGTTTGAACTGCTCCATACACCCGATGGTGTTATATCATAAAGGTTGGTTGTGGAGCCAAGACAAACATAGTTATTGCCGGTAATGCCTGATGGTGAAATATTTACAGTTAAAGAAAATGGCACGGTACAACCAGGGCCAACAGAATAATTAATTATAGTTGTTCCGGGAGAAATTCCGGTAACATGGCCGGCTCCATCTGTTGTTGCAACAAGCATATTACTGCTGTTCCATGTACCGCCAACTGTCGGATCAGTTAATGTATCAATTGCCCCAGCACATACATGGTTGATGCCGGTAATAGGCGCAGGAACAGCTATTATTGTTATAATTTTAGTAACTGCACAACCAACACCCACCGAATAGGTTATTGTATCTGTGCCAGGTGTAATGCCATGAACCACACCCGATGAAGATCCTATAGTTGCCAGGGAATTGCTGGCAGTCCAGGTACCACCTGTGGTAGCATCGCTTAATGTAGCAGTAGAACCAACACAAACTGCTGATGCACCTATTATCGAATCAGGTGCTGAAGTTATTGTTATTGCTTTGGTTGACTTGCAGCCAGTAGATAAGTTGGTATTTATTACTGTGTCCGGTCCTGCCGATGTTCCGGTAAGTATGCCGGAAGTTGGTATGATAGAAGCTCTGGCAGGTGTGCTCTGGCTCCATGTTGTTCCTGTCATAGTATCCGTATAGGTAGCTGGTACTCCTATACAGCTTGATGACGGACCTGAAATAACCGAAGGTAGTGGATTAACAGTTACATTCCTGGTAATGGAACATCCGTTGCTGGCAGCGGTATATGTTACAGGAGCTATACCAGATGAAATCCCGGTTACTATACCGGAGCTCGTTCCTACAGATGCTAAAGCTGAGCTGCAGCTCCAGGTTCCCGGGCTGGTAACATCTGTTAAAGTTGTGGTGCTCAACTGACATACATGCGCGATACCCCCTATTGGAGCTGGTGCAGGGTTCACAGTTATTACCGAAGTTGTCTGGCAACCTGTACTGCCCAGTGAATAGGTAACTGTAGCAGTCCCTGTCAGCAAACCTGTCAGGGCGCCTGCCAACGGATCAATTGTACCAATAGTCAGTGGCGTTATGCTCCATGTTCCTCCTCCTGCAGTATCTGTTAGTGTCTCGGTAGCAAACTGGCAAACCGGCACATTGCCACCAATAGGAGATGGCAGGCCATGAACAGTTACCGGATGAGTGGCTATGCAGCCATCAGGCAGTGTGTAATAAATCGTTGCACTACCAGAAGCAACACCAATAATTGTTACAGATCCGGTGCCGACCAAGGCAATGCCAGGGGCACTACTGCTCCACGTGCCACCGGATATTGAATCAGCTAAGGGAATTATTCCTCCAACACAGACACCTGTCGGCCCTGTAATCGGTGAAAGCAGATTTACAGTCACCGTTTTGGTTCTGGTGCAGCCCACTCCCAATGAATAAGTAATAACCGCCGTTCCGGTTGAAGATCCGGTCACCAATCCTGAACCGGAGACTACTGATACATGGGAGCTTGTGGAGCTCCATATTCCACCTGGTATGCTGTCCAGCAGGGTTACAGAGGTACCGGTACAAACCGTTGATGGTCCTGTAATAACAGAAGGAACTGATGTAATTGTAACTACTTTTGTAGCAGTGCATGAACCCAGTGTATAGGTAAGTGTAGCAATGCCCGGAGCGATGCCACCTACAACACCCGTTGGCGATACAGTTGCAACCGTTAATGGGGCTATACTCCACGTCCCGCCAGGTACACTATCGGTATACGTTGATGTGAGGCCGATACACATATTGTTGATGCCGGTAATTGATGATGGAGATGCTGCAACGGTTACAGCTTTTACAGCCGGGCAGCCTGGTCCAGATGTATAGGTAATAGTTGAAGTACCAATTGCTGATCCACAGACCATACCTGTGCCTGACCCTACTGATGCAACTGAAGGATTACTGCTTGTCCATGTTCCGAGTCCGAGTGCATCAGTAAACAGGTAGCAATTACCCTTACAGACAATTGATACCCCTGAAATAGGAGGTGGTGCAGGATTGACTGTAACGGTATGTGTAACGGTACCCGAGCAACCACTTGAATCTGTAACGGTAAGCGTTACAGTATGTACACCAGATACAGAAAACGTGTATGAGGGTGAATGTACAGTACTTGTTGCACCACTGCCAAACGACCACATCCATCCGGTCATAGGGAAATAACTACCGGATGTTGATATATCTGTAAAGGTAACAGGAGAATACTGGCATGCAGGGTTTGGCGAAATTGTAAATTTGGGTGCTACAGTATCTACTCTTATTGTATCTAATCCATATGAGCCGGTGGTACAGCCAAAACTGTCCTTAAGAACCAGTTTGGGCAAATAATTGCCAGAATGCAGGTAATTATGCGAAATAGTATCTGCAAGAACTCCCGAAAATCCTCCACCATCTCCATAGCTCCAGGTAAAACTGTCTACACTGGTGCCGATTGCTGTAAAATGCACATGAAGCGGAGTACACCCTGAAAGAGGAGTGTAGGAAAATGCCCCAGTATAACCAAACATACTGACATTGTGCCTGGCAGTATCGGTACATCCGTTAGTCGCTGTTGCAACCAGGTAAACATGGTACAGCCCTGATGCTATATATACATTACTCGGGCTGGTAAAGTATGAAGTACGTGTATCTCCAAAATCCCAATAAGAGGACACTGACCCGGTACTTGTATTGGTAAAGTTAACATTGAGTGGCGGGCATACGGCAAATGAATCGCTCATTGTAAAGGATGCAGAAGGAGAAAAATTTATGGTTATTAATCCAGGCATGGTTAAAGTATCAGAATGACAACCATACGAATCATTAACGACCAGCTTAACCGTATAAACACCTGCTGAAGCATAGGGGTGAGCAGGCGAGTTGAGAGTCGAAGTTGTACCATCACCAAATAACCATAAAGAGCTGGTAATCCCGGTCGAGGTATTAATAAAATGAATGCTGGTACCTGCACATACAGTAGTGGCAGTTACGGAGAATGAAGCTACCGGGTGATGAACAATTACATGTGTGGCGCTGGTAAATGTATCTGCACATCCGGCATTGTCTGTTACAATTTCCTGGATTGAATAAGTACCTGCTGTGGAATAAGTATGGCTGGTAACAGCTGCACCCAAACCTGGTGGTGTTCCATCTCCGAAATTCCAGTTATAACTGCTTAGAACCACTCCGCTTACATCTGTTGTGTGGTCAGTAAATGTAACGGCCAGTGGCCCGCAACCAGATGGTGGCGAAAGGGCGAAACTATCTGCTGGCTTGGCTGCGAGCATATGGATAGTATAAGATGTATCATAACATCCGTAATTATCTTTGATTACAAGAACAATGTTATGAATACCTGAAGTTGGATAATTATGATAAATATGGGCGCCGGAATCAGGGAGCAGGACTCCATTATCATACCAATGATTCTGTACGGCAGTCCTTACCGTAACATTGGAAGTAATGGTATCACTTTGCCCTTTACAAATGGCAGTATCAATAGGCAAAAAAGTAATATTGGCTCTGGTAAGGTTCACTGATACTGATGCTGTGTCACGGCATCCTGTTGTGGAGTTTAATGTTGCCAGTTTAATATTGAATAACGAAATAACGGGGTAACAGTGGTCAACCAAATGCGCGGTAGATGTTGTTCCATCTCCAAACATCCAGGTATGTGAAGTCTCGCCTAACGAAGTATCAATGAAAGTAACACAACTTGCAGGTGAACAATCAAGGTGGTAATTAATCATTGCGCCTGGTGAATCAACTGTATCATGAAGTTGAAATGGCAACCCGTAACATCCGTTATAACCAACAGACAGAAGTACGTTATAAATACCAGGCTCCGTAAAAGTATGTGGAGGATGGGTAACATTGGGTCCTACTGTATCAGTACCATCCTGAAAATTCCAATGGTAGAAATCTATCAGGGAAGATGAAGTGGAGGTACTTGTAAAGTTTATTGTATGTCCGGTGCAGATCCTGGTTGGAGAGCAGGTAAATGAAGCGCTCTGAGGAGTCCCCACCCTGATGGTATCTACTGCTGTAATAGTACAACCGTTAGCAGTGACAATAGTACATGAATCGGCATAACGACCCACGGCAGTATAGGTATGGGTAGGAGTTGCACTTGTTGAATTGGGCGTGCCATCTGCCCACCTCCAGGTATAAGAACTGATTGGTACAGGGTAAGCTAAAAACATACTTGTCAGTGTAAATGGGTTATACACTACCGAGTAATCATAAACGGTCCAATGGTTTGTAACTGGTATACAACTATCACCAAGCGATGGAGAGGGGTTAAGGTTTAAGTTATAAAGTGTATCTAGTTTAATAATTGTATCGGTGCACCCCAGGCTGTTTGTAACCACCATACTGGTAGAATATATTCTTGAACTTGAATAGGTATGGGTTACTGTTGGGCCGGTAAGCATCGAACCATCGTCAAATACCCACGAAACAGTACAGCCTGAGGGGGCAGTACCCGCAAATGTCAGCAATGAGGGCGGAGGGCAGGGATGCAATGGAAGTATATTGAAGGTACCACCGGTAGGGTATGATATATTAATCGGGTGGGTAATTGTATCATAGCAGGTGCCATCAAATACTACCAGCTTTACAGTAAAAGTTCCTGGCGCTGTGTATGTGTGCAATCCGGTTTCTGAGGTTGATGAATCGCCATCACCGAAAAACCACTTGCTGGAAATATGCGTTGAACTTGTATTGGTAAATGTTACTGGTATTGCGCCGCATGATACAGGAAGTGAAGTAAAAGCCGCATGAAGATTACCGATTGTAACGTAATTTGGTACAATTAATGTGTCTTTACACCCCTTGTTGTCGGTAGATATCAGTGTAACAGAATATGACCCGGATGAAGTATATATGTGGGTCGGGCTAGTTGAAAGTGCGGACCCGCCATCACCGAAATACCATTTATAAGTAATTGGCATGGACCCGGTGGTACTGTTTACAAAAGATACTGCTGCAGGCGGCTTGCAGAAAAATGTGGTGGCTGCACTGAAACTTTCTGTCGGAGGGGTCTGAACATGAATATAGTTGGGCTTGGTTAACGAATTGCTGCATCCTTTTACATTAGTAGCAAAAAGCGTAACATTATAATAACCAGGCGATGAATAAGAATGTGATGGCGCGGATGCAGTACTTGTATATCCGTCACCAAAATTCCAATTATAAGTAAGTGATCCCCAGGAGCCGGGAATACTGGTACTCGTAAATGTTACCGGGCTGTTAGGGCAAACAAGGGTATCACTTCCGGAAAATAATACTGTTGGTGGCGGATATACTTTTATAACCAATGTTGAAGTGTTGGTGATAGTTCCGTTAATCGCTGTAAGTGTAACAGTATAAGTACCTGCAGTCAGATAGCTTTCAACAACATCGGTAGTATAATACGTTGGCCCTTCTCCCACATTCCAGGTATAACTTGTAGCCCCGGTTGAGGTATTTGTAAAATGCACTGTCAATGGTGCGCATCCGGCCGTATCATCTGCTGTAAAGCTTGCCACAACTTGTGCATGGGCTGTCTCCGAAGCCAATGGGCCCGCCATAAGGAGCAGAAACATAATTGCCAGCCGTGTCAGATAGGAGCTGATCGCAATTTTCTCTTTCAGAATTTGCAGGTATTTAATCAGCATTGTTGGTAGGTAAACAATTGGGGCCATAGATTCAGAATTAGTACGAGGTTTAGAATATTTTACTCAAAAATAAATAATCTGTAATGCCGAAAGAAAAGGTTTCCGGCATACTTATTAATACCTGAACTTCTCAGAATCTGGCGGGATTTCTCCGCTTGATTTCTGAAAATTTCCGGTAGTTACTTTTTAATATATAAATATATGCAACTTTCGGGAAAAAATACTATTTATTTAAAAATAAAGCCATACAATTTATTCAATTTCCAAATACACAATATGCCTTATCATTCATTTTACAATGTAATGCAATTAAATAACTGCAAATCAGTATGGCAATTATTTTGCTTTAAAAGAGAGGATCACAAGCAGATTATTAATCTTCTTCAAATCGTGTTGAGGGATATTTATGCATAATTCCCAGTGTAACAGTAAAATAATTTGTCTTGAAATCAGGAGTTTCCCTGCTTATTTTACCTGGCACGTAGCTGAACTCTTCAGATATTACTATATTCCAATAACTGTAGGTAGTAAACCGCTGTTTCAAACCAGCTGTAAACTTGAATAGTAGGTTCTGCACATTATATGAAGTATTCAGAAACACTGTATCCGGAATATATCCATTGTTGCCTGAAGTAATAAATGGCTGATACATATGTGTCCATTGGTTGCCTCCCAGATATATTCCGGGGCCCATTGAAAAGTTGGCAAAAAGATGCTTGTAGCGACCTATACCCATTTCAATCCTCGGCATAAAGAAAAGATAGTCGCTTTTCTGCCGGATATTAAAAATTGTGCCTGAATCAAGTGTTGCTGGCGCCGGGTTATTAGTGTACTTCATGGACAATCTCTGGAAGGAAATAACTCCTCCGAAATAAAAAGTATGAGACAACCGGCCCAGCCAGTATCCCTGGGCAGCTGCAGTAAGATATGATTTATTGTATGTAGTGTAACCAACTCCGGTCTCAAATCCATACTTGCCCTGTGAAAACGTAGGTGTAGATAGAAATGATAGAATTATACAAAATATAATTTTGTACGCCTGAATATATTTTATTTTTACTCCCATTTGAAATTTCTTCTGAATCGGGCTTGAGTTTAAAAATTACCTTGCAGACTTTCAAGGCTAAAAGCTTGTTTTTTATCTCAACCGATTGAGTAAAACCAACTATTATTCTGAAGAATACTTCCCTGAATACTCCTTACCACTTAACTGTCCACATTTTATGCTCTTCCCAATACCTGGTGTGGAAAATACCTATCTGTAATGAAAAGTAATTAGGATTCAATCTTCCATTAGGGCTGTAGGATGTGCGCGACGGATCATCCACATTGCTCGTTTTACTCAGGGTATTGCCTAGAAAACCACAATCTTCAGTAATGGTAAACCACCAATGATTACTAAGATGAACATATTCAGTAAGTCCGAAGCCAAAACGCAAAACCATTGAGTTGATGTTTTTGGAAGTATTGAGTATACTGTCGTAGGGCACTGTTCCTGTTGCATTATTATAGTCCCACTTACGCATCGTTTCGGTTCCGCTCATTTTGAAACCGGCGCCTCCATCCACGTAAACTTCAAGGCACCCATGTTTCCCGAAATACTGGCTAACCTTTGGTGTTACAAAAAAATAACTGCTTTTATTAAGTATTGATACGCCTGCATTCCCGCCGCCATTGTTTACAAAATTCGCTTCCTTGTCATAAAGAAATGCATAGCTCTGATACTTTAGGCTGGCGCCTATAGCTGTGCGGTTACCGACCTGCTTTGCAAAATCAAATCCACCTGAAATACCAACATCGTAATTATATACTGTAGATGCGCCGGCGCCGGCATATATGCCCCAGATAGTATTAGTCTGTGAATGGCCAATAAGTGAGCAGAATGATAAAAAAACAACGGGTAGAATCTGTTTCATTTCCGAAAATTAAACAAATTTTTTATTTCCAGCAGCATGTTTTCTTAATAATGGGCTGGAACGGTACCTGTCTTCATGATATTCTTCATAAAGGCCATCTAAAACTGCGAGGCAATTCGATGCTCCCCATTCATCACACCACTGCAACAAACCTTTGGGATAATTAACGCCCTTTGTCATTGCTGTTTCAATATCAGCAACCGAAGCAACACCAAGGTATAATGCATCAACTGCCTCATTTATAAGCATTGCCAGTATCCGGTCCATAATAAGTCCGGCAGTACTCATATCTGTCGCATCACCCTTTATGTCATCACCTGAGGCATAATTATAAAACCCTCTGCCTGATTTGCGACCCAGCCATCCTGCCTCCAATAATCTTTTCTGAGAAAAAGAAGGTTTGTAGCGCGGATCATAAAAAAACGACTGAAAAACAGTTTCAGTAACTACATAGTTCACATCATGGCCTATATAATCCATCAATGCAAAAGGTCCCATCCGGAAACCGGCTATTTCAGTCATTACTTTATCTATTGCAGCTATACTGGCAATACCCTCTTCAAATAGGCGGATTGCCTCCCCATAATAAGGCCGGGCAATCCGGTTCACTATAAATCCTGGTGTATCTTTTGCTATAACTGGTAGTTTTCCCCATTGCAGCATCAGTTCTTTAGCCATAGTTATCAGGCCGGGATCAGTTTGTATTGCCGGAATTATCTCCACCAGCGCCATAAGTGGCGCCGGATTGAAGAAATGTAAGCCAATCACCCTTTCTGGTTTCTTACAGGATGCAGCAATCGAAGTAATAGAGAGAGAGGAGGTATTACTGGCAAGTATACAATCAGCGTTTACTACTATTTCTACTTCGCCAAAAACACTTTTCTTAACTTCCAGTCGCTCAACTATTGCTTCAATTATCAGTGAGCAACCAGCAAAGGACAATATGCTGTCAGCAAAAGTAAATTGGTTGAGCAACTCAGCAGCAGATGTAATTTTCCCTTTTTCCTGTAGTTTCTGCAATGCAGATGACAAACTTGTTTTTGCTTTTTCAAGCGCAGCAGTATTATTATCATACAGTACTACCTGGTGACCGGCCATAGCTGCTACCTGAGCTATACCTGAGCCCATAGCTCCCGAGCCTATTATGCCTATTTGTGCTTCTTTGGTCATTGAATAGTGTGAATTATTACAGCAATAGTACGGTAATTATTTAAATGATGAAACGCAGCTGTAGATGCCAATAAGCAAAAAAAGCCCCCATGCCTTGAAGCCGGGGGAAATTATTTTATAGCCACATAACCATTGTAACCTACACCATTTCAGGCTCTGCTTTTAATTGCTTGTTGAAACTCCTGTAAATAAACGAACCGTAAATATGCCTGCGTGCAAACCTGCCTGGCGCCGGAGCATTTACAAATTTTATGTACAAAGGTTTTGGAACAGCAAAATACTCATAACTGCTACCATCAAGAAAGTTGATCTGCAGGATAGATGATTTGTAATCAAACGATTCGATACCTGAAGTAGTAGTAGTGAGTGTATATGCAGCAAAATTAGCTAGCCGAGTTTCTGGAGCTATACTTACCAGGAAATGATAAGCTTCAATGATATGTTTACTCTTTTCCTCTGCCAGGTGTTTATGCTCATGGCTGTCCTGGAACTTATCAGGATGCCAGTCTTTCATTAAATTACGGTAAATGGTCTTTAAATCTTTCAGTTCCGCATTTTCTCCTACACCCAGTAGTTTTCTGTATTCATTGATTTTTTTCATCGGGGTGCAAAAGTATTATTAATAATTGCATGAACGGGATTCTATACATTAAATAAAGGTTAAAAAAACAACATGATTTAAAGCAATTACTATGAATATCAATAACTGAAACACACCCGGAAACAGCGAAAAATCCTTTCATCTGCTTATACTCAGATTGCAGTAAACTAAAAGAATTACCTTCGCACGCAAAAAAACGGCAGGATGAAACTGGAAGATATACTGATTGAAAGAAGCGGCAATAAATGTGAACTCTGTGCATCAGAATCAAAACTGAGTATGTATGAGGTATTACCACAAGACAGAACAAATGAAGATAACTGCCTGATGGTATGCGATAAATGCCTAGCACAGATAGCTAAGAAAGAAGACCTGGACAGCAGCCACTGGAGCTGCCTGGGTACAAGTATGTGGAGCGAAGTACCTGCCGTACAGGTAGTAAGCTGGCGGATGCTGAACCGCCTCAGAAATGAAAGCTGGGCAGCCGATAACCTGGATATGATGTATCTGGACGACGACCGCCTTGCCTGGGCTAAAGCATCCGGCGACCATGAAAACGATGCAGCAGTAGATCTTCATAAAGACAGCAACGGAACCGTACTCCAGACAGGTGATACCATAATACTAACCAAATCACTGGATGTGAAAGGAACTACACTCAATGCCAAACTGGGAACTGTAGTAAAAAATATCAGACTGGTGGAAGATAATACGGAACAGATTGAAGGAAAGATTGAAGGGCAGGTAATTGTGATCCTGACGAAATATGTGAGGAAACAGGGAGCATAGTGAACTTTTGGGGTAGATCCATTTAATTGATCCGGCGCTATAGGAGTACAGTAGTTTCATGTACTCCTTTGGCATATAGTTCCTTATAAACGCTAACAATATATGTAACCAGTTAATCGGATCAAGTTGAAAAGTTGGGGGATGAAAAAGAGATTTTTTTGTTCCGGCAAAAAGTTGCGTGTTTCATTCAAAATATTGCGTCTTTTCGTCAAAAAAACTGCGTGTTTGTTGCGTCTTTTGTTCAAAAAATTGCGTCTTTTCATCGAAAATTGCGTCT